>NC_023035.1:685000-985000 GCF_000507245.1 Salinispira pacifica | reverse complement strand
AAGGGAGTATTCTCCGTTTTGTTCCCTGCATTCTTCCAATTCACCGTCAATATGATACAAAAACGGGGTAGCAGATATTATTTTCAGCCGTTCCACTTCATAGCGTTCGATGAGAGGGCGTCCCTTCTCCGCCTGGTTCCGGTTGATCCGGTTATGCCACCCGTTCCAGAGAGGCAGAAGGTTGGAGAGGATCTGCCATTTGTTTTCAAACATGAATTGATACACGTCCATCCTGCCGTCATTGCACACCACATCGGGACAGACCTTGAACATCCGGCCGTAAAACGGGCGGGTTCCCGCTTCGATCATCAGAGGGGTCTGTTCGTACTCAAGCCGGGTGAAGCCCAGCTCGGCATTGGCCCGGGTGCTGCGCAGGGCGTACTTTCCATTTTCCATGATCAGATGGAAGCTGTTTCGCCGGGCAAGAAAATCTTCCCGGAAAAGGGAAAGACCTCCCTTAAGATACTGGGCGAGACCGCTGGGCCTTCCGCCCCGCCGTGCAAGAGCCGCTTCCCGTCTTCTCAGCAGTTCCGCATCGAAACCGGTGCCCGCCAACTGGGCATACCGCAGCTCCCGGCCGCTGCCTACTGTGAGCAGATCCACCTGCTGGGTGTAGCCCTGCTGCATGCTTTGCAGGTAGGTTGATATCTGACTGGAGAGAAGGAAGGGAACTTCATAGGAGTCCTGTATGCCGTTTCCGCTGCCGCCCCGGAGAAAACCTATGGCTTTCTGATCCATGGGCAGGGCAGCGCCGCCGCCGGAATTACTTCGGCCGGTGTCGCCTTTGCCGGTCTCACCGCTGCTGTTCGGGCCGCCGGGTTTACCTCCGCCGGAATCACCGGGTAGATCGTTTTCCTCAAGATGCTTCATCCAGCTGTTGATGGCCAGATGGGCGGTACCGTCGCCCCCCCAAACCAGAAGGTACTTCTCATCACTGTACAGGAAGTCTCGGATGCCCCGGGAAAAATCTTCCTTGCTTCCGGCTTCCTGAATCCGCCCGCCGGGTACCTTCCTGATCTTTTTCTTCAGGCGTTTGATGTAACGGGGATACCGATGGGGATTGATCAGCACCCGAAAATATGGATCGCTCATATCGATCAGAATAGTGAATATCCGGTAAAAAAAACAGCCTCCGGAAAAGGATACCGGAGGCTGCCGTACATACAAGAACGGGGAAAATCAGATGCAATCAGGCAACATAGGAGGAGAGATATCGGCTTCTGGTGGGATGCTGAAGCCGCTTTATGGCCTTTTTCTCAATCTGTCTGATCCGTTCCTTGGTAAGGTTGTAACGGTCACCAATCTCCTTGAGACTCATTGGAGCATAGCCGTTCAATCCGAAACGGAATTGAATAATTTCAGCTTCCTTCTCGGTAAGGGTGGTGAGGATGTTGTTGATATCATTTTTCAGTGAATCATGAAGTACCAGATCCTCAGGCAGTGCATTCACATTGTCTTCAACAAAGTCGCTGAGCATGGAGCTGTCTTTTTCCTTGTATACCGGTGTTTCCAGGGAAACATGTTCCCGGCTGATATTCACCAGGTCGGTTACATGTTCTTCGTCCATGTTCAGTGTCCGGGCGATCTCCCGAATCTCTTCGGTTTCACCCACCCGTCCGGAAATGCCTTTTCGGGCTTTCTCTATTTGTACAAGTTCATTGGCTCTGTTCAGCGGCAGACGGATCATCCGGCTCTTTTCGCAGATCGCCTTGAGGATGGCCTGACGAATCCACCATACTGCATAGGAGATAAAATGAAAGCCTTTATCCACATCGAAACGCTCAATGGCATTCAGAAGGCCGATATTTCCTTCACTGATGAGGTCAGTGAGGGGAAGGCCCTGATTCTGATACTTTTTCGCAACATTCACAACAAAGCGAAGGTTTGCCTGGACAAGTTTGTCCTTGGCCGCCTGTTCACCGTCCCGGGCACGGGTGGCAAGGTCCACTTCTTCTTCACGGGAGAGAAGGGGGATTTTATTTATTTCTTTCAGATACATGGTAAGAATATTTTCATCATTACTTTTGGTGTTACCGTTAATACGCTTTTCTGTTGCCTGGCTCATGAAGTCCTCCTGTATATCAACATTTAATGCAATTGCCGTGCCAAGTCTGATTTTTTTGTTTATTTCTGATATATGCCTACCATACAACAACTTATCTATATCACGTTTTGTGATTGCTATCCACTGATAATATCACAATGCGGAATATTGACACAGAGCATACACAGCTGCAAAGAGTTGTATCATAATGACTCATCTGGTTGGGGAGCGGGGTAATTGTGGGTCATCGGAGGCAAAATGCCTTATATTTACGCCTCATATGTAAGATAGAGCGGGGAGCGGCCCGGCACACCTTCTCCGGACGGATGTTCAGAGTGCTGTTTTGAAAGAGTCCTCTGAGGTACGCTTTTTCTTGACCAACAAAGCCATGTTGCGTATATTTCCACCATACAAATAGACAACGTCATGTATACTCAATCAGGAGGACGGGTATGAACGTACAGCCCCTAGGCGACCGGGTACTTCTTAAGACAGAAGCCGGCGAAGAAAAAACTTCCGGAGGTCTGTTTATCCCTCAGACTGCCCAGGAAAAGACCCAAACTGCGGTAGTAACTGCAATCGGTGATGACACCGATGTGATCACTGTGAAGGTGGGGGACCGGGTAATGTATGACAAATATGCAGGAACCCAGGTAAAAATTGACGGTGATGATCACCTCATCGTGAGCTTCTCCGACATTATTGCAATCATTAAGTAGCCCCGGACACATCTTTCAAAAATCATGATTTTTGAAAGTGTCCCTGCATCCCATGTGATGCGGAACAGAGCTGTCTGATATTATCAGGCAGCTCTTTTTTTGTGCTTTTCCGGCTTGTGTGCTTTTCAGTTTATCTGCTTTCAGAGCCCGGGTGGAACTTCGTTCCGGTATGGGGGTTGGGCTTTATGACTACAGTGAAGTACGGCGGCCGGACGTGGTTAAGACCGGCGGTCGGACGCGGTTCGAATGGGGGCTCAGGAATCCATATCCTCGTAGAGAACCCGCTCAACTTCCCCCGCCAGACGGTCTGAAGATTCCACAACCAGCCGGGCCGGAGGCAGAGAGTCGATGAAGTTCCGCCCGTAGCGTTTGGTAATCACCCGGTTATCGGTAATCAGCACCACGCCCCTGTCACTCTTCCGGCGCATCAGCCTTCCGAATCCCTGCTTCAGCTTCATCACCGCCTCGGGCAGACTCAATTCGAAAAAGGGATTCCCCCCCCGGCTCTGAATTGCATCTGTTCTGGCCAGTAGCACCGGTTCCGTGGGTACCCGGAACGGCAGTCTGCTGATGATCAGCAGTTTCAGGGCGTCGCCGGGGGCGTCGATACCTTCCCAGAAACTGTGGGTTGCAAAGAGCACCGAGCTTACTTCCTTCTGAAAGCTGCTCATCAGACGGTTGCGGTCATCGTCCCCCTGCCTGAAGCAGGTGATACCCCGTTGAACTAGCAGGGGTTTGCAGTACTCGTACACCTGGGTGAGCATGGAGTAGCTGGTGAACAGAATCAACGCGTGGCCCTCGGAGATATCCAGCATCCGCATCACAAAACCCTGGAGCCAGGAGGAGTACTGTTCCCCCGACGACGGGCTGGGGGCATCGTTGGGAACCCCCAGCAGCACCCGGCGGCTGTAATCGAACGGACTCTCCATGCTTTTAAACACGAGCCTGTCGTTGTTCAACAGCCCCACCCTCCGCTGCCAGTACTGGATCGATTTGTTCACCGAAAGGGTTGCACTTGTGAGCACGATGCTTTCGTACTGGTCAAACATGGCTTCCTGAAGAATCGGTCCAACTTCGATGGGGGTTGCGGTGAAGTGAACAAAGCGATCCCCGGCGGAGCTTCGTCGCCGGTCCAGCCAGTACACCAGGTCCGGGCGGGTGGCATATTCCCGGAAATCCCCGCAGATTTTTGCCACCCCCTCCAGACGGCGGATCATGATCCGCAGCTCTGCGATTCTGGGCTCGTCGCTGTCCGAATCGTCAAGACTTTTGAACTCGTCAGCCAGGAGCTCCACGGTATCCAGAACAGACTGCTGAAATCTTCCGAGCTGCTCAAAGAGCACGGTCTCCAGCTCGCTCTTTTCATGATTTCCGGGAAGCTCATTGGGATCCGCCGCCAAGCGCAGGGAGTTCTGCTGATCCAGGAAGGGAAGAAGGGCGTCGTCCAGTTCCTGCACCCTGCTGCGCATGGACTGGAGCAATGCCTCCGCACCCTCAAAACGGACGCCGGCGCTTTTTCGGAGGGAGGGGATAATTCCCCCAGCCCGGCTGCGTCGCTGGCGCAGGAGCATATTGGCGTATTTATGCAGGGTGAAGCGGTTGAATTCCTCGCTGAAATAGCTGGTTGCCGCTCCCTCCACATTGTGGGCCTCGTCGATAATCAGTCGTTGAAAAGCCGGCAGAATGACAGTTGCATCCTGTCCGAACCCTTCCTTTCGAATGGCCAGGTCGGCGAACAGCAGGTGATGGTTGGTCACCACGATATGAGCGGAGGCGGCAGCCTTCCGGGCCTTCTGGAGAAAACAGCTTCCCCGGCGGGAACAGCGTAGTTCGCTGCAGGCATCGGCGTCGGAGTTCACCCGGGCCCACAGGGAAGGATCGGGGTTAAACGGCAGGTCGCTGCGGTCCCCTGTCTCGGTTACCTCCGCCCATCGCCTGATCTCATCCAGCTGCTCTTCGCCGAACAGCCCCTCTTCCTCAATAAGTTCCTGCAGCCGGCTCTGGCAGAGATACTGGTTGCGCCCCTTGGCCAGCACCACCTTGATCTCATCACCCCCGGAATCCTTGAAGAGCCGGCGAACCGTGGGGATATCCTTCTCGAGAATCTGCTGCTGCAGGTTGATGGTTGCGGTGGAGATAACCACCCGTTCACGGTTCTGGAGCACCCAGGCGGCTGCCGGGATGAGATACGCCAGACTCTTTCCCACCCCGGTGCCCGCTTCGCTGACTACTATCAGATTTTCATTGAAAGCTTTCACCACCTCTTCAAGCATTTCAAGCTGAGGGTCCCGGGGCTCAAAATCGGGCTGAAGCCTGGATAAACCGCCGCCGGGCAGCAGCATGTCCGCCAGACGCTGCAAGTCCAGCTCGGTTTTTTTCGGCGCTTCATACGCTTCAGTGATGATGTAGAGATTCCGCACGCTGTTATCCACGATCCAGCTTCCGATACCCTGTGAGGCCAGCCGTGCGGCCACAGACACATCGGCGTCGCTGGGATTCAGGGTTCCGGAAGGATGATTATGGACGATTACCTGACCTTCCCGCATATGGGGTTCGGGAGCCGGAACCATGCCGTCGTTACCCCGGGCCACAGCCCTGGCGCTGGCAAGCATGCCTTCCTCGTCCTGGGTACAGACGAACAGCACCTCCCGGTTCCGGGCCTGGGATACGGTCTCCCTCATGAGATGTGCGATATGCTGGGGAATTCGTGAATCAGCGGATACCATGGTTTCGGCGGAGAGGGGGGCAGGCCCGGCCTATTCCTTCAGCCACCAGTCCACCAGACCGGCCACCAGTTTTTTCATTCTGTCAGCGGCTTTCCGGCCGATTTCCACCACTTCATCGTGATGCAGTTCCTCGTGGCCCAGACCGGCGGCGAAGTTGGTAATGAGACTCAAGCCCCCCACTTCCATGCCCAGATACCGGGCGAAAATGGCTTCCGGCACGGTGGACATGCCCACCGCATCTGCGCCCATGGCGGAGAAGGCCCGGATTTCAGCGGGTGTCTCATAGCTTGGACCGGTAACCGCAATGTACACGCCCTGTTTCAGATCACCGTCCAGCTCCTGTGCTTTTGCGGCGAAAGCGGGACTGTAGACCCGGGACATATCCGGGAAGCGGGCGCCCAGATCGGTTCCGTCTATTTGCGGGTTGGGTCCCATGAGTGGATTAAATCCCAGATGATTAATATGATCCTCAATGATCATAATATCCCCAGGAGAAAACCCGGTGTTGATTCCCCCTGCGGCATTGGTGACAATTAGCCGTTCACAGCCCAGCCCCTTCAGCAGGGCCACTGTGCTCACCACATTATCCGGACTGTGCCCTTCATAGTAGTGAAAACGGCCGGAGCAGATTGCAATATCCTCATTTATATAGAGTTCGCCCCGATGCCCTTCCACGGTCGGTTTGGGCAGTACCGGAATATCACCGTAGGGAACCTTGGTGCACTCATAGCTTTCCGCCAGACTGGACAGTCCCGAGCCCAGAATCATTCCCAGTTTGGGACGGTAGCCGGTGGTTTTGCTGATTTCAGCGGCTGCGTGGTACACATCTGCAATAAATTCCGATTTCATGATAGCCTCCAAAGAGTGAACCCCGGACTTGCCGGGAATATGGACAGGTTTACGCGGCTGTCCGGACATTCCTTCATTTGTTCACGTTTCAGGTGAGTATACTCCCCGAGGCCTACATTGACAATGAGCAATGTTGACGTATAAAGTTAGCATATTTGCATATAACAGGTAGACAAATACGGATCTCAAAACCATTGGAGGTATAATGAGTAAGATACCCGTTGCCATTCTCGGCGCCACAGGTACTGTGGGCCAAAAGTTTATTGTGCTGCTTCAAAACCATCCCCATTTCGAAATCCGCGAACTGGTGGCATCCCCCCGCTCTGCGGGCAAACCCTATGCCGAAGCGGCAAGCTGGAAACAGGACATACCGGTTCCCGAAGATATTGCCGGAAAAATTGTAAAATCCCTGGATGAAACTCTGGAGAGCACCATCCTTTTCTCCGGACTGGACAGCTCCGTAGCCGGAGAGGCCGAAACCCGCTTCGCCGAAGCAGGACATTTCGTCATTTCCAACTCAAAAAATCACCGGATGGATAAAGATGTGCCCCTGGTGATTCCGGAAATCAATCCCGATCATTTCGAGATTATCCGCAAGCAGCCCTACAAGGGTGCAATTATCACAAATTCCAACTGCTCAACCATGTTTATCGCCATGGCCCTTGCACCCCTACACAAGGCCTTCGGCGTTGAAGCCGTACAGGCAACCACCATGCAGGCCATCAGCGGAGCCGGATACCCCGGTGTTCCCAGCATCGACATTCTGGGAAATGTTGTACCCTTCATCGGCGGTGAGGAAGACAAGGTAGAAACCGAGCCCCAGAAAATTCTGGGTACCCTGGCGGGGGATCACATTGATCATGCCCCCTTCCCCGTTAGCGCCCAGTGCACCCGTGTACCGGTTTTCGACGGTCACACCGAAACCCTTTCCATCAAGCTGGGGAAAAAGGCGTCTGTGGATGAAGTGAAGGAAGTTTTGAGAAATTTCCGGGGTATGCCTCAGGAGAAGAAGCTGCATTCAGCACCGGAATTTCCTATACTGGTAACTGAGCAGGAAGACCGGCCCCAGCCCGCCAGGGATATCTGGCTACAGGGGGGAATGAGCACAGTGGTCGGACGGGTGAGAGAATGCCCGGTACTGGATATTAAAATGACCATTCTCGGTCACAATACCGTCCGGGGCGCAGCAGGTGCGGCGATTCTGAATGCCGAAGCCATGGTGGCCTTGGGGTATATTTCATAGGATACCCGCATTGATTGTACAGAAATTCGGCGGAACCAGTGTTGGTTCCGCCAGGCGGATTAACCAGGTTCTCGATATTGCGGAGAAAGAACTGTCCCGGGGAGTGGTGCTGGTGGCTTCGGCCATGGGCAAAACCACAGATGCCCTGCTTCGGATGGCCGGACTGGCCGAGCGGGGTGAGGCGGACAGCGCCGGCGGTGAACTGGACAATCTGCGGAACATGCACTACTCGGCACTGGTGGATCTCCTGGAGGTTCCCCTGTACGAGGAGGGCAAAGGCGCAGTGGACAGGCTGTTCCGGGAACTGGAAAGCCTCATGTACGGTCTGAGTCTCATCCAGGAGGTGAGTCCCAGATCCATGGACACCCTTCTCAGTTTCGGGGAACGGCTTTCCACTACGCTCATATATTACCGGGCTCTTCAGAAGGGCCTGAATGTACATTTCATCGACAGCCGGCAGATCATCAAGACTGACAGCCGCCACGGAAAAGCCGGCGTACTGGAAGAGGAAACCCGCCAGGCCATTACAACCCGGATCAAAACAGGCCCCGGCCTGCTCTTTGTGGCCCAGGGGTTTATCGCCTCCGACAGCGAGGGATCAACCACCACCCTGGGCAGGGGAGGATCGGACTACAGCGCCACGATTATCGGTGCTGCCCTGGAAGCGGAGGAAGTTCAGATCTGGACCGATGTGAACGGCATTATGACCTCAGACCCCAGACTCATTCCCAACGCCAGAACCATCGGTGAGCTGAGCTACGACGAAGCCGCAGAATTGAGCTATTTCGGTGCAAAGGTGATTCATCCCTCAACCATTCAGCCTGCGGTGGAGAAACGGATTCCGGTGTGGGTGAAAAACACCGGGGATCCCGAAGGACCGGCAAGCCGCATTCATATCAGCGGCAGCAACACGGGAATTCAGGCCATTGCCGGCAAGAAGGCCGTAACCCTCATCAACGTACGCTCATCCCGGATGCTCAACGCATACGGTTTTCTCAGGCGGATTTTTGAGGTGTTCGAAACATACCGCGTTCCCGTGGACCTTGTGGCCACTTCAGAAGTTTCTGTATCCCTGACCATCGAAGACGCAGAGCGGATATCCGAAGTAAAATCCGCTTTGGAAGAGTTTTCCACGGTCACCGTGGAACGGGACAAGGCGATCATCTCCCTGGTGGGGCAGGATTTGTGGAAGCAGTCCAGGTTCACCGCCCGGGTGTTTTCGGCCCTGGTGGATATTCCGGTGCGGATGATCAGCCTGGGAAGCTCGGATATCAACCTGAGCCTGGTGGTTCCCGAGGATCAGCTGGACAGCGCCATACAGAGTCTGCATGACGCCCTCTTTGCCGACTGATGAGCGGGTTTGCGGGAATGAAATATCAGTATGAAGCCGTAACGGAGCCTCCGGTAAACGGATCCGTTGAGTGCAATGGAGTTTTCAGATGAGCGAAATGTTTAACCGGCTGGGCCGTCTGGCCAGAAGCGTTATTTCCGATTTTACCCGTGAGCCGGATGCTGACTTCCAGGATGCCTGGTCTGAGCTCGACAGTTTTCTGGGAACCGAAAACCACAGTTTTCCGGGAGACGATGGCCGCAGGCAGAGCAGTGACTCAACCGGCGACCGGGCCTGGCAGGAGGACCTGCGGAGAAAGCAGGCCGAAGGTTTGGCCAGGGATTATGCCAATCTGGAGCTCAAACCCGGAGCAGCCGAGGAAGATGTACGAAAAAGCTATAAGCGGCTGCTGATCAAGTATCATCCCGACAAATTCGCCGGAAGCCCCGAGAAGCAGGCCATTGCCACCGAGGTGACCACCAAATTGAACGAATCGTATAAACGCATTATTGAGATTCTGAAAGCCGGAGGGTAGATCAGGGCGATTCGATACCGTACTCGTTGATCTTTCTGTGCAGTGTCTTTCTTCCTATGCCCAGAACCTCGGCGGTCCGGCTCTTGTTGCCACGTTCCGCCAGCAGGGTCTCCTTGATAATCTGTTTCTCCGCCTCGGGAAGAGAAACTCCCATCCGCAGCCGGATGTAATCCTCGTCCCCGGCCCCTCCGATGTGAGGGGGCAGGTCATCGGGGGTGATAAAATCCCCTCTGCTCATCACAACCGCCGATTCGATGCTGTTTCGAAGCTCCCTCACATTTCCCGGCCATTCGTAATTATAGAGGGCCGCCTTCGCTTTGTTATCAATCCCCATTATGCTCTTACCGTTTTCTTCACTGAACTCTTTCAGGAAGGCACTCACCAGAAGCGGAATATCTTCCTTCCTTTCACGCAGGGGCGGCACATGAATGTTCACTACGTTCAGCCGGTAATAGAGATCTTCCCGGAAGGTTCCTTCTTCAATTTCAGCTTTCAGATCACGGTTGGTGGCGGCAATAAGACGCACATCCACGTCCACGGTCTGTTCGCCGCCCACCCGTTCAAACTGTTTCTCCTGAAGAACCCGGAGAATTTTGATCTGAACCGTCTGGTTGATTTCACCAATCTCATCCAGGAAGATGCTGCCCATGTGGGCCAGCTCAAAGCGCCCCCGCTTGCGGTTCACCGCTCCGGTGAAGGCTCCTTTTTCGTGACCGAACAGCTCACTTTCCAAAAGAGATTCGGAGAGGGCGGCGCAGTGGACTTTCACAAAAGATTTTTCCCGTCTGTCGCTCATGGCATGGAGGGCATCCGCAACCAGTTCCTTCCCCACCCCGCTGTCGCCGGTGATCAGCACCGAGGCCCGGGTGGGGGCAACCTGCCGGATCAGATCGAGAATCTTGCGCATCTGGGGACTCTTGCCCAGAATTTTCGAGCTCTGTCTGCGCTGATTCAGCTCCTCCTGAAGGGCTCTGTGCTGGAGTACCAGCTCCCTGGAGGAAAGGGCCCGCTTCACCAGCATGGAGAGACGTTCCAGGTTCACCGGTTTGGTGAGAAAATCGAAGGCTCCGTTGCGCATGGACTGGACCGCAGTTTCTATGGTTCCGTGGCCGGTGAGTATTATTACCGAAACACTGGGCCAGTCGGAAACAACCCGCCTCAGCAGTTCATCCCCGGACATTCCCGGCATCTTCAGGTCGGTGATCACCAGATCAATCTCATCCTCTTCCATGATATTCAGGGCTGAGGTTCCGTCTTCCGCCAGTACCGTCTCATATCCGTCAAGTTCGAGACTCTTTCCAAGCCCCTCCCGGATATTTTTTTCATCGTCTACAACAAGAATTCTGAATTTCATTGATCCTCCCCGGAGCTGTCTCTGTTCCCGGAGTTCTCGATGTTCCCGGCCTCGCCCGGGGTCTCGCCGATGAGGTTCTGCTGGCCCGGAGGCACGGGGAAACTCAGAGTAAAGGTGGTTCCCCTGCCCTCCTGACTGATCACCGAAATATCGCCCCGGTGTTCCTTCATAATTTTATACACTATGGTAAGTCCTATGCCGCTGCCGAAATCCTTGGTGGTGAAATAGGGCTCAAATATCTTCTCCATCACCTCTTCACTCATGCCCACCCCGGTATCGATAATGCGCAGGATCACCTCATCCCCCCGGCATCGGGTGGAGAGGGTGAGATTGCCCCCGTCACTCATGGCATTGATGGCGTTCTTCACGATATTCAGAATGGCCTGCTTAATAAACTTTTCGTCCAGCAGGATATGGGGGATATCCACCTGATAATCCTCTTTCAGCTGAATACCGCTTTCTTCCACTTCGTATTTCATGAAATCCATGATCTCATGAAGCAGAGCATTCAGATCATGATCTTCCAGATGAATATCCATGGGGCGGACCGCAAAGAGAAAATCCATCACAATACGGTTCAGCCGCTCAACTTCTTCATTCACGATATCCAGATAGGAGCGCACATCATCGGACTTCACCGATTCGTTGGCGTCCAGGGTACGCTGCATCAGCTGAATATGGATGCCGATGCTCCCCAATGGATTTTTAATCTCGTGGGCCACCCCGGCGGCAAGGGTGGTGAGACTGGCGAGACTTTCGGCCCGTCTGAGCCTTGCCTCGCTCCAGCGCTTTTCGGAGATATCTTCGATGTGGACAACATTTCCACGGACCCTGCCTCTGCGTACCAGGGGCATGATGCTCAGGGCAAGAATGCGGGTATTCCCCAGATTATCCAGGGTAAATTCCCTGTCCCGTATGCTTTCCTCACGCTCAATGGTGGTTTGAATGAATTCGGCAATATCCCGGTCGGCCACCACGTCCCAGATTATCTTCTCATACATATCGTATTCCCGAAACGGGATCATCCGTTCGGCGGCCTTGTTACTGAGTATGAGTCTGTTATCCTTGTCGGAAACCAGAACTCCGTCGGTGAGGGAATCCAGCACAACTTCCATGTGCTCGTTTTCCCTGGCCAGGTCGTAAATCAGAGCATGAATCTGCTGCTTATCGAGTTTGGAAAGCTTGTTCAGGGCTCGCTGTATGAATTTTCGCATAATCTGTGTCAAATATACCCATGTTCCAGGGCTGAGGCTACCGGGATATTGTAGATTTCACTGGAAAAGTGGATTTCTTCCAGTCTTCTCTGCAGGGCGTGCACCCGGGATGTATGCACACCCGCCTCCTTCAGCTCGTCCAGACAGAGAATCACCAGGCGGCGCAGTTCGCTCCGGTCTGAACCCAGAATCTCAGCCAGTTCGTCTCTGGCCCGGATGGCACGGGAAGGTTCGGCATCCAGAATGGTGAACATCAGTTCTATCTGATGCTTCCGTGCTTCAAGACCGCCTTTGGCGCAGTCAATGAAGAAGGACTGGAGGCTGCTGTAATCTCCGGGATGTTCCGCCCGGTATATCCGGGAAATAATATCCTGATATTCGCTCCGTCCCCTGGGTGCCAGAGAATACTGCCGCAGCCTGCTGCGGATTGTAGGAATAAGTGCGCCGGGGCGGTCGCTGAGAAGAATGAAATACACCGAGGAGGGAGGTTCCTCAAGGGTCTTGAGAAATGCGTTTCGCGCGGCGTCGTTCATTTCATGGGCGTTTTCAATAATCACCGCCTTGATTCTGCTGGTATCCGCAGTATGGGCCCAGTAGTTTGCCCGGCGGATCATATCCACATTCACCCCGTCTGCGGGGAGAAGCTTCACTATCTCATCCACCAGAGATTCCAGGGCGTCGGGATCCGGCACCTCCACGCTGCCTTCCCCGGCACCGTTTTCGGGATGTACCGGGGCTGCAAGCTCCTCCAGTTTCTCGATGAGTTTTTCCGCCTTATTCAGTTTGGACGCGTCGTCCTGCCAAAGTACCGGGTCGAACCTTCGGATCAGCTTTTTCACATTCCGGTAAAAGAGAAAGCGGAGGGGAAGAGAATCCCGGTTCCGGAGCATATGAGCCCCCGCCCGGATCTCATCCGCAAAATATCGGCTTCCGGTGAGCAGCAGATAGGGGCTGTCCAGAAGGCGGTGCTGGCGGCAGGAGGAGCAGCCGCAGCTCCAGGGAGCATCAGGCTGACTGCAGCTCAGGGTGCGCACCAGCTCCAGCGCAGCGGTGAGCTTGCCGCTGTGAATTCCTCCGGTAATGAGTATGGAATTGGGCAGGGTTCCCGACTGAATATCATGTGAAAGAACACCCACCGTCCGTTTCTGATGCAGAATGTTTTCAAACATCAGCCGCGACCTCCGGTGATCATTTCTGCTGCGTATGGAAAGAAGGGTGAAAGAACCCTGCCGAACCAGCTCTCCATTATCAGGGCATCAACCTCGAAAAAAGGCTGAATGTACAGCAGGAATACCAGAATAAACACCACCAGCACCGCTTCCACCAGGCCCAGAAAAAAGCCCAGAGCCCGATCAAGGTTTTCCAGCTCAGCACGCTCAATGAGGTTCCGGAGCCCGGCCTCGAACAGTTTGACCAGAAGATAGGTGAGGATAAACAGCCCCAGGAAGGCCACAACCTGATTCCAGACCGTCTGCCCCATAACTCCTTCCAGCAGCTGAGCCACAAGACCGCTGAACAGAAAAGCCGCCATCACCCCCAGAAAGAAGGCTGCCACCGAGCCGAACTCTTCCACAAACCCGCGTATCATTGCCCGGATCACTATCACAGCAAGAACCAGTAAAAAGACGATATCCAGGGGACTCATGTTCATACTTCCTCCTCGGGAAGAAATTCCCGCACTATTTCGGCAATGTTTCTTCCGCCATGGGGATGCACCACTTCGCTCCATGGCAGGGCCATGGTTTTCCGCAGCTCGGCATCACCGGCAGCCGTGATCAGGGCCCCTGCGAGTTCATCCAGGCCTTTGCAGCCGGGATCTTTCTGGTGAAACACCCGGGCCACTCCCCGTTCCTCTGCATACCTGGCGTTCCGCATCTGATCTCCCCGGGCCCCCTCTGTCAGAGGAATGAAAAATGAAGGTTTCCCGGTGATCCCCAGCTCCCAGAGCGAACCGGCCCCGGAACGGGAAAGGACAAGATCCGCTGCGGCAAGGATATGCGGATATTCCCGGGAGAAAAAGGGCCGGGCAAAATACCCCTGGAAGTCCTCCGTCGAGGAGAGCCGTTGTGAATCCTTTTCCCCGGTTTGGTGAATAATATCCATATGGGCAAGCAGCTCCTCCCGGTGTTCACGGATAAAGCTGTTGATCTGCCGGGCTCCGAGGCTGCCCCCCTGGACCAGGAGAACCGGGCGGGTACCGTCGAAGCCGGCAATCTTCAGCCCCTGGGACCTCTCCCCCCGGAGAATGTCTTTTCTCACGGGATTTCCGGTTGTCTCCACCCGAAGACCGGCAGGGTAGAACCGGGCCGATTCGGGAAAAGGGATGCACTGAACTTTGGTGAAGCGCCGGTTGATCCGGGTGGCCAGCCCCGGGTCCACATCCGACTCGTGGGAGATTACCGGTATGCCCAGCAGTCCTGCGGCGATTACCGGAGCGACGGATACAAATCCTCCCTTGGAAAAAAGCAGAACAGGTCTGTTTTTCAGAAAATAGAGCAGCGCAAGAACAATGCCGGAAAAGAATTTCAGGGCATCAAAGAGGTTTCTCAGGGAGAGATAGCGGCGAAGCTTCCCCGCTGGCAGGCCTTTGAAATTGATCCCCTGTTCCGTGACGATCCGCTCCTCAATTCCTCCGGATGATCCCAGCCAGATAAGGCGGTACTTCCGGGAAAAATCTGACCCCAGTTCATCCAGCACCCCCAGGGCAGGAAATACGTGACCCCCGCTCCCCCCGCCGGTAAAGGCCATCAGCGGACGGGAGGGGTTTTTCCGGGTGTTTGACCTCTGTGTATTATCATTCATATCTTTCCGTTTCCCGTCTTCATCATGATACGCTCCATTGTGATCCACGTTAATCGGCCCTGGGGATTACATCCCTGCGGTTCTTAACACGGTTCTCATCCCGGTTTTCATCCCTGCAGTTTCCATCAAATTCATATGTCCGTTTTCGGGATTGCTTCATGATCAAGTCCGGTGATTTTTTTTCCATATTTGCGTTATATTTCTCAGGATATTGCTGGATAGTAGCATTGAAGCGGCAAACACTCAATAATTCTGTATTGAGTTTCCTGGAAGCGGCTTTCCGCTTCCAGGCCGAAATGCATTGTCTCAGCCCGGAACCACCACATAATCATCATACCCAAGGAGCATACGTGGATTACTTTTCATCCCGCAGAACAGGACGGGAATCAGCACTACTGCACAGGAGCCCGGGTAAAACCCCGTATCTGCCGATTGTATCAGTTATTTTGTTTCTTTTGCCGGTGACCGCTTTAAGCCAGCAGCCCCTGGCCGAGGATGCCTCCCGGCTGGCCCCTGAAGGAATACCCCGGGGGGATTTCCGGGTGAACGCCGCTCTTCCTCTTGAGGGAAACATTCTTGAAGCCCTGCCTGAGCTCAGCCCAGTTGAGCGAAGCAGCTTTCTGGAGTCAGGAGAACTGATTTACCGGCATGGAAAAGATTTTATCCCCCGGGTTCTGCCGGACCGGCGGGCAGCCCGACAGGTCAGGAATCAGCACCTGATGGAAAACAACAATTTCGCCATCGAAATGCTCATGGCGTTGAAGCTTCCGGAAAATATGGCCCGGGAGCTCAGTGCCGACGAACTTGAACTGGAAATTTTCAATCTCCTGCACAGGATATCCACCCTTGCGGGTCTGGATTACTTTTCCGCCAGCAGAGGACGGATGCGGGAGTTTTATCTCAGTTCAACCATCGTGGAGAGCGAGGATGATATGACTGCGCTGCCGGACCCGGTGTTCAGCTCCCTTCAGGAAGCGAGCCGGTTTACCATGCGTCAGGAGGATGCAAGTTTCGGGGATAATCTGTACTCGGTGGAAATCACCCCGGGTGTAATATCCATTCGCAACATCAATCCAATGACCTATAATTTTATCCGCATTGCCGCCCCGGGAGCGCTGGAGCTGCAGCTGCGAATCATTCCCATGGGAGATCACTTGCTTTTCTATGCATTTTCCAGTCTCAGAGCCCCGAAAATCTTCGGCATTCAGAATAAACTGAGCAATAGTTTTTACAACCGGATGACAGCGCTGTATACTTGGTTTTCAAGACAGCTCTATCTAACAGAATTCTAACATATTCCTAACAATTGTCCTAACATGAATATTGTTACATGTGAGCTGCTTCTGAGGAGAGGATATGGATTATCGATTAAAGCTGAATGAAGAACTTACCGCGGTTTATCAGCAGGTATTGAAGATGGGAACCTTGGTGGAAGAATCCCTTCAGAAAGCAATTAATGCATTAATACATCGGGATGCGGAACTCGCTGAACAGGTGATTACGAATGATTTTCAGATTGATACGTATCAGAGCACAATCGAAGATCACTGCACCAAGATCATTGCTACCGAGCAGCCGGTGGCCAGCGACCTGCGAAATCTCGTGACAGTAATTAAGATTGTTTCCGATCTGGAACGGATCGGGGATCATGCCCGGCATCTGGCAAGAAGCCTGGAAAGCATTGACCAGGCCACCATGGACAGCCTGCTGCCTGATATTGAAAAGATGACCAAAAAAGGCATTGAGATGGTACATCAAAGCCTCACTGCTTTTTCCCGATTCGATTCACGACTGGCAAGAAAAACTGCAGAGATGGACGATCAGCTGGATGAGCAGCACAAGCTGCTGTACAACAAAATTATCAGCATGATGAAACAGGATCCGGATAAAGTTGAGGCCGGAGGCACGCTTCTGTTTCTCAACCGTTTCCTGGAGCGGCTGGGCGACCATGTCACGAACATTTGTGAATGGATTGTGTATGCCAGCAGCGGAAATCACTCGGAACTGAACTGACGAAACCCTGCAGTGCAGGCTGATTACACTTTGCAGAAGGAGAGGATGTGGCCAAGGAGAGCATACTGTGCGTTGAAGATGAACCGGATATTCTGGAGCTGATCCGGTACAATCTGGAACGGGAAGGATACACTGTTTTTACCGCAGATACCGGCGAAAAAGGCCTCTCCATGGCAGCTTCCCATCACCCGGCACTGATCCTCCTGGACTTGATGCTGCCGGGACTGGACGGCCTGGAAGTATGCCGGCGGCTGAAAAAGGATCATATGCTCTCGCATATTCCTGTGATTATGCTCACTGCAAAAACCGAAGATTCTGATATAATCACCGGTCTGGAGGTGGGAGCCGACGATTACCTCAGCAAACCGTTCTCACCGAAAGTACTTATTGCCCGAATCCGATCTGTTTTACGACGGGTCCGGGGTGAGGTTGAAACCCTCAGCCAGGAGGACCGGATAAAGATTCATGATATTCTGATAGATGTAAGCCGTCATGAAGTTTTTATGGGTGCTGAAGCAATCGACCTTTCGGCCACAGAATTCGCAATCCTGGAATTCCTGGCACGCAGCCCCGGCTGGGTGTTCTCCAGAAATAAAATCATCGATGCGGTAAAGGGAAAGGATTATCCTGTCACCGAACGCTCGGTTGACGTTCAGATTCTCGGTCTGAGAAAAAAGTTGGGTACCCACGGGGATTACATAGAGACGGTCCGGGGCGTGGGATACCGGATGAAGCCCCAGGAAGAGTAATCAACCATTACCCCTTTTTCCAGCGGCGGAACATATGATGTTAGATACCACATTGAAAAAAAGGCTGTTGCCCCTGCTGTTCGCGGTGCATCTTCTGGCTGCATTTATTCTCATCAGCAGTATTTCCGTGCAGATTCAGGTTAAGATTCAGCAGGAAATAGAGGAAGTGCTGCATCACCATATTTCGGTCAGCGGCCGTCTCTTTTCCCTTCTGGGCAGCATGGAAATGCAGCAGCTGAAGTCAAATCCGGATAATGTGACCAACAGTCTGGCTCCCCGGATAAACCCGGTGGATATCCGGTCCGGGAGCGGACACAGTTCCAGCCTGACCCGGTTTTATTTCCTTAAGGACCTACTCTCCAGCGATAACTATCTGCGAAATCTTGAGGAGATTCGGGAAGCAGTCCGGGGAGAAGACGGTTTTTCTTCACGGGACAGTGAAGATCCCCGCTTCCATGTGTACGGGGCGGCCCGAATCATATCCGGCGGCGGCGATGATATACTGGCCCACAGCGTGGTGAGCCAAAACTACATTTCTCAGCTCACAGCGTACTCAGCCGTAGTGATCAGTTTCACTCTTCTGTTCCAGCTTGCAGCCCTGGTTGTCTTTTCATTGCGTGTGCTTAATACGGTGAACAAGCCTTTGACCCTGATTCAGGATTCCATTGAAGATTATGCGGCGGGACGACTGGACCGGAAACTGCGTATCCGTTCAGACAGCGGTCTGGAAAAAATGGGAGAAGCACTGAACAGGATGTCTTCCAATCTTAACAAGCGGATTTCAGTCCTTCGGAATCAGCGTGAAGAGCTTGAAAGCATTCTCTCCAATATGCAGGAAGGGGTGCTGGTAATCCATCACGGTGAGCGGATTCTCATGATCAACCAGACCTTTCTGGATATGTTTGGTATTCATAAAACTGCAGAGACCTGCCAGGGATACCGCATCACCGATATTTTCCGAAGTTCGGATTTGAACTCCGCCGTTGAAGCTCTTGAGCACGGCCGAAAAAACCTGACCCGGAAAATACGGTCATATGATCCTGACGGTTCAGGCTTCCGCAGTCTGTATATGAACGGCGTATTTGTTGACCCTCCTGAAACCCCGGGGGGACGAATTCTCATTGTTCTTCATGATATCAGCGAAATCACCAGACTTGAGAAAATCCGCCGGGATTTTGTTTCAAATGTATCTCATGAGCTCAAAACCCCCATTACAAGCATACAGGGCTTCAGTGAAACCCTGCTCTCGGGAACAAGAGAACCCCAGGAAGTTGAGCGCTTTATGGCCATCATTCTCCGGCAGTCCCGCAGAATGGAACATATCGTAACCGATCTTCTCACCCTTTCAAAAATTGAGCAGCAGGAAGCTACCATTCATATGCAGGACTGCAATATCGCCGGCCTGATGAAGGAATGCCTGGAGCTGGTGGAAGACGAAGCCCGGAATCGGGAGGTGAACCTTCGCCTTGAAATGCCCGATCTTCCCATGCTGATGCTCAACCCGTTTCTGGTTGAGCAGGCGGTGGTGAACCTTCTGGAAAATGCAGTAAAATACAACACCCCCGGCGGCGAGGTGCTTCTGGAAGTTCAGCTCAACCCGGCCCAACCGGCGGAGCCGGAAACCCTGAACATTGCCGTTCAGGATAACGGTCCGGGCATTCCAAAGAGGGATCTTCCCCGTCTATTCGAGCGGTTTTACCGGGTAGACCGGGCCCGAAGCCGCTCTCTGGGCGGAACGGGCCTGGGTCTGGCCATTGTGAAACATATCGCCCAGGTGCATGGAGGGTCTGTATCGGTGGAAAGCGAAGTCGGGAAAGGAAGCCGCTTCTCCATTTCTCTGCCATACCGACGGGAGTCAGACACATAGATTAACCGTCCTGCGGCCTTCCAGGGCTGATACGGGAGTCGGCTAAATACCGGCGATTCTCAGCACCACCTGCAGTCCGCCGATGAGAGCACCTAACACCGCCCCGAAAATATTAATATACTTCAGATGTCTGGCTATTATTCCCAGCAGCAGACCCTCAACTTCTTCTATGTCCAGACTGTTGATCCTGTCCACCACCATGCGGTACACATCGAATCGCTCAACCAGAACGGGAACCGCCCCCTCCAGAATTCCCGTTATAACTGAGGCTGCGGCTGCGGGAAGCTCGGAATCCTTCTGAACATCTCTGTCGTCGCCTTTTGTCCCGTCTGTGCCGGCGGGTGGTGACTGTTGGCTTGCTTCCCCCTGCTGCCGGGCTTCCAGAATAATTCCCTGGATGAGGCTGCGAAACTCTTCTCTCCGACCGGGGGAGTCCAGCACTTCATAGAACCCGTTGTAGAGCTTCATCAGGATGTGCTCCAGGTCCATGGATGTTATGCGCAAGAGTATGTCGTTCACATTGCCGCTCCCCAGTACGCCCCTGCTCACCAGATCTGCCAGCCTGCGGGGAGCATCCCCCTGGAGCAGAATACTCCGGAAGCGGTTGAGCATCCGGTACAGGTTGCGGCTGAGAACTATGCCGTAGGTTTTCTCCACGTCCTTCAGGCCCTGCCCCTGAAGTTCTGCAATGAACTGATGCAGGGCCATGAGGATTTTCTCCCGGTTATCCCGGGAACGGAGGGTGTCTTCCAGGGTGCGAAGAAGATCCCTGACAATATCCGGCATGTTCTCTTCAAGGGTACGATCGTACTGACCTGCACTGAGCATCATCCGCTGTACGGGCCGCAGTCTGAGCAAAATATCTGAAAGAATCCGTTTGCCCCGGCGTACCAGCTCCCTGCGGATATCCGGGCGTCTGAGAAACGCCATGAGTCCGTTGACCCCGGGGGTATAGAATCTGTCAATGACATGCATGGTTCGGGAAAGCTGCACCCTGGTGAAAAATTCACTGATTCTGGTGTTCTCAGATTCATGCCGGCGAAGCCAGAGCACCAATGCCCAGCTGAGTTTTCGGTATGCGTTGCCCTCAATGAGATTTCGAAACAGGGTTTCCAGAGAATCGCTTTCATAGAGCCGTGAAGGAAGAATTGTGTCCAGCCCCCGTTTTCCCAGCCCTGCGGACAGCCGCTCAATGAGAACTCTCAGAAGATTCCGGGTTACATCCGCAGTAAGGAGGGGAACCAGGAGCTTTTCAATGCTTCTGATTTTTGCCTCCACATCTTCAACGGTCTGCGGCCCAGCTTCCGGCGTTTCGTTTGATGTTTCGTTTGATGTTTCGCTGGGTGTTTCGTCGGCTTTTCCCCGGGGGTTTTCGCCGGCCAATGTTGAGGAATCGCCCCGGTGATCCTGCTTGCCTGGAGTGAAAATCTGCCGGATCTGGAGCACCAGCCCGTGCTGAAAGGCTTCTCCGCGGATATGACCGAGTATCACCTGGGTATTGAACAGACTTCGGCTCACCATCCGGGCAATGCTGTGGGCAAGCTGTTCCCGTTGTCTCGGGATGATTCCGGGGGTGAGGGGCAGCGGAATGCCGAGAAAGAATTTTCTGGTGAGCGGACGAAACAGCATGCGGATTGCCAGTGCATTGGTAACATATCCGATTACCGCACCCAGCAACGGAGGCAAGGCATAAATCAGCATCTCGCGGACGGCCATAGCTTTAAAACCCCTGGGTCTCGGCCATCCGGCCGGATGCATTCAACGCTTCGTCTCTGCTTGAGTAGAACTCAAGCCCGGCTGCAAAAGCCCATGCAGAGGAATGCTCCCCGTGATCATCATTCAGAGCGATTTTATACCAGTAATCCTGACGGGAATAGAGCAGTTCTGTTTCCAGGCTCTGTTCAAGGAGCTCGTGGACATCTCCCTGCCTGGCAAGCCCCGCCACTTCGGATTCTATGGATGCTTCAGTATACAGCGGAAGATAGCTGAAGCGGATAACCGCCCAATCCTGTCGGAGGGATAGGACAGGGGTCGGAGGGAGAGATAATTCAGGAATCTTTTCTTCCGAGCAGGATCCTAAAATCAGCAGAATGCTCAGTATCATCATGAAAACGGATATACGTTGGAAAACTTTTACAGCCTGCACCCCGATTCCTCCGGATCAATTTTTCATAGATGATGAAATCTGAAACAGTATAGGATAAAATGGAAATTACATGAAGCCTATAAATTCAATTGCTACATACCGCAAGCCTGCAGCTGCGATCCTGATGGCGTTCATACTGAGCATCCCCGCACTTTCCGCCCAGCCCTCCAATGGCAGGGCCCCGGATTTGGGGATATTCGGGGAACTGGGGCAGTCAGCCCGGGTAACCCTGTTTTCCAGGCCGTCCCTCAAGGCCGTTCAATATAATGCCTATGTACGGGCAGGACTTACCTTCAGTCAGGCGGCCGGAAGATTCTTTGTATTTCCGTCTCTTGCCTTTCACTACACGCCTGCACCACGGGCTTCGGAAGGTACCGTTCTCAGCGTCCGGGGGGATACCATGCTGGATGCCGGGCTGGGAGTTCATTTCAGGCTGGCCGGCGGAGAAAAAACACCGGCCGCCCCCATGTGGCTTGGTGTGTCATTTCACGGCAATTTCGGGAAATTTCTGAACAGCAAGGTGTTGTTTTTTTCACCCGGAGCCGCCGTCCGCTTCCGCTTTGCTCCCTTTCCCGGGAAGCTGGACCCCCGGAACACCCGGGAGCCGCTGCACTGGAGCGGACGTCTTCGCAGCGGGATTTTTCTCCGGGGGGATATTCGCGGGGATGATTCTCTTCTCATTACAGGAGGCGCAAGTGCCGGATTTTCCTGGTAATCTGCATGCCCGGACCTCCGGGCTGAAACCCGGCTGCAGGTCCGGTGGGTGGAAGCTCTTTTTTCAAAGGAGCATGCGTACTGCGGCAATGTTCGCCCTGAGTATGCTGATATTATCCGGCTGCAGCTTCACCGGCGGGTTTGGCGGGGAACGCTATGCTCTGGTATACGGCATCGGCAGTTACAGCAATATCAACGATCTGCCCTTTGCTGCCCAGGACGGGGTGGATATGCGCCAAACCCTGGAAGCCCAGGGGTATACCATTCTCTCAACCCACAGCGGTCCGCAAGTCACCAGGAGCGAAATGCTTGAGGATATCCGGATGGCTGCGGACAGCATTACCGAACATGATGTGCTCTTTTTTTATTATGCGGGACACGGAAGCCAGAGCACATTCCTGGATGCCGATGGAGATTTCCAGCGTACGGAATACCTGGTCTTTTCCGACTACAGCAGCGGTTCCAGTGACGGGCTTCTTTCCACAGATGATTTTTACACTGAACTGAGCGGAATAGCAGCCCTTCATGCGAGCATTGTAATGGATGCCTGTAATTCCGGCGGCTTTCTCCCCCCCGATACCTACGGGGTGGATGCTCTTCCCGCAGATTATCGCCATCCAATAGCGCCTTCGGATGATGGAAGCAGCGGGTACCTGGATGCCTTTCGGGATTTTTTTTCACATGACGGATACAGGGGAATCAGCATGATCTCTGCGGCCGGTGCGGATGAATTCAGCTATGAGTGGACCGATTTTTATGCCGACAAGCTTAACATTCCGGATGAGTACCGTGACAACGGTATTTTTACCGGTTTTTTTCTTGAAGCATCGGCAGTGAATGACCGGGGCCATATGAACGGCGATGCCAACTCCGACGGAGCCCTCACCCTTCAGGAAGCCTACGCATACAGCTTCACCCGGCTGGATGAGAGCTGGAATTCATATTGGCGAAGTCCGGAAAACATGTTTCAGACCACGGAAGGAGGGGATGATCCTGTGTACTACCCCCACATCAGCGGAGGAACCGTGGATCCGGTAATTTTCCGGCTGGAGTGGCGGCAGTAGCAGGCAGAAACGGATCACATCTCTTGTAATTGCTCTATTTCATCCCGGATCACCGCGGCCTGCTCAAACTCCAGATTTTTTGCATGTTCCAGCATTTCATTCTCCAGCACCTTGATCAGTTTTTTACGCTGGGCGGGCACCATAATATTGAAATCGGACTTGATAATTTCGATATTCCGCTGCTCATCCTCCCGTTTTTCCTCTTTTTCTCTCTGGAGGATATCGTGAATTGCCTTCCGGATGGTTGTGGGTGTTATTCCATGGGCCTGGTTGTATTCCTTCTGAATGCTCCGCCTGCGGTTGGTCTCGGAGATGGCTTCCTTCATGGCGTCGGATTCCCTGTCGGCGTACATAATCACCCGTCCGTTCTCATTTCTGGCGGCCCGTCCGATGGTCTGGATGAGACTGGTTGCCGAACGGAGAAATCCGATCTTGTCCGCATCCAGAATGGCCACCAGTGATACCTCGGGAAGATCCAGCCCCTCTCTGAGCAGGTTGATCCCGACCAGAACATCAAATTTACCCTGCCGCAGCTCAGTAAGAATCTCCACCCGTTCGATGGTTTCAATTTCAGAGTGAAGGTATCTGACTCTCAGCCCCATATTATTCAGGTAATCGGTCAGATCCTCCGCCATTTTTTTTGTCAGAGTGGTCACAAGAACCCGCTGGGATTCGGCGATCCGGAGCTTAATTTCCTCGTACAGGTCCTCTATCTGCCCCCGGGTGGGGCGCACATCAATTTCCGGATCAAGAAGCCCCGTGGGGCGGATAATCTGTTCAACCACCCCGCCGGCTTTCTCAACTTCAAGATTCCCCGGGGTTGCGCTCACATAGAGGGTATCATTGCACAGATTTTCGAACTCCGCATAAAAGAGGGGACGGTTGTCCAGGGCTGAAGGCAGCCTGAATCCGAAATCCACGAGGTTCTGTTTTCTTGACCGGTCCCCGGCAAACATTCCGCCGATTTGGGGGACGGTGACATGACTCTCATCGATGATGGTGAGAAAATCATCAGGGAAATAGTCCAGCAGCACCGCCGGACGTTCTCCTTCGGTTCGGCCGGTGAGATGGCGGCTGTAATTTTCTATTCCCGAGCAGTATCCCATCTCCTCCATCATTTCGAGATCATACTCTGTCCGGCTTTTAATTCTCTGAGCTTCAACCAGCTTGTTCTGGGAAAGAAGAGATTCGTGCCAGTGATCAAGCTCTTCTCTGATCACCGACAGACTTTGCTTCATTAACTCTTCGGGCATTACAAAATGTTTTGCGGGGTATATCATCAGCGTTTCCAGCTCTTCCAGAACATCGAAGCTCACCGGATGTATCCGGCTGATTCGGGTTATCTCCTCCCACTCCAGCTCTATGCGGAATCCGTCCTCCGAATAGGCGGGAAATATTTCGATCACGTCGCCCCGTATGCGGAAAACTCCCCGGTGGGGCACTGAATCATTCCGCTCATACTGCATTGAGACCAGTTCTCTCCGGAATTCCTGGAGGTTCAGCTGGGTTCCGGTATCGAGACGGACCCTCATGTCCCGGTAATCCCGGGGGCTGCCCAGTCCGTAAATACAGGAAACGGTGGAAACCACAATCACATCCCGACGCTCAAGGAGACTGGTGGTGGCCGCCAGCCGGAGTTTTTCGATCTCGTCGTTAATGGATGCGTCTTTTTCAATGTACAAATCTTTACTGGCAACATAGGCCTCGGGCTGATAGTAGTCGTAATAGGATACAAAATACTCCACCGCATTATCGGGAAAATACTCCTTGAACTCACGGTACAGCTGGGCGGCCAGGGTTTTATTGTGGGAGACCACGAGGGTGGGCTTCTGCAGCTCTTCGATAACCTTGGCCATGGTAAAGGTTTTTCCCGAACCGGTGACCCCTTTCAGTGTTTGAAAATGACTGCCCGACCTGAACTCCTTCACCAGAGACTTGATTGCTGCCGGCTGGTCACCCGAAGGTTCGTATCCTGATGTTACCTGAAATTTCTTCATTCACTTCCCCGCGTTTCCCGATGTAGTTTGGTGTTCACTCCGTGCCGGTGTTTTTGCACCTACGGCCCAGATTACCGAAAAAACCCGGCGCAGACTGCGTACAACAGCCGCCGGGTATGTTGCGTCAGTTCAGCAGAAACTGTTCCGGGCGCTTTATCAGCTCAACCTGTGTTTCCCTCCGGCGGCCGCCGCGGTAGTACACCACATCCACCACATCCCCGGGCCGGTTATCCTCCAGCGCTTCGTAGAGATGGGCGATTGTATAGGTGGGGGTTCCGTCTATTTCAACGATAACATCCCCGCCAAGATAAATAATGGTATTTCCGTACCGTACAGCGTTGTTTCTGCTGCCGCCCCGGAGTCCGGCTTCAGCCGCTTCGCCTCCGGAATCTATTCTGCTGATCAGAATTCCCCGGTCCACCGGCAAATCCGCATAGCTCACCAGTTCGGGAAAAAGCTGGATGGGGTTAATGTCGAGCCAGCCCCGGTTCACCTGACCGTATTCCAGAAGATCGGGAAGCACCCTTCGCACCGTATTAATGGGAACGGCAAATCCCACTCCCACGCTTCCGCCGCTGGGCGAATAAATCATGGTATTTACACCGATAAGACTGCCGGAAGAATTCAGCAGCGGACCTCCGGAATTACCCGGATTAATGGAAGCATCCGTCTGAATCATTCCCTGAATGATGGTACCGTTTGAATTCTGGATGGGTCGTCCCAGACCGGAAATTACTCCGGTGGTGAGGGTTCGATCAAAACTGAAAGGATTTCCGATGGCGAGAACCTTCTGCCCTACCCTGAGTTCCGACGAATCTCCCAGGGGAATTGTCTGCAGATCTCTGTCGCCCGGATCGAATTTAAGAACCGCCAGATCATTTTCCGGATCGCTTCCCACGATTTCCGCCTCAACCCTTTCGCCGTCGGAAAGGGTGACATAGACGGCCACCGCATCTTCAATGACATGTACGTTTGTGAGTACATATCCCCGTTTGTCTATGATGCTGCCGCTGCCGGTACTCCCTTCCTGGGGAACCGGTTCGAAGAAGAATGAGTAGGAAATCACTTCGGTGCTGACGTTTACCACCGCCTCATTCCTCATCTGATATACCTGAATATTGTTATATTCATCTTCAGTGAGGGACTCACTTCCGTCGAACGCCGGCCTGATATACGGGTCATCGCTTTGCAGATCCAGCACAGGCTGAATTCCCTGAACGGATTTCCCCTCTGTTTCCGTCCCATCCCGGGCGATAGTTACCGGTTCGTCCCGGTTCAGCCACGGCAGGTTGATGAGCCCGAAGCCCAGGGCCAGGATCAGGGTAAGCATCCCGCCCAGAAGCACCAGCATGATGTTTTGTCGTAAATCCTTCTTCCTCATAGGAATAATATACAAAAGAGAAGATCATTTTCCTATGGGGATCTGTTCAGTTACCCCTGGGGTTTTAAAGAAATTCCGAAAATGCCTGGGGCTCCAGCAGGGTTTTGGCCATGCTGATATGGCTTTTGTCCACTTCCCTGCCATACTGAGCAGAATTTATTCCCGGTTTGCCGGATTCGGGAGCCAGATCCCGAAGGGTCAGGCTGATTCGCAGCAGGTTCAGGGCTCTGCGGGAACTGAGGGCGCCGTTTTTCTTCATTTCAGAGAACACCTTCCTGCCTTCAGGGGAAAGATTCTCAGGCTTCTGTATATCCACCCAGCCGGCATATCCGTTGAAATACCCTTTACCTGTTCTTTCCAGCTGGCGATCCCTTGCAAGACGGATTCTGGCTGCAAGTTGCTGTTCATCCCGGGGTAAAGCCAGGGCATCAAGAATCTCATCAGCTCGGCTGAAATCCGCCTCCCCGGCTGAACTGAAATAATGGCGCAGTTCTATACGGTCATACACCGCCCCCCCAAGCCGGCTCCAGTATCCGTGGAGCTGACGGTCACTGCACAGACACAGCGCATCATTGCGCCCCCGGTTTCCGCAGGGACAGACATTCATGGTAAACGCATACACGGCCACACAGGGATACATGCTGCTGCTCTCCGCCCGCACCACCCGTATGCGGCCCTGTTCCATGGGTTCACGGAGATTCTGGAGTACGTTTCTGTGAAATTCAGGGGCCTCATCCAGCAGAAGAATTCCTCCATGGGCCAAAGATATTTCTCCCGGTCCAAGGGAACGGCCGCCTCCCAGCAGGCCCTGAGCTGAACTGCTGTGATGAGGTTCACGGAAACAGTTCCCGCATTCTTCAGTTGTACCGAATTGAGCATCCGAATTCCGCAGATGAATCTTCATCTGCTCCCGAACCAGGTCCCCCGGAGCAGGAGGCATGAGACGGGAAAGATAGCGTACGGCAGTTGTCTTCCCCGACCCCGGCGCACCATACAGAAGGAGATTATGCATTCCTGCGGCACAGACAGCCAGCTTCAGTCGGAGAAGAGGGGAGAAAAGCTCCGGCTCAATATGATCGGCCGAGGCAGCGCGGCACTGCACCATGCGGGGTTCGGCGCCGGGGTCCGAATCGTAGCCCTCCGGTGCTGAATCCGGCTGCAGGGCATCCTCCAGGTTTTCCATGCCTGTAAGAGGCAGGCCGGTTATGTTCAGCGCCGAAGCCCGTTCCAAAGATTCACGGGGAATGCATATCCGATGAAATGCCTGAGCCTGGGATGACAGCAGGGCGGCGAGATCGTCCCGGGATGAACGCAACAGCCCGGTAAGCCCCAGTTCTCCGCAAAAAAGCCAGCGCTCGTTCTCAAAGCACTTACGTATCTGCCCTGAAGTCTTGAGAATCGCCATTGCCACGGCGAAATCGTATCCGCTGCCCATCTTTTTCACATCGCAGGGACTGAGGTTGATCAATATTCTCTTTTGAGGGAATCTCCATCCGAGACTACCCAGGGCAGCACGCACACGCTCCCTGCTCTCCTTCACTGCGGAATCCGGCAGGCCTACAATGGTGAAGCTGGGAAGTCCCGGCTGAATATCACATTCCACCTGGACTATTTTTCCCTCATAGCCGGTGGAGGAAAAACTGAAAATCTCCATCCATCACCCCCCGTCATTCAGCGTCCGCCCGCTTTACAATATCAGGGAGTGAAATGCAACCCTCGGCATGTGACGGACCCTCACAGCATTAACCGGAAAAAGACTTCCCCTGATTGCACGCTTTGGAAAATCGATAGGAAGGGAACATCGATGGGAGGGGAAAACAGATGCGGAAGGATGGTCTGCCCCCGGCATGCGTCCGGAGGAAGTCAGTCAGCGATTTGCAGCGATACATTGCTGTACCAGTTGATCACAGCGTTCGTTGAGTTCAATTCCGGCATGGCCCTTGACCCACCTCCATTCAGGCTGAACATGGCCGTTCACCTCATCAAGGGTCATCCAGAGATCCCGATTTTTCACTGGCTTCTTTGCGGCGGTAAGCCAGCCCCGGCGCTTCCAGTTATGAATCCAGTCGGAAATTCCGTTTTTCACATACTGTGAATCAGTGTGGATCCGCACCTGATCAATCTGGTGCACTCTGCAGTAGTCAAGGGCTCTGATAACCGCCTGAAGTTCCATTCTATTGTTGGTGGTATCCGGATCGAAACCGGAATCTTCTATGGGGGAATCCGGCAGGTCGATGACGAATGCCCAGGCCCCCGGGCCGGGGTTTCCGATGCAGCCTCCATCGGTGAATATTTCTGTTTTCATACTGTTACTCTTGTATCCTATTCCTGAAGTGATTAATATGTGAAGCCATGGTATACAGATTTAAAGTGAGTGGGAACCCTCGTGCGATTCTCACAGTGGCAGTCATGGTTATCCTTATCAGTACGGCATTTACTCTTCTTGTCGCCCTGGGAGGCGAGTCCGGCCTTCTTTTCGGGCTTCTCTCTCTGGCCGGAGCCTTTCTGCTTTTCAGATATTTCATGCAGCATAAAAAAAGCTATGTGGAAACCACTGAAGACAAAATCATCTGTAAAACTTCAAACGGATCAGAAATTCGAATGACCAAATCCGATATCAGTCACTGCGGCCTCGCCCAGGGGAAACAGGGAAAAATGCTGTATATTTACTGTGAGAATGATGATCAGCTTCTGACCATTCCCAACGATTTCCACAACTTTGACCGGCTGGTACAGGAAATCGCCCCCCTTCCCGGATTTGAAAAGAAAACCCTGGAAGGCAGGTCGGCAATTATCTCCTACCTCTCATCCCGGCTGGGTGAACAAGAGGATGTCAGCAGTAATCGCCCTGCACATGATGAAACATAACACTGCCATTCGGCAGTGAAGGAAAATCTACCATGTCTGCCCCTGCACCTGCCTACTCCTCTTCACCCAGGAATACCTGTGCATGGTTCAGTGCTGATAGCCACTTATAGGGAGATACAAAATCCTCTTTGAATTCGATGGTGGTCAGAGTATTATTCACATAAAATTCCAGCTGCTCACTGTTCTGCACCCCGATTCCGGAGAGAGTCCGGATCTCATACTCAATTGACTCCTCCCCGTGTAAAACAAGGGATGTTCCGCTGAATTTCAGGGTACCCCACCGGGAAAACCGGCTGAAAGTTTTACCATCAGGGGCGTAGGCAAAACGTGCTGGTCCGTCTTCAAAAATGGCCTGTCCTGTTTGGCCTGATATAAGTGAAATTAGCCTGTCCTGCTGCCATTGATCCCACAGGGCAATATCGGGAAAACTGTTTTGAAACGTTGCTTCGGATGGAAACCCATAACGATTAATCTCCAACTCACCTGAGCACACCGTGCACCTGAGGGAATTATTCCGGCTTCGAAGACTGCCGATGGAACCGCAGTCCGGGCATATGAACACCGCATGCTCAATACCCCTCGCCCTGTCCACAGCCGGAAGCTCCCTGGGATGTTCTCTGAGGTAATCCCACTCGTTATGTTCCAAAGCAATTTGCAAACGGGCATTCAGCTGTGCAATGCTGAGACTTCGGACCTCATTCTCAGTAAAGAGAAGGGAAAACTTCATCACTATTCCCGGTGCGAGAATACCTCTATGCCAGCGGGGTTCGGAAATATAGCCGCCCTGTATGTTCACGGCTACCACCGGCGCTCTGAGAAGGCGGAGGAGTTTTCCCGTTGAAGGGGTTATCTCCATGGTTTTGCCCGACCAGTTGGTGTGGCCCTCGGGAAAGATTCCGATAATGCCCCCGCAGCTTCGCACATCCATCAACGTGCGGAGAGACCCCATATCTGATCGAAACTTTACCTTCGGTACCGCCCCCAGCAACCCCAACAGCCAGGCGAGAAAGGGTTTCCGGAAAACGAAATCTGATGCGATAAAGTTCACCAATCGTTTCAGGCCGATAGTTGCGATAAACGGATCCCATTTATTCACATGGTTACCCAGCAGAACATATGAACCTTTCAGATCTCTGATTTCAGGGGGTATTTCAAACTTGACCCGGTATCGGGTAATAAAAAACAGCCAGGCGAAGGGGCGGATTAGTATATAACTCAGTTTTTGAATTAAAAAACGTCGACATGTTTTCTGCATAATGACCTCAAATATTTAATTGAGTTCGATTATACCATAAAATTGCGTTTGACAAACTCATTTACGTCGTCAACCGGATGAGTTAACCCCAGCACCATCACCTGTGTTTTCCCCTGATAGTGGACTGGAGCAAAAAACGCACCTGCAATCCTTTCCTTCTGAGAAGCAAAAAGGGGAAACTGAGAATGAAGCCGGGACGAGCCCACATAGAGCATTTCCTGATCTGAGGCCACCTGCTTCATGGTGTTGATATCGACAGCTGAAATCCTTGAAAAATCCGCCTTGCTGAAACCAATGGAATTGCTCAAATCAGCATCCTCATCAATATCGATGATTACAGCAGACTGGGCGTTCACCTGTCTGGTGAGCTTCATCATGGATCGAAGTTTCTTACTGGCAGGGTTGGAGAACTGTTTCTCAAAATCGTCGTACTCGATTCCTCTTTCAGAGGTGCTGAGACTGCCCTCGGAGGAGCGGTGGTGGTAAAAGGCTTTATCGGCAAAATCATCTCCGCCTTCTGAAATACGCTCCTGGGAAAGCATATCATCTAAATCCAACTCCTCGGCCTGGAGAATCTTATGTATGGACTCATCACTGTCAGAATCATCCTCTGAAGTATCAGAACCAACAATCTCATCCACCAAGTCCTTAAAGTCTCTCCGCCCGGGTGCAATTCCTGAACTGTACAATTCATCGGAAACATACGGAGTCCCTTCAGCATCCTCCCGAATGGCAGGACCGGAACGACTGCGGCTATGTTGTTCCATGAGCAAATCTTCAAGGCTCACCCGAAGTACAACTTCGCCATTATCTCCCGGGGCGGGCTGTACACCCCCCAGATCTTCAAGATCTTCCAGGTCTTCCAGGTCTTCCAGGTCTTCAACGTCCTCCAATTCTTCTGGCTGGCCAAGACCGGCTCCATCGGTGTATATATCCTCCACATCCCGGAGTTCATCCAAATCTTCAAGTTCGGCATAATCGTCGGGTTCAAAATCAGTCACATACCCGATTATCTCCGCTTCAACCGCCTGATCAAGAACTGCTATGGTCGACTGACCTCCGAAGCCGAACATACGGTATTCACCCTCTTTAAGACTGGAAATACCATGATATACAGCAGGGCTTTTCAGTGAAACTACATCATGAGCAGGAGCCACCGAATCCTCCCCCATCTGTTCAAGAAGGTTTTGGGCTTCCGAAGGCCTCATATCCAAATCAAACTCTGCAATATCCGGCAGTTCCAGACGAATATTATCCAAAGCTTCATCCACATTAAATGCCTGAACAATGGGGCTGCTTTGCAGTTGGGAATCATCCGCAAAGTATCGGGGAGATTCTTCCTGAGCATCCTGCTCAAATTCTACATCTTCATCGATATAGATGGTCTCGGTTTCAGGTTCAACATCGGTATAATCGGCATCATCACTCAGGGCATCCTCTGAAAAAGTTTCCTGAAAATCAAAGTCAGTTCCGCTGACAAGCTCCTCGATTCCATCTCCGGAATCCGCCATAGCAGAGGCAGGGAGTCCTTCAGCACCTTCTTTTCCGCTTTCTGAAAGATACTTCTCATACCGTCCATGGTTCCCGTCATCATCGCCGCCGGAATCGGCATAATCCTCGCCTTCCACATCCATCAGAGCAACTGCATCGTCCATGGGTTCAGTTTCACCGTGGGACACGGCCTCGGAAATTTCTTCCAACACCTCCGTCGGCTCTTCCGCTGATTTTTCACTGCTCTCTTCACCGATTTCATCGCTGAGCTCTTGAACCGGTTGGAGATCATCCGCGGCTTCAAGGTCTTCCACAGGCTGGAGATCATCGGCGGCCTCAAGATCTTCCACCGGCTGCAAATCGTCCGCGGCCTCAAGGTCTTCCACCGGCTGCAAGTCGTCCGCGGCCTCGGATATTTCTTCCAGCTTGTCGTCTGGAGCGGCGGAAGAAGGCGGGGCGGGCTTCCCGGCGTCAGCCCCCTGGGTTGATCCGGGGGATCGGCCCAGATATTGCGGATTTATGCCAGTATGCTCCAATCTGGCAAGGATATTCTCAACAAGTTGTTCCAGATGAGCGGGGTCGAAGTTCACATTTGCACTGCTTTGCAGCTGGTTGTTCATTTGCCTGCTGCCCAGAACATCCAGGATATCTTCCCAGCTGCTGTCGATGAGTTCGCCGTATCGCTGGGAATCCCTGTCGGAAATTCCTTTGGTGAGCTGCTTCTTCAGATCGTCCTTGCGAACTCTCAATTCTGTCTGCCATTTCTGAAGATCCACGTTGCCTTTTTTATCCACCGCTTCTTTCAGCAGATCCAATTGGAATCGTTTGACTCTGTCACGCACAACAACTTCACTGTCCTGTCTGAGGTTCAGCAATAACAGCAGTACAAGAAACCCGGTAAAGAACAGCGTAGCAGATAAAAAGATTTTCATTGCTGATGTAAACTCAAGTTCATCCAGAGGGATCAAAGATACGCTGCTGATGTTTTCACCCTCAGCAATGCGGACAAGCACATCACCCTGGTTTTGAATATTCAAGGTGATATCCTCTTGGGTCATCAGTGCATTCCAGCGCGTTTCCAGAGTTGAAAGAAGATTCTCAGACTGTTCGGGGGGATTCAGTATCATCCCGTCAGGGGGGAAGATTTTTACCGTCTGTCCGTAGGGGATCAGTCTGTTTCGCGTGAGTATGTTATTGAGGGAACTGGTATTGATTGAGGCCAGTGCGTAGCCGGAGAATATATCAACATTGTTATACACAGGAAACATATATTCAATGAGTTGAAATTCGCTGTTGATATGGCGTTTTCCTGCATCTGACTGCAGATCCACTTCAGATGCACGTTCCCGTAGGCTGTCGACGCTGATATCCAACTGTTCAACCGGCAGGTACCGAATTCCTGAGGCTCCCCGGGATTGGATATCGGAAAGGCGACTTGAATAATGCAGTTGGGAAAAATCATCATCGAAAACCCGGAAACTGACAAATGCCGGATAATCCCGGATCAGGTTTTGGATAATTTCGGTTCTTCTATTAATATCAGCCTGAACCTGATTCACGGCATAACTGCTTCTGATAGATTCATCGGAAAGAATTTCCTGAAACCTTTCAAGCATGCCGTTTTCATATTGAGAAAAAACTTCATTTACTTCGTTCAGAGATTCATCGACTGTTTCCAGGACACGGTTATTGTAAAATTCGGTTTCGATTTTCTGAAACAGACCGGTTTGGCCTAGTACCAAAAAAGAGGCAGTGAGAATCAATGCGACTGTGAAACTTATCAGAAGTTTTTTAATATTGCTCATAGTTACTAATTCCGGACAACACCTCTAATACTATATCGACATTTTACCGGGAATACAAAACTCTTTTTCGGTGAAGCGAATGCTGCAAAAAAAGACCCCGGATTTTTCGTATTCCACGAATCCTCCGGGGTTTGATTGGCGGTAGTGTATGTGTGCCGGTTTGTTACAAAACTGACGTACAGACCACCGTATATGCTGTGTGATGCTGCTCTGTTCGATTACTCTTCAGTTGAGCGATCCACCAGCTCGAGAATAACCATCTCCGCTGCATCGCCCTGGCGCTGACCCAGTTTGTATACCCGGGTATAGCCGCCGTTGCGTTCCTTGAAGCGGGGACCAAGATCGGTGAAAAGCTTGGACAAAATTTCCTTGTCTTTTATTCTCCGTCCGACCATCCGTCTGTTATGTACGGAATCTTCTTTTGCTCGGGTTATCATCTTTTCAGCAGTCCGGCGGATTTCCATTGCCTTTGTTTTGGTAGTTTTTATCCGCTCATACCGAAAAAGAGATGTAACCATGTTTCGTGTTAATGACTCCCTGTGACTGGCCTTTCGGCCGAGGGGGTTAAATCCGATTCTATGCTTCATCGTTTACATCTTCCTTATTTTCCGGTACCCGGGTGGTTCCCCGAAGAGAACTGTAATCCGTCATTCCGAGGCTCAGGTTCCACTCTTTGAGTTTTTCCTTGATCTCCTGGAGCGACTTCTTCCCGAAGTTCCGTGTTTTTGCAATTTCATCTTCAGTTTTTGAGGTGAGATCACCTATGGATTTGATGTTCGCATTCTTGAGACAATTGCTGGACCGAACCGAGAGTTCCAGTTCTTCCACGGGTGTCTCGAGTATTGCCTGAATGCGGGCGTTCTCTTCATCCACATCTTCTTCGGCAAGAATATCGTTCTCGTCGAAGTTGATAAATATGGTAAAATGGTCCTTGGCAATCTTCGCCGCTTCAGCCAGAGCATCGTCAGGCTTGATAGTTCCGTCGGTCCATATTTCAAGAGTCAGCTTATCATAATCGGCCCGGTTCCCTACACGGGTATTCTCTGTCTTGAACACAACCCGCTTAATCGGCGAGAAAATTGCATCCATGGGAATGGTTCCGATTATCTCGATATAGTTTTCATTCAGCTCGGCTGGAACATATCCCCGGCCGAGATCTATTTGAACCTCTATCTCCAAATGTGCATTCGGCATGCACGTAAGAAGATGAAGATCATTGTTGATTACTTCGATCTCAGAATCAACTTCGAGACTGGCTCCGGTAATCTCTCCCTCGCCTTTCACTTCAACAAGAATATTTTTCTGTTCAGTGTCTTCGGGGAGTTTAATCTGAAGCTGTTTGAGGCTGCTGATGAGATCTGATGTATCTTCAACAACCTCGGGAATTGATTCATATTCACTGGACAGCACGTGAGCATTGCCTTCAGCATCGTAGGAGGTAATCCTGATCGCGCTGATAGCATAGCCCTGTATGCTGGACAACAGTATCCGCCTCAGGGTATTTCCGATGGTTGTACCGTATCCCCGTTCAAAAGGATACGCAATAAAACGACCGTAATCCGGAGTAACTTCACTGTGCTCGAAGGTAATTCCCTTTGGTTTTTTAAAACCTTTTAACAGGTTTTTACGTGCCATGTATGCTCCTTGGTTGTATAGGCGAGGTTAATTACTGTAAGAACCTGAACCCCGCCTGGTTCCACTGGATCTTCTATCTCATACTATCGGCGAAGGGTCGGTATTCTGAAGCATAGGATGTATACTAAAGAATACACTGACCCCCGATGGCATCAGACTCTTCGAGTCTTCCGCGGCCGACAACCGTTATGAGGAATGGGAGTTACATCTTTGATGCTCTTCACACGAAGGCCCAGATTTCCCAAGGAACGGATTGCAGATTCCCGTCCCACACCGGGACCCTTTACATACACATGTACTTCTCTCAATCCGTAATCCATTGCCTTTTGAGCTGCAGTTTCAGCTGTTGTCTGAGCTGCATAGGGAGTGGATTTTTTTGCTCCCTTGAAACCCAGTCCGCCGGCACTCGCCCAGGAAACGGTATTACCTCGAAGATCGGATACGGTAACAATTGTGTTGTTGAAGGTGGCCTGAATATGAACCTGTCCTTCGTGTACCGTCTTTTTCTCTTTCTTCTTTCTGCTAACCTTAGCCAATGATTAACCCTCCAGGGTAACTACTTTTTCTTGCCTGCAACGGTCTTCCGCTTACCCTTTCGGGTTCGGGCATTTGTCTGTGTCTGCTGCCCGCGGACTGGAAGTCCCCTTCGATGACGAAGACCGCGATACGATCCGATATCCATAAGCCGCTTTATATTCAGACTGATTTCCGTCCGAAGGCGGCCTTCCACTTTGTAATCACTTTCAAGTATTCCGCGCAGAGCGTTTGTCTCTTCGGAATCAAGCTCATTTGTACGCTTATTTCTGGGAATTCCTGCTTTGTCACAGATTTCCTGTGCGGAAGTATGGCCAATCCCGTAAATATACGTAAGAGCTATTTCAATGTGCTTATTCGGTAAGTCTACACCGGCAATACGAGCCATTCAAACTCCTCCTACTTCTGTCTCTGCTTATGCTTGGGATTATCACAGATAATGCGTACAACCCCCCGCCGCCGAATAACTTTGCAATTGTCACAGATTGGCTTAACACTAACCCGTACTTTCATAATTCGTCCTTTTTACTTTACAAGTTCCGGGACTTAATGCGTCCCTTCTTTGTAAGACCATCGTGGTGATGCATTCGCAGTTGCCCTTCAATCTGACTCATCAGATCAAGGTCAACACCAACAAGAATCAGCAGGGAAGTACCACCCATCAGGTATGCAACCTGAACCGGAAAGTCAAAAACTGACTGGGCGATGGTTGGTATGACTGCTATGAACGCCAGAAAGAGCGCGCCGGGAAGGATAATCCGATTGAGAACCTTCGACATATGCTCTTCCATCTTTTCCGCCCGGATACCGGGTATAGAACCGCCATTCTCCCTTATCTGCCGAGAAATTTCAATGGGATTCAGGGAAACCTGGGTGTAAAAGTATGCAAAGAAGACAATTAGGAGCGTGTAGATAATGATGTAGGGTGCTCCATCGGGACTCAGGAATCTCTGCAAACTCTGAAGCCATCTCACATCCGCAGCCAGACCGCTTGCGATCTGAATGGGAAATGTCAGAATGGAAGAAGCAAAAATTACCGGAATAACCCCGGACGGATTGATTTTGAATGGAATGTAGGTGCTCTGAGCCCCGTACATTCGGCGTCCAACAACCCGCTTTGCATAGTTCACCGGAATTTTCCGCTGACCCCGCTGTTCATAAATAACAAGTACAATTACGGCGACAAACATCAGAATTGCAAGCATTACAAACACCGGATTCAGCCCGTTGAGCATTTCCTGATACAGTGACCAGAATGCACCGGGCATCCGCGCAACAATACCTGCGAATATGATCAGGGATATACCGTTACCGATACCTCTCTGATTGATCTGCTCTCCAAGCCACATGAGAAACATGGTACCCACGGTAACTGAAAGCATGGCGAATATGGTGAACACAAATCGGTTATCCAGGGCAATGGCGTCGGGAATGCTGTTCGCATACTGACGAATTACCAAAGACTGCATGAGTGCAACCACAACGGTTCCGTAACGGATATACCGCTGAATCTTCTTGGAACCGCCCTCTTCCATCTGAAGCTTCTTCAGGGAAGGGAACACCAGCAGCATCAGCTGCATGATAATTGACATGGAGATGTAGGGCATAATACCCAACATGAAAACAGAAAAGTTTGAGAATGCGCCGCCAGAGAAGAAATCCAGATATCCGGTGATGCTCAGTCCGCTTCCCGCCTGGGAGGCGGTTATTGCATTCTGAATGGCGCTGACATTGATACCGGGAATGGGAATAAATGTTCCCACCCGGTAAATTACCAGCACACCCAGGGTGAATAAAATTCTGTCCCGGAGATCCTTGATTCTGAATATGTCGAGCAACGCATTATTCGCCATCGTTCTGTTCCTGTGTATCAAGTACTTTGAGTTCTGTTACAGTTCCGCCGGCTTTTTCTATCTTTGCCTTGGCAGACTCGGAAACCGCAATGTATTCGACGCTGAGTTTTTTCTTGATTTCACCATTACCCAGTATCTTCACGTTCTTTTCCCTGCTCTTGATCAGGCCTTTTTTTGCAAGGCTTTCGAGGGATACGGTTTCTCCACTTTTATAATTCTGCTGCAGAGCGTCCAGATTCAGTACGGCAACCTTGGTCTTGAAAGGATAGTTACTGAAACCCCTGCGGGCAATCCGGCGGTACAGAGGCATCTGGCCACCTTCAAACCCCGGGCGTACTCCGCCGCCGGAGCGTGCGTTCTGACCGTTGTCACCCCGGCCGGCGGTGAGACCAAGGCCGCTGCCCTGTCCCCTGCCGACCCGTTTGCGACGACGGGTTGAACCTTCAGGTTTCTTCAACATGCTCATTTCTTCAGCTCCTCAACCTCAAGGAGATAATCAACTGTATTGATCATTCCCTGAATCATGGGATTCAGTTCCTTCTCAATCGACTGGTTAAGCTTTCGCAGACCCAGAGCTTCAACAGTAGCTCTGTGTCTGGGCTTCCGGCCGTTGGGACTCTTTTTCAACGTAATTCGTACCTTCATAGCTTAACCCCACAGCTCCTTCAGGGATTTACCCCGGTCGCTGGCAATTTTCTTAGCATCCATTACGTTCTCGAGACCGTTGAAGGTGGCTTTTACAACGTTAATTGCATTCTGACTTCCCAGGGACTTGCTGAGCACGTCACTGAGACCACCAAGCTCGAGGATTGCACGAACAGCACCGCCGGCGATTACTCCCGCACCGGGGGCGGCAGGCTTCATAAGTATGGATGAGCTTTTGTATTTGCCGGTAATCTTGTGGGGAAGCGTACCATTCTTAATGGGTACAACTACCAGGCTTTTCTTACCCTTCTCAACGGCCTTCCGGATGGCTTCGGACACATCGTTTGCTTTACCGAACCCGAAACCGACACGGCCCTTTTTATCTCCCACAACCACCAGAGCGGAAAAGCTGAAGCGGCGTCCGCCCTTTACAACTTTTGCTACCCGGTTAAGCTGGATCAGCTTTTCACTAAATTCTTTGTCTTGATCGCGATCGCGACCTCTGTTTCTCCGATCCATCATTCCTCCCTAGAATTTGATACCGGACTTCCGGGCACCATCAGCGAAGGCTTTAATGACTCCGTGATACAGTCTACCATTTCTGTCAAAAACGACTTCCGTCACCTTCAGTTCCTTCAGTGAGTTACCGAGGGCTTCACCAAGCTTTGCGGCGTCTTCAACGTTTACCTTGAGAGCGCTGTACTCTCCTCCCTGGGTAGAGACCGATGTAATGGTATGACCCTTTACATCGTCAATAACCTGGGCATAGATATTTTTGTTACTCTTGTAAACGGTGAGACGGGGACGTTCAGCGGTACCGGTAATCTTTCTCCGGACACGCATTTTCCGTCGATTCAGTCTTTGTTTTTTCTCAACAATTCTCTTCATATCAATGCCCTATTATTTGATACCGGTCTTTCCTTCCTTGCGGCGGATGCGCTCATCTTCATAACGTACGCCCTTACCCTTATAGGGTTCGGGGGGTCTTAATGAGCGTATTTCCGACGCAACGCGACCGACCAGAACTTTATCGTTACCTTTAATGATAACCTTGTTCTGTCCCTCTACCTGTACCTCAACACCTTCGGGGATTACATACTCGATCTGGTTTGAAAAACCAAGATTCATGAGAATGCTCTGTCCCTTCACTTCGGCACGGTAACCAACACCATTTATAATCAAAGCGCGTTCAAAACCCTTGGTAACTCCAATAACCATGTTATTCAGAAGGTTCCGGTAGAGTCCGTGAAGACTTTTTGCTTCTTTGGATTCATTCTTCCGGGTTACAACAATCTGATTATCTTCAGATTTGAAACTTACCAGGGGCTTGTATGTCTGGCTCAGACTTCCATTTGGTCCCTTCACGGTAAAGGTGTCGTCGGTTACATTGACTTCCACACCCTGTGGGATCGCCACAGGCAGTTTTCCAATTCGTGACATGTATTACCCCTTACCAGATTGAACAGATCAGTTCTCCCCCGACCTTTTTCTCACTCGCCTTGCGTCCGGTTGTTACACCGGTGGAAGTGGAAACGATCAGGGTACCATAACCATTCAGAATCCGGGGCAGTTCTTTATACCCCGAATACACCCGACGTCCGGGCTTCGAAATTTTCTGAAGGCCGTGAATAATCGGCTTATCATTTTCATCATACTTCAGGAAAACCCTGATGACATCGATGCCATCCTTGGTCACTTTCTTGAAGTTCTTCACGTAGCCTTCGTTCTTCAATATCTTCACAATTTCCAGTTTGAGCTTTGAGGGAGTCACATCAACCTTCTCAAAACTTGCCATGGAGGCATTCCGGATTTTTGTGAGCATATCTGCTACAGGATCGCTAATACTCATTCTTAACTCCCTTACCAGCTGGACTTTGTTACACCGGGAATCAGGCCTTCACTGGCATACTTCCGGAAACACACACGACACATCTGGAACTTCCTCATATAACCCCGGGGACGTCCACAGACCTTACAGCGATTAACCCTTCTGGTCATATATTTGGGTTTGCGCTGCGCTTTGTTTATCATTGATTTCTTCGCCATGTCTCCCCCTATTTCCTGAACGGCATTCCGAGCTTGCCAAGCAGGCTTTTCGCCTCGACATCGGTCTTGGCAGTCGTAACAATCGCGATGTTCAACCCGCTGATCCGTTCAATCCGGTCATATACAATTTCCGGAAATATGATCTGTTCGGTTACACCCAGCGAATAGTTTCCATGACCGTCAAACGCATTCGGATTCACACCCCGAAAGTCTTTTACCCGGGGGAGGGCGATATTGATCAGACGATCCATGAATTCATACATTCTGTTTCCACGGAGCGTGACCTTCGCACCCACTTCCATGCCTTCCCGAAGCTTAAAGTTAGAGATTGACTTCTTGGCCCGGGTCTTTACGGCCCGCTGTCCGGCAATCTGGGTCAACTCGTTTACCGCTACGTCCAACAGTTTTTTGTTGGAGATAGCATCGCCGACACCCATGCTGACAATAACTTTTTCAATACGGGGAAGCTGCATGGAGCTTTTGTATCCAAACTCATCCTGAAGCTCTTTTCGCACCTTATCGGTGTAGAGAGCTTTTAATGTAGGTACAGCACTTGCCATTACAGAGCCTCTCCTGTTTTCGCGTTAACGCGAACCTTCTTATCGCCGTCGAGCTTAAAGCCGGCCCGCGCGGGCTTACCGTTCTTTCCCACCAGCTGAACATTGGAGATATGCAGAGGTGCTTCCACCTCCATGATGCCTCCGCGGTCGTTCTGGCTTTTCTTGCGAACAGCCTTTTTCACCATGTTCACGCCTTCGATCAGGATTCTTCCGTTCTTCAGATCGATCCGGAGTACACGGCCGGTCTTGCCCTTTTCTCTTCCCGCAACAACCATTACCTGGTCATTCTTCTTAATCTTTGTTGTATACGTGTTCATTGCGTTCTCCCGTATCCTTACAATACTTCCGGTGCAAGAGACACAATCTTCATGAAGTCTCTATCACGAAGCTCCCGGGCAACAGGCCCGAAAATGCGCTTACCCTTGGGATTGTGGTTTGCGTCGATAATCACGCAGGCATTCTCATCGAACCGGATATATGTTCCATCCTGCCGTCGGTAGGATGACTTGGTTCGTACAATTACCGCCTTTTCAACCTTTCCCTTTTTCAGGGGCGCATTGGGGAGGGCGTCTTTTACGCTTACTACAACGATGTCGCCAATACCAGCAGTTTTTCTTTTGCTGCCGCCAAGCACCTTGATACACTGTACCCGCTTGGCACCACTGTTATCTGCGACTGTTAAATATGTTTGCATCTGAATCATACGTTTACCCTTTACAACCTTCGCAGTATGGCCTAGCGAGCCCGTTCTACAATTTCAACCATGCGCCAGGTCTTGTTCTTGCTGATGGGTCGGCACTCTTCAACACGGATGGTATCTCCCGTGTTCGCATCGTTAGCCTCATCATGAACCTTCAGCTTCTTGGACCAAGTCACATATTTCTTATACAGATTGTGGGTTCTTTTGGTTGTCACCCGAATAACCACAGTCTTGTCCATTTTGTCGCTTACCACCACACCGGTGTAGGAACGACGGTTTCTCTTAACCTTTGTATTTTCCACAGCTTTTCTCCTCAACTTCCCTGATCTACTCGTCACCGGTAACATCGGGGTGGTTGTAGATAAGACTGTTCAGCCGGGAAATCTGGCGTCGGAGATTTCTTTTCTCCAGAGGATTATCCACATGACCAACCACAGACTTGAAACGAACATCCATAATTTTGGTCTTCAGCTCTTCCCGCTTCTGCACCAGTTCATCAAAGGTCAGATCTTTAAATGAATTTTTCATACTTCTACTCCAGATCTTCCCGAACCACAAACTTGCACTTAATCGGAAGCTTGGACGCAGCGCGTCTCATAGCTTCTGAAGCCAACTCTTTACTTACACCGGCGATTTCAAACATTACCGTGCCGGGTTTCACAACAGCCACCCATGCGTCAGGACTTCCCTTACCGCTACCCATTCGGGTTTCTGCGGGCTTCCGGGTATAGGGAACATCGGGAAACAGCCGTATCCATACTTTACCGCCACGCTTGATATGACGGGTCATGGCAATACGTGCAGCTTCAATCTGACGATTGGTCACCCATTTGTTGCCCAGGGCAACAAGAGCGTATTCACCGAAAGCAATGGTGTTTCCCCGCTGGGCTTTTCCCAGAAGGGAGTTTTTCACGTTACGCTGCTGTTTACGATATTTCAGTCTTTTCGGACTCAGCATTACTTTCTCCCTTCCCGGGGCTCTCTTTTCTTACGAACCAGAGCACCGGCATCTTCTTTCGCCTCGCGCTTCAGTACTTCACCTTTGAAGATCCACACCTTCACCCCGATGATACCGAAGGTTGTGTGGGCTTCCGCGAAACCATAGTTGATATTCGCCCGGAGGGTATGCAGAGGAATTCTTCCCTGCTTGATCACCTCGTTACGGCTCATTTCGGCACCGCCAAGCCGGCCGGAAATCAGGATTTTCACACCCTGTGCTCCGCCCTTCATGGCCTGTGCAGCAGTCATTTTCAGTGTGCGGCGGAAGGATGAACGACCCTTCAGCTTTCTCGCCACATCCAATGCAATGATCTGAGCGTCCGTCTCAGGCTTTTTAATCTCTTTAATTTTCAGCTGGATCTTTTTCCCGGTAATCTTCTGCAAAGATGCACCGATTTTTTCAATGGTGGCACCCTTGGTTCCGATGATTACACCGGGCCGGGAGGTATGAATTACCAGCGTGATCCTCTGGGGATGACGTACAATCTCCACTTCAGCAATGTCGGCGTTCCTGGTTTCAGGCAGCTCTTTCAGAGCTTTCCTGAGTTTCAGATCCTCATGAAGAGTATCCGCATAATCCCTGGGATCCACATACCATTTGGAACTCCAGGTTTTGTTAATACCAAGACGCAGACCGATCGGATTTACTTTCTGTCCCACGTTACACTCCCGCCTTATTTACTTCATCCACTACCGCAGTCACATGACTCATTCTCTTCAAGAGAACATCAGCCCGACCGCGACCCCGTCTCCACAAGCGCTTCATCCGGGGACCTTCATTTACCATCAACTCACTGATGAAAAGCATGTCTTCATCAAGCTGCTTGTTCTGATACAGTGCATTTGCCGCCGCACTCTGAATAACCTTCTGCAGAATCTTCGCACCCTTGTGGGGCAGGTTTTCCAGAATGGCGATAGCTTCGGGATAGCTCTTCCGGCGTACATTGTCTGCTACCCGGCGCACCTTTGTTGGGGAGATCAGAACATAACGGGCGTGTGCTTTATATCCACGTTTCTCTGCCATTATTTTTCTTCCTCTTCCTAGCGCTTACCAGCTTTCGCATCTGATCCGGCATGACCCCGAAACAGTCTGGTGGGCGCAAACTCACCGAGCTTATGACCGACAAGGTTTTCGGTCACATAAACCGGAACCCAGGTCTTTCCGTTATACACAGAGATGGTCATCCCGACCATGTCAGGGATGATGGTTGATGAACGGGAAAATGTCTTAATCATCTTCTTTCCGCCCTCACCTTTCGCCATCTCATTCACTTTTTTATAGAGGCTCTTTGCGACAAAAGGACCCTTTTTAATTGATCTTGACACGTCGAATCTCCTACTTGCGTCTCTTCACAATAAACCGGCTAGAAGTCTTACGTTTCTTCCGTGTTTTATACCCTTTGGTTGGCATACCCCAGGGAGAAACAGGATGACGTCCACCGGAGGTCCGGCCTTCACCACCACCATGGGGGTGATCTACGGGGTTCATAACAACACCGCGAACCTTGGGACGGCGACCGAGCCATCTTGAACGTCCGGCTTTACCCAGACTTACATTCATGTGGTCAATATTGCCCACAGTTCCTACGGTCGCAAAGCACTTCTTAAACACCATCCGCATTTCGCCTGAAGGAAGTTTTACGGTAACGTAATCCTTGTCCTTTGCAACGATGATTGCGGAAGCTCCAGCAGCACGAACCAGCTGACCGCCGCGGCCAAGCTCCAGTTCAACATTATGAACAGTGGTACCCACCGGAATATTTTCCAGAGGAAGTGCGTTACCCACTTTGGGCGCGGCACCTTCACCGCTCAAAATCTCATGACCAACACTTACACCCCGGGGAGCAAGAATGTACCTCTTGTCTCCGTCCCGATACTGAACCAGTGCGATATTTGCACTGCGGTTGGGGTCGTACTCTATTGCGGCAACAACACCGGGCACACCGTGCTTATCCCGGGCAAAGTCGATAACTCGGTACTTCCGCTTGTGACCACCGCCTCTTCGGCGTATGGAGATCCGTCCAGCGGAGTTCCGACCGGCTTTGCCGTTCTTACCTTTGGTAAGACCTTTCTCGGGTCGACCCTTGGTGATTTCCTCATAGGTCAGTCCGGTGGTGCCGCGAAGTCCAGGGGTTGTCGGGTTATAGTTCTTAGTTCCCATAATATCTTCCTACGTTTTAGGCACCTTCAAAAATGGATATTGTGTCTCCGGCTTTCAGAGTCACAACCGCCTTTTTCCAACTCGCAGTTTTACCAACGGCAAAGCGAACCCGCCGGGGCTTACCCTTTACACTCACGATGTTACAGCCCTGGGGCTTCACATCAAAAAGGGCCTCAACTGCCTTCATAACTTCAATCTTGTTCGCCCGGGGGCTGACAACGAAACTGTACTTGTTCTGCTCACGCAGACCGTTGCTCTTTTCCGTCAGCAGGGGCTCAAGAATTACTTCATCGGCTCTCATCTATCTCCCCTTATTTTGCGGCTGCTTTCGCCGGCTCATCGCTGTAAAAATCATTCAGCTTCAGGGCCGCGCTTTCCAGCACAACAACTTTTTTTCCGTAGAACAGATCATGAGCCCGAAGCTTGTTATAGCTGAGGGTGGTAAGCCAGGGGATATTTTTCCCCGCGCGCTTAATCATCTTGTCTTCATCTTTCACAATGAGGACTGTCCGTTCTGCGTTTCCAAGATTACTGAGGATACCGGCAAGATTTTTGGTCTTTCCGTTTTCCACATCAAAATCTTCAACAACAATGAGGCTGTCATTCTGATTCTTCATGCTCAGAATTGATTTAAAAGCAAGCCGCTTCAGCTTCCGGGGCATCTTATAGCTGTAATCCCGGGGACGGGGACCGAATGCTGCGCCACCGCCGACCCACACGGGGCTCTGACGGGTACCCATACGGGCCCGGCCGGTTCCCTTCTGCTTCCAGAGTTTCCGGTGTGATCCCCGGACTTCACTTCTGGTCTTGGTAGAAGCGGTACCCTGGCGAAGGTTGGCAAGCTCATTTCTGATGGCATGATAGACAGCACCTTCACTCACTTCCCGGTTAAACACCGAGTCATTCAGGGAGATATCTTTGACTTCTTTTCCCTGTACTGAAAGGACCTTCTTATCCATAACCGTTTCCTAACCTTTTTTCTTTGCCTTCTGAAGAATCAGCGTACCGTTCTTCCGGCCAGGAACTGCACCCTTAACGAGCACAACCTGTTTCTCTGCGTCAACTTTTACAATTTTCAGATTCTGTACGGTAACCCGTTCATTACCCATACGGCCGGACATTTTCAGTCCTTTGATAACCTTTGAAGGCCATGCAGCCATACCGGTAGCACCGTTTTCCCGGTGGAACTTTGAACCGTGGGTGGCTCTACCGCCACCGAAACCCCAACGTTTCACAACACCCTGGGTACCTTTACCCTTGGAGGTGCCGATTACGTCAATAAAAGAAATATCGTTAAAAAGATCCGCACCGAAGGTGTCGCCGATCTTGCATTCCTGTTCAAAATCTCGGATCTCAACCAGGCGCTGCTGGGGCTTGACATCTTCTGCAAACTGACCTGCATACGGCTTGGTCACACGGCTCTCTTTCATTTCGCCGGCACCCAAAAGCACTGCGTTATAGCCGTCTTTTTCTTCGGTCCGATGTCCAACAACGACATTGGGATCAATCTTTACGACGGTAACCGGAGTAACCACGCCGGTTTCATCAAAAACCTGGGTCATTCCGACTTTTTTACCAATAAGCCCTATCATCTTATTCCTCTCACCATTGCTAAACGGCCGAAGCCGCTTAGGTAGCTACACATTTTGAACTCGGGTCGTCATCCGGCAACGCCGGAACGTGCCCCTTCGCACATTTAATGTCTCTACTGTTTAATCTCTACATCAACACCCGCGGGCAGTTCGAGCTTCATAAGCGCATCCATTACATTGGAAGTGGGCTCGATGATATCGATCAGCCGCTTATGAGTCCGCATTTCAAACTGTTCGCGGCTCTTTTTGTTTACATGGGGCGAACGAAGTACAGTAAATTTGTTAATCCGTGTAGGAAGGGGAATCGGCCCTGAGACCTTCGCCCCGGATTTCTGCACGGTCTGTACTATTGATTTCGCGCTCTGGTCGATAAGTTCGACATCAAAGCCGCGAAGCCGCACCCGTATCTTATCCTTAGACATTGTTCCTCCAACGATTCTCCGGAAACATTCCGGTAAAACCGAATAGCTCTCATCAGGCCTTTGAGGCCGACACATCTGTCGTTTCCGCCGGTTTTCGGCGGCATAAATCGTTTCACCCGTCTTTCAACCGGGGTGAAACCGGAATCCTGCTCCGATTCTGACGATCAAAATCGGAACGGGAGAGGCCCGCCGGAAGGCAGACCATGGAATTCCGCCGGCGTTTCAATAACCGACCGGCGGAAGCCCGCCGGCGCGAACTCATTCCAAGAACGGTCCGGCACCGGCATATATCCGGGTAATACGGAATTACTCGACGATTTCAGTAACCTGACCGGAAGCAACGGTTCGGCCGCCTTCACGAATTGCAAACCGGAGTCCGGTGTCCATCGCGATGGGGTGAATCAGTTCAACTTCAATGTCAGTGTTGTCGCCGGGCATCACCATTTCCTTGCCGGAAGGCAGGGATACGGTACCGGTAATGTCAGTAGTCCGGAAATAGAACTGGGGACGATAACCGGTAAAGAAGGGAGAGTGACGACCACCCTCGTCCTTGCTCAGACAGTAAATGGTTCCCTTGAACTTCGCATGGGGAGTAATTGAGCCGGGCTTTGCAAGCACCTGTCCACGCTCTACCGCATCTTTTGCAGTACCGCGGAGCAGAGCACCGATGTTATCTCCAGCCTGACCCTCGTCCAGAAGCTTGTTGAACATTTCAACACCGGTAACGGTTGTCTTGGTGGTGTCGCGGATACCCACGATTTCCACTTCTTCGCCAACCTTTACAATACCGCTTTCCACACGACCGGTTACTACGGTACCACGTCCCTGAATGGAGAAGATGTCCTCGATAGGCATGAGGAAACTCTTGTCCACTGCACGTTCGGGCAGAGGGAAGTAGCTGTCCATAGTGTCCAGGAGTTCCTGGATAGGCTTGTTTGCTTCTTCACTGTCGGGGTTTTCCATGGCAACGAATGCAGATCCTCGGATTACGGGGATATCATCGCCGGGGAATTCGTAGGAAGAGAGAAGTTCACGAACTTCTTCTTCAACCAGGTCGATCAGCTCTTCATCATCAACCATGTCGGTTTTGTTGATGAATACAATCAGTGCGGGTACACCTACCTGACGCGCAAGCAGGATATGCTCCCGGGTCTGACTCATGGGACCGTCGGTTGCAGATACTACGAGTACCGCACCGTCCATCTGAGCAGCACCGGTGATCATGTTCTTAACATAGTCGGCGTGTCCCGGACAGTCTACGTGCGCATAGTGACGCTGATCTGACTCGTACTCGAGGTGACGGGTATTGATAGTAATACCACGAGACTTTTCCTCGGGTGCGTTGTCAATTTCTTCGTACTTCAGAGCCTTCGCACCGAACTTGTTTGCACTGTACATAGTGATGGCAGCACTCAGTGTCGTTTTACCGTGGTCAACGTGGCCAATGGTACCGACATTAATATGAGGCTTCGTTCTTTCGAACTTTTCCTTAGCCATTACGCCCTCCTCACAGAATCGTAACGTAAGAGTTTTGTCTCGCTTACACCTGTTCCATTGGTTACACCGGGGTATCCAGATGAAAAGCTACAGACATTTATAATGAATAGAATGAGTTGGCATTTTATTGAAGCGGACATACTTTGTCAATCTTGCCGGGCAACGTCGATTCCGCCCTTACGGGAGGAGACACGATACACTGCGGCAACCGTTGCAATACGCAACATTGACAAGCACGACGCTCATCAGGCGGGAATTCACCAGCTTAACCAGAGGAACGGATCAGCTCCGTTCATTGTTACTCCGTCAACACAAAGAAATGCAGCTGCGCTTCTTCATGCTTAAGCACGGCAACCACCTTACCATCCAACTACGCTATCCAGCCTTGATGCGTGGCCGGGCTGCAAGCTGGGCTTGCGACCTGACCGGCACTCCGGCCTGGCCGCCGGTGAGTTCAGCTGATACTGAGCTCACCGGCCGGCAGACCGTTGTATATCCACGGGTGCAACGCACCCGGAAGACTTTGTGCATCCGGCATGACACCTAATCAATCGGAAGGTCGGTTTGGTTGATCAACATCGGCCAGGCATCCTGCACGGCGATTGGAACCGCTTATCGTCTGGCCATTTGTGGTGATCATAAACACGACAATTCAAAGATCAATGCAATGTGGCCGGAGTATATTAGGGAGATAGATGTTTGTCAAGTAAGAGAATAGGAAAAAGGCCGGTCAGGCCGGCAGAATACCGGAAAATGCAGGATGAGCAGATCAGCCCTGGCCGCAAGCTGCTCAACCTCTCCTGACAGGAAGATATATGGCAAAGCAGGCACCTTCCGACGAAAGATCCGCCGCTTCCTCCCTGCGCTGCTCGGGGCTGAGATACATGAAACGGCCGTTCAGTTTCTGGTGAATCAGATTATACACAATATGCAGTCCCAGCCCTGTATTGCCTCTGGATCTCCGGGTGGTAAAAAAGGGATCAAAAATCTTCCCGATATTCTCCGGAGGAATTCCCGGGCCATTATCACAGAAATAGACGGCATGATATTCATCCGATTTCCGGTAGAGAAGCTCCACCTTATTCTGCCGGCTGTCTTGGGAAGGGGCTTCACCAAAGGCATGATGAAAACTGTTCCGGGCCAGATTGCTCAATACCTGCCACAAAACTCCGGGGTAGGTGATAAGCATGGTATCTTCAGGAACCTGAACCTCCACATCCGCCCCGGCAGGTTTCAGAATTGTCCTCAGGGTATCCTTTATTTCAGAGAGGAAGTTGTGAAGATCCATCTCCCTCTGCTCCTCAAAATACTGATCCGCTGCGACCTGCTTGAATCGTGTAACCATTTCGGTGGCTCTCTCCAGATTGCTTGAGGCCATTGCGGTTGCATTCACCACATGTTCCAGTGTGGCGAGGAGTTCAGACTTGCTTACTTCGGGAGAGTTGATCAATTCCATGGCCTGATTGGCTGAATCGTGAATATAGGAGACTGCGGTAACTGATACGCCGATGGGAGTATTAATTTCATGGGCAAACCCTGCGACCAGGCCGCCCAGCGCCGCCATCTTTTCCGATTCTATAAGCTGATTCTGGGCAATGCGAAGCTCTTCAACCCGGTTGTTCAGCTCCCGGGTTCTTTCATAAATTTTATCCTCAAGCTCCGAGGTGAACGATTCAAGCCTTCCCGCCATCTTGTTGAACTCACGGGCAAGAATTCCAACCTCCCCCGCCTGCCGCTCCTGGTAGCGTACATGGGTTGCGCCCTCTCCAAACCGGGCAACCACAGCCGCCAGGTTCATAATCGGATTGGATATCCGCTTGGATGCCACAACCACGAATACCGCAGCTGCCAGAACCGCAGCAAGACTTATGCCGGTCACAATAATCAGGGACTCGGCAAGGGGCTCCAGAATTTGCTGAAGGTCATCATATATCATCAAATACCAGCCGCTGGGATCGTGATAAAATCCATTGACTGCGAAACGCCCCCCTGAAGCCCCGAGCACACTGCCGGGAATATAGCCGCCCATTGCATCGCCAATGGTTTGGAGCACTTCATCAAGCTGGTCGTCCGGGAAACGGCTGATTGAATTCAGCCCGGAAGGGTGAACAAAGCTCCCATCCCCCCGAAACACCAGTAGCCCTCTGCTGTAGGGATCGGAATCGCTGAACCTCTCCTGCAGATTTTCCAGCAGACGGTTGCGGTAAAACGGGACATCCGCAATATCCAGACGCTCCAGCTGCTGATATGAGGTCTCCAGCTGGGAACGCACAAGACTCTGCTCAAGAGCAATCAGGTCGTACTGGCTTGCTGCCAGGTAATTTCGTGTGAGGAGAAACACAAACACAAAAATCAGCACAAGCGGAACGATAATGAGAGGAAGAAAGGTGGAAAGCAGCCTGTTCTGAAGGGTCACAGTGCCCCCCCGAACTTTAAAAGCGGGAATGAAACACCAGCCGAGAAACGGGAATCTGTTCCGGATTTTCCGTGTACCATATGGCCTGTTACTCCTGAGTACTCACAAGGTCAAGATAATAGTCGAAATTCATCCCCATCTCCCGCTCCCACACCGTTGCAAATGTTCCGTTCTCCAGGGTGTATGCAACAAATTTTTCCAGGATCGAGGTGAGCTCCTCTTCCCTTGGGTCTACCGCCCAGCCTACTGGAACCAGACTGAGGGTCAGGGGCGAAACCTGCATATCTCCCAACTCCTGAACCGTCCGGGCAAGAAAGAGGGAACCGTCAATAGTGATATCCGCCCTGCCCTCCCGGAGAACGGTAAAAACATCCTCATCCGCTTCATACTCTATAAGCCGGATGCTGACTCCATGTTCCTCCATTATTGATTGAAGCATGGGAATCTGAAAATCCCCGGGCCGGACGGCAGCTGCAAGCCCATCCAGATCGTTATAGCTTTCTATTCCGGAGGCTTCGGGACCGATCATCACCACACCCACCGGAAAGAACGGTGTCATGGAAACCAGCCGTCGCCTCCACTCGTTTATTCCGAACGGAGCGGCATACACATCAACATCATCCATTAGATCCGGAACATAGCTGATCTCCGGCTTGCTGATTATTGAGCTGTCAAATTTCCCGTTCCGGGCAAAAAAATCAGTAATCTGCTCCTGCTCGTAAAACTCAGCACTGACCCCCAGCATCTCTGCAAAAACCCCGGCATACACATAGTCAAAGCCCCGGTATTCGCCGTTTTCATCCATATAATATGATTCGGGCGCATTGATTACGGCGAAGCGGATCTCACCGGCATCCTGAAGGCGGGACAGGTATGCCCGTTCCCGGTCGTTCAAAAGCTCCTGAAATCCTGAAACCGGGCTGTCATCCGATTCTACAGAGTCCGCCCGGGGGGTATCCGCCCCGCAGGAACAGATCTGCAGGGTCAGGAAAACTGTTGCGAGAACGATTCCACATCCAATGAAAGTCACTCTGCCTTTTCCCATGAGTACGCTCCATTACGGTTTTACATCATACTTGTATTCTAATAGGGATTGCAGCGGAAAGAAAGATGTATAGAAAAAAAGCGGAGCAGCTCCTCCAGGAACTGCTCCGCCGGAATTCAGAGATGATGTGAGCCGATGGAAAACTTCCGCCGGTTCACGAGGCTTCTTTTACATGCCCGCCGGAGTTTCCATTAGGGTTTCCGCCGGCGGAGGAGGATTTTAAATGCTGGATCATATCTTTGCCGAGGGAAGTCAGGTCGTACTCCGCCTTCCACCCCCAGTCATTCCGGGCAGGTCCGTCATCGATGCTTTCAGGCCACTGATCCACAATGGCCTGGCGAAAATCCGGAGCATATTCGATGCTGAAGCCCGGAACCAGACTGCTCACTTCCCGGGCAAAATCCCCGGCGGATGCGGAGAATCCGGTTACATTATATGTCCGCCTGCGTAGGGATCCCTGGGGGGCATCCATCAGACCGTCGATGGATGCGATCACATCGGGCATGTACATGAAGGGCAGGCGGCTGTCTTCTCTGACAAAACAGCTGTAATGTCCCTGATCAACCGCCTGGCGGAATATGTCCACTGCAAAATCCGTGCTCCCGCCGCCGGGCTCGGCTTTGTAGGAGATAACTCCCGGAAAACGCAGGCTTCGCACATCGCAGCCGTAGCGGCGGTGATAATAATCAAAAAGCAGTTCGGATGAGACCTTGGTGATGCCGTACATGGTCTCAGGCTTGAGAATGCTGTCCTCGGGAGTATTCTGCCGGGGTGCATCCCCGCCGTACACTGCAATGGATGACGGAGAAAATACCCGCTCCAGGGAAAATTCCCTGCAGGCCTCAAGTACGTTCAGCGTACCTTCCATGTTCACATGGTAGGCGGTGAGGGGATTTTTCTCCCCGTTTCCCGATAAAATGGCCGCAAGGTGATATATGCGGGTGATATTATGGGTTCGGATATATTCATAGAGGGCATCCCTGGAAGTGATATCCAGATAATCGGAGACAAACCCGTCCCCGCCCTCTCTCACATCCGTGGGGAAAACCGAATCTTTCCCGTATCTCTGAAAAAGATGCATGGTCAGTTCGGTCCCGATTTGTCCGTTGGCACCGCTAATTAATATGTTCATCCACGCCTCCTTTTCCGCCGGTTTCAGATTCAGCCATCTGTAAACATGCCCTGCTCCCGCATGCCATCCGAGTTCCGGACTCAGTCCGATTCAGACCGCAATAATTCGGAAATCCACAGGGTAGTTCAATATATTGTACGCTCAATGTATTGAACCCGTTCAACCCTGTCAAGACTTATATACAATATATTGAACTGTTGATATAATTATCTCATGTTGGAAAATAACCAGAACCTGGAACCCCGGAGCGCACTCCCGGACGTGGCCAGCAGAATACGAAGCATTCGCAAGATGAAGGGACTGAGCCTGGATGAACTGGCCATGAGGAGCCTGGTATCAAAATCCATGATTTCCCAAATCGAGGGGAATAAAACCAACCCCACCCTGGCAATGATATGGAAGATTGCCAAAGGTCTGGATACCACGGTTCAAAATCTGATCCAGCCGAGACAGGATGCCGCCATCGACGGAGCACCCCTCCATACCCACAGCCCCGGCGAACCCCATGAAGACGGGGGCACCACCGAGATCCTGTTCGAATACACCCGGAAGGAAAATTTCACACAGATTACCGCTGACAAGCCCGGGGTGCATTTCAGGGTACTCACCCCCGCAGAACAGTCTGAAGACCTGGAAATTTACCGCATCAGCATACGGCCCGGGGCAATTCTGGATTCACAACCCCATCTGGGGGGTACGGAAGAGTATCTGACTCTGCTGAAAGGGCGGCTCCGGGTAATCGCAGAAGACAACAGCAGCGAAATGAATAGCGGTGACTTCATCATGTACCACGCCGATATCCCCCACAGCATGGAGAATATCGGAGATGAAAACGCAGAAGTGCATCTGGTGGTTCGATTCCGGTAAAACGCCCGAACGTCCATCATCTCACCCGCAAGCCCCTCACCCTCTGGCTGCCCGCATCAGCCGGTCCCGCAGGGCTGCAGTGTCCGGGCCCCGGGCAGGTAGATACGCCACAACGGTGGTGTAACCCATAATGTCCGCATCCACAAAACTTTTGTACAGGCCGCGGGCGTACTCATCGGCATTCCTGAACACCCTCACATCCCTGCGTGGCCCGGCGGCCCACCGGGAACCTGAGTTCTCAATCGTACATAGCTCCCGCATTCGGGAAACATCATCATCGGAAAATCCGGCATCAGGAAGAAGAATCATGGCACCCCCGAAGCAGCCGTCGAGTCTTTGTCATTTTTCAACGCATCCAGCGCCGCCGCCAGCTCCTCAGAATTTCCGAATAATGCGATGCGGGCGGAAGGAGCATAGTGGCGATATCGGGTGCCGGGAGTGGCGGGAGCATGCTTTCCCCCGGAGGAAACCACCGGCAGATCACTGCCCATCTCCACCAGGGCGGCTTCCAGCATGGTCAGGGTAACCGAGCCCGGACGGAGTATTTCCACCCTCCCGGGAGTGCAGCGGATAATCGTGGATTCAAGGCCCCGGTCACAGGGCGGACCGTGAATCACCGCATCCACTCTCCCGGACATCTCACCCCAAGCCATGGAAAAATTCGTGGGGCTGGGGCGGCCCGAGCGGTTGGCCGAAGGGGCGGCGATTCCCCGGCCCAGACAGCGGATGAGATCGAGAGCCGCCGGGGAGTCGGGGATTCTGAGCCCCAGTGTGGCGTGCCCTGCGGCAGCCGCCCCGCCCCTGTCCGGATTCCGGTTCACAATGAGGGTGAACGGACCGGGGGAAAATGCAGCCAGGAGCCCGGCCTCCACTTCGGAGAGAGCCTCTGCGTAGCGGCGGGCCATCTCAATATCCGAAACATGTACAATCAGCGGATTATCTCTGGGGCGGTTCTTTGCGGTAAAAACCTTTTCCACAGCCTCTGCGCTTTCTGCATCCGCACCCAGTCCGTACACGGTCTCGGTTGGAAACACCACCAGCCCCCGATTTTGCAAAAGAGAAGCCGCTGTTGTAATATCCCTTGAGCGGGTACTCAGTTCAAGAGTTTCCATAGACTGGAAACTATAGCAGAAATAGACCGGCATATATATACTTGGGGTAATTTCAATAATCTTTGCTTTTGCTAATTACCAGAACCTGTAGAGGCCATGCAGATGACAGGAATGACGGTTCGCCCGTGATTCATCGTGTTGTGATACCTCAGGTTTTGAAAATTTCTGCTTTGTCAGCCGCAGATCACCGAGGGAGGGTTCACCCCCCGCAGCAATGGGAGCAGCCATGAGACGCACACATAAATTGATATTCCTGTTTTGTATGTTGATATTCCTGCCGGCCCTTCTGTTCGCCTCCCAGGAAAACGGAGGCGGTCATGCTGAGATGAGCCTGACCCATCAGATGACACAGCTGGTAATTCAACTGGCAGTGATCCTTTTCGCGACATGGATCGGAGGCAAACTGGCTCAGAAAATCAGGCTGCCGGGGGTTATCGGACAGCTTCTTATGGGAATACTCATCGGTCCGTTTCTGCTGGGAGGGCTTGGATTTCCCGGTTTTCCCCAGGGCCTTTTTCCGGTCCTTGAAGGCACCATCCCTGTAAGCCCGCTGGTCTACAGCCTGTCCAGTCTGGCGGCAATTATCCTCCTGTTTATTGCCGGGCTGGAAACCGACCTCCCTCTGTTTCTTAAATATGCGGGAAAAGGTTCGGTTGTGGGCTTGGGCGGAGTCCTGTTCAGCTTTGCCAGCGGAGCATGGCTGAGCACCTTTTTTACCGGCTATGATTTTTTCCACCCCATCAGTCTGTTCATGGGTACCCTCAGCGTGGCCACGTCGGTGGGCATCACCGCGAGTATTCTCTCGGACCAACGGAAGATGGACTCCCCCGAAGGGGTGGTTATTCTCTCGGCGGCGGTAATCGATGATGTTCTGGGTATTATTATCCTTGCCATTGTTCTGGGGCTGGCAGCCATCCTTCCCAGCACCGGGGATGGAGGATCCGGATCAATCGACTGGGGTGAAATCGTCTGGGTTGGAGTAAAAGCCGTGGGGGTATGGCTGGTTTTCACCATTCTCGGGCTGGTATTTGCCCGGAAGCTCGGGAGGTTTCTCAAGCAGACCTTCAAAGATCAGAGCCTTGTTACGGTGATGGCATTTGCCCTTGCCCTGCTGATGGCGGGAATCTTCGAGAGCGCAGGTCTTTCCATGATTATCGGTGCATATGTGGTGGGGCTGACGCTCTCCAACACCGATCTGGCATTTGTGATCCAGAGCCGGCTGAAAACCCTTCACGATTTTTTTGTTCCGGTGTTTTTTGCAGTAAGCGGCATGATGGTGAACCTTGAAGCAATTGCCAACGGCAGGGTGCTGGCCTTCGGACTGCTGTTCACCCTTGTTGCCGTCATCGCCAAACTGATAGGAAGCGGCGGACCGGCGCTGCTGCTGAATTTCAATCTTTTGGGGGCATCCCGCATCGGGCTGGGAATGGTTCCCCGGGGAGAGGTTGCCCTGATCATGGCGGGCATCGGGATGAGTTCCGGCATTATCAATCAGGAGCAGTTCGGCATTGCCCTCCTGATGACGATCATCTCCACCATTGCAGCACCCCCCGCATTGAATCAGCTTCTGAAAATCCGCAGCAGCGGACAGAAGGTGGAAGAAGGGGGCGGGGAAAAGACCGAGACATCATTCTCCTTCCAGAGTCCGGAGTTTGCCCAGCTGATTATCAGCACCTTTACCTCGGAGATGGAAAAAGAGGGATTCTTCATCAACAGCATGGAACACGGCGAAGAAGTGATCCAGATGCGGAAAGACGATGTTTTTATCTCCCTCTACATTGGAGAGGACGGCGAGGCGACCTTTCTTTCAGACGAAAAAGATGTGAATCTTTTCAAGACCGCCCTCTATGAGAGCCTGCTCTCGGTCAACAAAGCCGCAGGAGCTCTGAAAAAGGTGTTCAAGCCCGATGAGATGGCCAAAAGCATCAGCAGCGGCAGTACCGGCGGGGCGTTCAATATTATCCCCTACACTTCCCCGGATTTTGTGATCAGGAATTTGCGGGCTCACAATAAGCAGGAGGTGATAGAGGAAATGCTGTATCTTGCGGATGCGCATGAGCTGCTGGATGACGGTGAGATTGTGAAGCATGATGTACTGGAGAGGGAAAAAAGCATGACCACAGGGATGGCCAACGGTATCGCCATCCCCCACGCCAAGACCGAAGGGGTGAGTTCCATGCATTTTCTTATCGGGCTGAAACCCGACGGTATTGATTTCCAGTCTCTGGACGGCGAACCCAGCACCATTTTCATCATGATCCTCACCCCCAAGCAGGGGCACGGGCCCCATATTCAGCTGATGTCCAGCATCACCGGCCTTTTGAACCGCAGTGAAGTGAGGGAAGCCATTTTGAAAGCGGAAACAAGTTATGAGGTTCTCAGAATTTTACAGCGGGCCCAGGAAGAGAATCAGGCGCAGAGCCAGAAAAAGTCCAGGAACTGAGGCAATAGTCCAGGGCCGAGTCGGAATCAGGACCCAGTCGACATCAGGAAAAGAGAAACCGTTCCGGGGCTGAACCTGAAGCCTCAGAGCTTGGGCTCAGGGTTTAATAAACACCTTCCCCTCTTCCACCTTCACTTCGTAGGTTTTCAGGTTCTGGGTGGCCGGATAATCGATCACTTCTCCCGTTTTAATATTGAAGCGGCTGCCGTGTTTTTCGCAAAACACCTTATCCTTCATTACAATCCCCTCAACCAGCGGGCTGTATTCGTGGGAACAGGAGCCCTGGGTGCAGTACACTCCATCTTCAAGTTTGTAAATGGTATACACATGCCTGCCCACCTTCACTTCCTTGGAAGTTCTGAAGCTGTCCAGCTCCGCCACCTCCACCCAGCTGCCTTTCTTCTTTTTCGATAGTAAACCCATACGGCCCCCTGTCTGCTGCCTGCGTCATCTCTTTGCTGCCCGGGTTTCCATTCGCGCCACTGTTTCCCTGCGCTGCCCGGTTTATCCTGTGCCGGCTGCGGCTCCCTGTGTTCACCGGATATTCACCGGAGGAAAAAAAAGCCGGCTCCATGGCCGGCTTTATCCCGTTTACAGCCGGCCTTTCAGCCTGCGGTGTATCTGCTGACGGACATCATCCTGCATTTTTTCCGGGAGACCGGTGATCAGATCCTCAAAATACCCGAGAATCAGCATTTCACGGGCTTCTTCTCTTGAGAACCCCCGGCATCGGAGATAATAGATCTGTTCCTCATCGATGCGTCCGGTGGTTGAACCGTGGGAGCATTTCACGTCATCGGTGTTGATATTGAGACTGGGAATACTGTCGGCGTGTGCTCCGTCATTCAGCACGAGATTATTATTGGTGAGGTAGGCGTCGGTTCCCTTGGCTTCATGATTCACGTCTATGAGCCCCTGAAACACCGTTTCCGCCTCATCCCGGATGGCACCCTTGTAGTATGTGCGGCTGGATGCATGCTCGCCTTTATGATGCTGTACGGTACGCATATCGATGTGCTGTTCATCATCGGCGAAATAGATACCGTCCAGATTCAGGTCGCTTCCGTCCCCCTCAAGGGCAAACTCCACCCGGTTTTTCACAAAACCGCCGCCGAGAATTCCTTCAAAATGAAAAAGCTTCGCATCCCTGCCCACGTTTCCGTAGGCCTGGTAAAATGCCACAACTTCATCGCTGCTTTCCTGCAGGACACTTACCCCCAGATCGGCTCCATCGTCCACCAGGTATACGGCGGACACATTCTGAAGATGCCCCCCCATTCCCTTGAACCTCAAGGCCATGCGGGCTTTGCTCATCTGCTCGGCAATCACCACCACCGTGGCATGTCTGCTCACATCCTCGCCAAGAGAATGCCAGCACAGTTCGTGAAGCTCTTGGGATTCTGTCTCTTTGGGAACATGGAGTACAAAAATATCCTCGGAAAGGAGGAGATTCCACAGAGAGAGCTTGTTGGGAGAGTCGTCCCGGAGCCGCTCCAGTGCTGCGAACACCCTGTTGAGAACCGCATCAGGAAGGGAATCGCCCCCTTCATTGAGAAGATCGTTGAGGCGGCGGATACCTCCGCTTTTGATTTCTGCGGAGGTGTTCTCCCGGAGTTCGGCGTCGGGATGACCCAGGTCGTCCAGATCGAAGACGGAGATATCGGTTCTGCGCCACTCCTCTTCATCAGTGGCGGGCCAATGGCTGTTTTTAAAGAGGGGGAGCACGCTGTTTCTGTACTCCCGGATTTTTTCATGATCCTTAAGATCCTGTATGTACTGTGTCACCCTACTGACCCCTCCATCTCCAGTTCAATGAGTCTGTTCAGCTCAATGGCATATTCCATGGGGAGCTGTTTAACCAGTGGATCCAGAAAGCCGTTTACAATCATCATTGCCGCTTCCGTCTCGGAAAATCCCCTGCTTTGCAGATAAAAAAGCTGCTCTTCAGAGATTTTGCTCACCCTGGCCTCATGTTCCATGGAAACATCAGTTGAATCAATTTCCATGTAGGGATAGGTGTTGCTCACAGAATCCGGGTCCAGAATAAGGGCGTCACACACCACATTGCTCTTGGCATTCCGCACACCTTCCTGAACGCGGATCAGACCCCGGTAGGAACTGATCCCCCCGTCCTTGGATATGGACTTGGAAGTGATCATTGAGCTGGTGTTATCGGCGGCGTGAACAATCTTTCCCCCGGTATCCTGTTCCTGCTTGCCGCCGGCAAATGCGATTGAGAGAACTTCGCCGTGGGCACCTTCCCCTTTCAGGTGGATGGCGGGATATTTCATGGTCCGCTTGGAACCCAGGTTTCCGTCCACCCACTCCACTACCGCATTTTTATGGGCTACTGCACGCTTGGTAACCAGATTGTAGATATCGTTGGACCAGTTCTGAATGGTGGAATAGCGTACCCGAGCCCCTTCAAGAGCAATGATCTCCACCACTGCGGAATGAAGACTTTCCGTGGAATAAATAGGTGCGGTACAGCCTTCGATGTAGTGAACGAAACTGTCTTCGTCGGCAATAATCAAAGTACGCTCAAACTGACCGAAGCTTTCGGAGTTAATCCGGAAGTAGGCTTGGATGGGAATATCAACCTTAACCCCCTTGGGGACATAGACAAAACTCCCGCCGGACCACACCGCAGAATTGAGGGCTGCGAACTTGTTGTCGTTGTAGGGAATAATGGTACCGAAGAACTTTTTCACCAGTTCAGGATGGTTCAGCACCGCATCTTCGGGGGATGTGAAAATAACCCCCTGCTTTTCCAGGTCTTCCCTGATGTTGTGATACACCATTTCGGAGTCGTACTGGGCGCCCACACCTGCAAGAAACTTCTGCTCAGCTTCGGGAATACCAAGGCGGTCGTAGGTCTCCTTGATATCCTGGGGAAGGTCATCCCAGCTGCGCTGCTGCCCCCCCTCGTTGGACCGGGCGTAATAGACGAACTCATCGAAATTGATATCGCTGAGATCCGCACCCCAGTTCGGCATGGGTTTCCCCTGAAACGCCTTGAGACTCTGGAGTCGAAAATCCGTCATCCACTGGGGTTCGTTTTTTTCCCGGGATATTTCCTTTACAATCTCTTCGTTCAGTCCCTTTTTCGTCTTGAACACAGACTTGTCAGGAAATGAAAAACCATATTTATAATCGTCCAACTGGACTGTGCTTGCTTCACTGCTCATTTACGGCCTCCTCCGGTATACCGTACTGCTCCCGAACCCAGTCGTAGCCCTTTTCCTCAAGGGCTTCCACCAGGTCTTCACCGCCTGAGGTTACGATGCGTCCGTCGAAAAGGATGTGCACGTAATCAGGCTTGATATGATTCAGTATACGCTGGTAATGGGTAATAATGATGGACCCGAAGTCGTCGCCCCTGAGCTGATTCACACCCTTGGCCACAACTTTCAGTGCATCAATATCCAGACCCGAGTCGGTTTCATCCAGGATTCCGAAGGCGGGCTTGAGCATAAGCATCTGAAGAATTTCCATCCGCTTCTTTTCGCCTCCGGAGAAGCCCTCATTGAGGTAACGGTTAATAAACTGCTGATCCATGTCCAGGAACTTCATATTGGCCCTGAGATCCTTAACAAAGGTCCGGGCTTTCTGTCCGTCTTCTGCCTCATCCTGGATTTCCGTGGCACGCTTCAAAAACCGGCCTACAGTGATGCCGGGAATTTCCACAGGATACTGGAATGCCATGAACAGTCCCTTCCGGGCACGTTCATCCACATCCATCTCCAGAACATCCTCCCCGTCAAGCAGGACCTGGCCGGCGGTCACCTCATACTTGGGATTTCCCATGATCACATGGCTCAGAGTGCTCTTTCCTGCACCGTTGGGTCCCATAATCGCATGAATTTCTCCGGTCTGAATTGTGAGATTCAGACCCTTCAGTATTTCTTTTCCTTCAACACTTGCGTGAAGTTCTTTAATTTCAAGTTTCATTTCTATTCCTCCGTCAGGCCTTGGGGCCGGCGCTTCCTGATCCGTCTGCTCATATTCGGGCAGTATTCCCTTCCCGGTGGTTCTAAATAGGATATCCCAGCTCAAGGCGGGCTTCTTCGCTCATGAACTCCAGGTTCCAGGGGGGATTCCACACCACCTGCATTTTCACATCTTCCAGCCCGTGATCCTGGGCGAGAACGCCCCGCATATCAGCCTCGATGGTGTCCGCAAGGGGACAACCGGGTGACGTGAGGGTAAAATCGATCTCTGTGCTGTCATCCGTGAACTCGATCCGGTATATCAGCCCCAGATCCACAATATTTATCCCGATCTCCGGGTCCAGTACTTTTCTCAAGGATTCGAGAATATCGCCTTTGCTTGCAGCCATGTATTTCTCCGTTTAAATGATGTTCATACACCCTATGTATACCTTACTAAATAGGTCAGGTATAATCAAGAATATTCTGTCCATGTCAACAGATTTGGGGAGCATAATTATTTTGAAAATGTCCGATGATTTATAACATACTATGATAGGTTGGTTAAGTCACTATGAAAGCAGAAACAAAGATCCTCAGCGTTTTGGCACACCCCGATCCGGAAAGCTACTGCGCCGCACTGCATGGGGAATTTACCCGGGCGGCAGAAGCAGTAAGCATTGACCTGTATGGGGACAATTTCGACCCCCGCATGGAGCTCAGCGAGCTTCAGCGGCATATCCCCATAGACGAGCCGGCAAGAGAGTACGTCAAGCAGCTGTCATCTGCAGATCACCTTGCAGTCTTCTTCCCCGACTGGTGGGGAGCGGAACCGGCCATTTTCAAGGGATGGCTGGACAGAATTCTCCGCCCCGGTGTTGCCTATGACCGGAATGAGGGGCGGAACCCGGGAATGAGCAGTTCATCGGACACCCACGGTCTGCTGGATGGAATGGGGTTTACTGTTGTCATTACCAGTGACAGCGACCCCGCCCGGAGCCCGGAAACCCGGGATATCTACCGGCAGCGCTATATTGCCGGCATTGGGGAATTCTGCGGCTTTCACAGCGCAGAACTCAGGTTTCTCGGACCTGTAAGAACGTCCAGGCTGAAGCAGCGGAAGCTGTGGCTTCAGGATATCCGGCAGCTGGGTCTCCGCCTCTCCGGAAAAGCAGAAGCCGGGGAAACGGAGGCCGGAAATACAGTGAACAGAGACTGAAAACCTGCAGCATTAAAATTCATCAAACGGCAGAGGGAACAGTTCGCTGAAGAGCATGTCACGGCGCTGCCCCTTATGATTCACCATAATCACCGGGAATTCCGGCCCGCAGAATTCCGCCAGTACCTGACGGCAGATACCGCAGGGAGGGGTCAGGGGTTCATGCTCGGTATACAGCACCAGAAAACCAAAATCTTTGCTTCCGAAATTGCTGATTGCCGACGCAAGGGCTGCCCGTTCGGCACAGATGGTTCCGCCGAAACTGCGGTTTTCGATATTCACACCGGGAACAAAAAGCCCCCGGTCATTCAAATAGAGGGCTGCAGACACGGCAAAATGGGAATACGGGGAGTATGTCTCGCTGTTTTTGGTCTGCGCCAATTCAATGCCCTGCTGGATTAATTCTTCGCTGAAATCATGTACGGCCATGGAATATCTCCTTATTTATCGAAAACTCCGATGCTTTCCCCGGGAATTGCCCTGATTAAAATTGACAAATCCATGAGTAACACAGAATAATCGATATTGATGCAGTATAACACTGGCATTGACTATTTTTTTGATATTTGCATGATGTTTCATCAAAAGGGCAATGTATGGAAGAAGAAAAATATCTGGTAATCGTCGAGTCACCGACGAAAGCCCGGACAATCAGCCGATTTTTACCGAAAAACTTTATCGTGGAAGCCAGCATCGGACATGTCCGTGACCTTCCTCAAACCGCCTCGGATGTACCCAAGAAATATAAAGGCCTGGACTGGGCCCGGCTGGGCATCGATGTGGAACACGAGTTTGCCCCCCTTTATATCACCCCCAAAGGTAAGGGAAAAATTATCAATGAACTGAAACGGAAGATGAAGGAAGCCGACGCCGTATATCTTGCCACCGATGAAGACCGTGAAGGGGAAAGCATCAGCTGGCATCTGGTTCAGGTTCTGAAGCCGGAGAAAAAGAAGGTTGCGGTGAAGCGGATGGTATTTCACGAAATTACCAAAAAAGCCATAAGCGCCGCCCTGGAGGACACCCGGGACATCGATATGAACCTGGTGAAAGCCCAGGAGACCCGGCGTATTCTGGATCGGCTTTACGGCTTCACCCTCTCGCCCCTGATCTGGAAGAAAATCGCATACGGCCTGTCCGCAGGAAGGGTACAGAGCCCCGGTCTTCGGATGATTGTTGAGCGGGAGCGGGAACGAATTGCCTTCAGGAAGGCCGTGTATTGGGACATTAAGGCACGGCTCAGCGCCCCGGACACCAAGTCCCCGGATCAGTTTGACGCAAAGCTTATCAGCTATAAAGACACCCGTCTGGCCAGCGGCAAGGACTTTAACTCCATTACCGGTGAGCTCCTGGAAGGCCGAAATGTTCTGGTTATGGATGAAACATCCGCCCGGAAGCTGGAAGGTGATATTAAAACCGCCGAATGGAAGATCATCGATGTAAGTGAAAAAGAGACTACCAGCCGCCCTTCGGTTCCATTTATTACATCGACCCTTCAGCAGGAGGGAAACCGGAAACTGAATCTCACTGCCCGGGAAACCATGCGTACCGCCCAAAAGCTGTATGAAGAGGGACTGATCACCTACATGCGTACAGACAGCCCCACCCTCAGCAGCGAAGCCATCTCAGGGGCCCGGGACACCGTGGAATCTCTTTACGGAAAGGAATACCTGAGCGACAAGCCCCGGCAGTACAGCAGCAAGGATGAAAGCGCCCAGGAAGCCCATGAGGCAATCCGTCCGGCGGGATCCCAGTTCACCCATCCTGATGAAACCGGACTGAGCGGCAAGGAAAAAGCGCTGTACGAGATCATCTGGAAGCGAACCCTGGCCACTCAGATGGCCGATGCCAAGAAATCCAGCACCACGGTGAAAATTCAGGCCGGAGACGCAGTCTTTCAGGCCAACGGAACCAAGATACTTTTTCCCGGCTTTCTGAAGCTCTATGTTGAAGGAAAGGATGATCCGGACGCAAAGAAAGAAGACCGGGAAGTAATCCTTCCTGACGTGAAGGAAGGAATGGGGTGCGAACTTCACGAAACCGAAAGCCTGTATCATGAGACCAAACCTCCGGCACGGTATACTGAAGCCAGCCTGATTCAAAACCTTGAAAAACAGGGGATCGGCAGACCCAGCACCTATTCCAGCATAATCAGTACCCTCTTCGACCGGGGATACATCAGAAAGATCGCCAATGCACTGGCTCCCACCTTCACCGGAATGGGTGTTATTCAGTTTCTGGAAAATAACTTCCACTACCTCATCGAATACGGATTTTCGTCGGAAATGGAGAGCACCCTGGACAGCATTGCTTCCGGCAACATGGACCGCCTCCAATACCTCAAGGATTTTTATTCCGGCAAGAACGGCATTCGCACCCGGGTGGATCAGCGGGAAGATGATATTAAGCCCGAGGAATCCCGGGTGATCAACCTCCCCCAGGCGGATAAAGATGTGGAGATACGCATCGGCAGATTCGGTCCCTATATTATTGCAAAGGACTCCGACGGTAATAAAATTAACGCATCAATTCCCGAGGAAATTGCTCCGGCGGACCTTACGAAAGAAGACATCGACGAGATTATTGAACTGCAGATTAAGGGACCCGAACCCCTTGGCGAGGACCCCGACAGCGGAGAACCGGTGTACTGCCTCATCGGCCGCTACGGTCCGTATGTGCAATTGGGACAGGTGACCGAGGAAGTCCCCAAACCCAAGCGTGCGGGAATCCCCAAGGGGCGCAGCCCCCGAGACGTCACCCTTGAAGAAGCTCTGAAGTATCTCAGCCTCCCCAGAACTCTGGGAGAACATCCGGAAAGCGGGAAGGAAGTGGTTGCCAATGTGGGACGCTTCGGTCCCTTCGTGGTTCATGACGGGGATTTCAGAAGCTTGAAAAAGGATGACGACGTCTACAGCATCGAACTGCCCCGGGCCCTGGAGATCCTGGCCGAGGAAAAATCCAGAGGACGGCAGCGGAGCAAGCTGATTCGTGAGCTCGGGGAATTCGACAAGAAAAAGGTTGCCCTGTACGACGGTAAATACGGGCCCTATATCAAATACGGTTCGAAAAACATATCTCTCCCGGATGAGAAAAAGACCGATGAAGCTCTGAAAGAACTGACCATCGAAGAGGCGGGAAAAATCATTAAGAAAAAATAGCTTTCCGGGGAAAGGAGGTAAACCCCGGAAAGCCCAAAAGGAGAATGGATAGCATCGGCTCTCTGACCATCCATAATCAATAACACTCCTTGCCCCTGGAGGTAACACAAGGGGAAGGGTATTTTTTCAGAAACCGCTCAGATAATCGCTGCGGTATTCCCGGCGGAAATCATCCACCTCGGCCAGCAGGGTTTTCAGCAATGCATAGAGCTGATTGACCTCTTCGATTTTCCCGGCATGTTCCTCATATTCCCCGGCGCTGAAACGCTCATTAATCACCGTTGAAAAGATAACACTCCCCAGAGTTCTGTAGGTTCTGGCACTGGTGGCGGCTATGTACATGGTTCGCCGGGCCACGGAGCGGTCGTCACCTTCCGAATCGCCGCTTTCCTGAAAAAGCCGGCGGCTTTGCTCCATGTTATTTCTGATTTCCCTGCCGAGCTGAAGAACCTGCTCCACATAAGCCTCTTTGCTTACACCGCCGTTGCTGAGCTGAGTGCTCAATCCCAGCATGGAATAAATGATATCCTTATCCAGCCCCCATACGAACAGACTCAGGGAACTGAAGCCGTCCACTTCCAGACTCTGGAGCACGTAATTGTCATAGTCACTCAGAGACTCCTCTCCGTACACGGGAAGGGCATAATCCCTGAGAAATATGGATTGGAGGTACACGGCGTTCATATTGGCAAGATAATATTCCAGAGGATCGCTGTAGAGGGTGGATATCTCAAGACCGTATTCAATGTAATCCCCGATACGGGAAATATTGGCGGCAATTTCGCTCATGGCGGGGACGGGATTTTCATCTGCCATATCCAGAAGACTGTAATGAATCTGGAGTACGGCGTTTCCCGTCCGGGAATCAATGGTAAATCGGCTGCGGCGGAGACTGCTCTCCAGCTCCCGGGTATCCGTACGGAACCGGATGGTTCCGGAGCCGAAATGTTTCCTCACTTCCCGGTAGAGGGCTCCAAGTTCATCATCATTTTCAGCGGAAACAACCAGGGCATCGAAGGTTTCCAGCAGAGATACCAACGTGCCGCGGTATTCATCCGCAGTGCCTCCAGCCTCCCCCGCGGCCGAATCTCTGCCGCCGTCCGGATCTGCGGACATTCCGGATTCGGGGGTGGTGGCACAGGATGCGAAGCCCAGCACCAGAATACACAAAACCCCGGCAAGAGCCCGCCGGGGTACGGTTTGTCTTTCTTTGTTCATGAACAATCCTTCGGTGCAGCCGCCGGAGAACTACAGGGGGAAGAGGCGTATATATCCGCCTTCCGGCACACAATTCCTGACGGAACCGGTCAGCCGTTGTTTTCGGCTTCTCCGTCTTCTCCCTCTTCTTCGGCGGTTTCAGGCTGCACGGTATATCGGGTTATAATATCACCATCGGCATATACGGTAATCTGTGAAGATATTTCCAGAACAAAGGGAAATGAAAGTTCGCCGCCGCTGTGGGTGGTCTGGAAATAGGGAGTAACATCCCCTTCCGGAGAGGTGAATTCAACCCGCACCGGCACCGGAAGAGCGGATTCCGGGATGAAACTGTAAAATATATCGGAGATCTCATTGGAGCTTTCGGGCTCAAGGGGAGTAATTCTGAGCACCAGGGGACTGTCGGGCTCGACGGTTTCCCCCGCCGCGGGGAACTGACTCACCACCAACCCGGGAATGCTGTTATCATCTTCCTGGGAGCTGTAGCGGAATACAAAGGGAATGCTCCGCCCGGCGAGGAGTCCAAGAGCCTGACGGTAATCAAGACCCAGGGTCTCCGGCGCTTCAAAGCCCAGAACTTCCGGCCCCCGGCTTACCAGCAATTTCAGATCGGTATAACCGCTGAGCTTTGTACCTGCCTGGGGTTCCTGGGAAATAATGGTTCCCTGGGGTTCTTCGGAAAAGATATAGCTGATATTTTCGTTCCGGACTTCAAGAAGAGATTCATGGGTGGCGAACTGTGCTGCCAGCTGTCGGCGGAGATCGTCCAGAGTAAGGCCCAGATAGTCGCCTACCTGATCCACAACCGGTCCCTTGCTTACAATCAGCTGAACGGTTCTTCCAACCCGCACCTGGCTTCCCGCATCCGGGCGCTGCTCAATAACAGCCCCCCTGAGTTCCGGGTCGCCGTCGAAACGCTGCTGCACCCTCACATTCAGTCCCCGGCTTTGCAGTTCCTCCAGGGCGGAAACAAGCTCCATCTCCTTGAGATTGGGAATCATGGTATCTTCCGCTCCCTGAAGAGTAATAAACAAGGTTACCGTCCCGGCCAGAATTCCCAGGGCGAAAATCCCCAGAAATCCCCACAGCAGAATCTTGAAATAGCGATTCTCAGGATGTTCCTGGGGATCAGGGAGAAGACTTTTCATTTTGGTTTGCATTGCACTGAAGATCTGTTTCATAGGAACCTATTATCCCCCAAGGACCGATGATATAAACCCGGAGTTTCCATTAAGAAAACTGATGAAATCGAGCGCCTTCTTGGTATGCAGCTGAAGCCGGGTCAACACCAGGATACCGTCTCCAGTTTGTACCAGAATTCCCAGACTCTTGTCCATACCGATCACGGTCCCGGGCTTGCGGACGGCGGATTCCGTGAGGCTGCTGATTCTCCGGTTCAGATCCGGATTGTTTTTCTCTTCAAGCTCCTGAGTCAGCAGCCGGGTTTCCAGAATATTCAGTCCCCTTTCCCCCCAACGGGTGTGGGCAAGGGGCCAGGGCGTGTACGCCCGGACAAGACGGTGGATTGCGTGGGCGGATTGGTTCCAGTCCACAATTCCGTCATCCTTGTGGAGCAGAGTGCAGTAGCTTGCAGCAGTTTCGTCCTGCACCCGGGGGGTGAGGGAATTGTTTTCCAGGCCGTCCAGAGCATCCGACAGCAGCCGTGCCCCCCTGAGGGAGGCCCTGTCTCCCAGAGTGGCTGCACTGTCATTAATATGTATGGGTAATTGCTCCTGTATCAGAATATCGCCGCTGTCCATTTTCAACGCCAGCTTCTGGATGCTGATGCCGGTAACCGAGTCTCCGGCGAGAATAGCAGCAGGAAGGGGCGCAGGCCCCCGATACAGGGGAAGAAGGCTGGGGTGGAGGTTCACCGCATTGCCGTTGAACAAGGAAAGAAATTTCGGCCCGAAAATCCTGCCGTACGCAACCACTGCCATGCCCTGGGGTTCATATTTCAACACCTCTTCCCGGGCTTCCCTGCCGAGACGGGAGGGCTGAAGAACAGGAATGTCATGTTCAAGGGCATACTGCTTCACAGGACTTGGCTTCAGTTTCCTGCCTCTTCCCACAGGGGCATCCGGATTGGTGAGGACTGCCACGACCCGGTGGGATGAAGATTCATGAAGCTGTTTCAGAGATGGAACTGCGAAGGCCGGAGTACCTGCAAAAAGTATTCTCATTTTTTCTGATTTTTCTCGTAGGCTGCCAGAAGACGCTTGCGCTGCCCGGGCTTCAGGTATTCGTAAAAAAGTTTTCCCTGAAGATGATCGTATTCATGCTGAATCACCCGGGCAAGAATTCCGTCGGCTTCCAGATCAAATTCTTTGCCGTTCCGGTCCCATGCACGGACCTGCACGGCCTCGGGGCGCTGAACCTCGGCGTAGACACCCGGTATGCTCAGACAGCCCTCTTCATAGGGAGCCAGAGTTTCGGAGAAACCCCGTATTTCCGGGTTGATGAATACTCTGGGCTCTTCATCCGGAACATGAACCACAAAAAGGTTCTCCATCCGTCCCACCTGCACTCCCGCCAGACCTATGCCGCTGCCTTCATGCATGGCTTCAATCATCTGATCGCAATAGTCCGCAAGCTCACCATTAATGCTTGCAACAGGGGAAGATATCTTGTGAAGACGTTCGTCCGGAAGTATTACCAAATCTAACATGGCCATAATGTAGGCAAAGGCGCAGGAAAAGTCAATCTGTCCTTGCCACCCCGGGTATCTGCCCCTATAGTGGAAGTTAAATACCGGGTTTTTTAGTCAGAAATACACCGGATCAGGACAGAAATTATCGGAAAAGAGAGGAACGCATGAAAAAGATCACCGTGGCACGGGGAGACGGTATCGGACCAGAGATCATGGACGCCACCCTGAAAATTCTATCGGCGGCAAAAGCGGAGATTGAACCGGAATTCATCGAGATCGGAAAGAGCCAGTATCTGGCGGGGAACAGCAACGGAATGAATCAGGATGCATGGAACAGCATCAGAAAGAACCGCATCATTCTGAAAGCACCTGTTACAACTCCCCAGGGCGGCGGCTACAAAAGCCTGAACGTGACAATTCGCAAAACTCTGGGACTGTTTGCCAACGTACGTCCCTGCCGTTCATTCACTCCCTATGTTGAAACGTACCACCCCCATCTGGATGTGGTGATTGTACGGGAAAATGAGGAAGATCTCTACGCAGGAATTGAGCATCGTCAGACTATTGATGTGGCCCAGGCCCTGAAGCTGATTTCCCGGCCCGGCAGCGAACGGGTTATCCGCTACGCCTTCGAATACGCCCGGGCGTACGGCAGAAAGAAAGTCACGGTGATGATCAAGGATAATATTATGAAGATCAGTGACGGGCTGTTCCATCGCATCTTCAACGAGATTAAGGAGGAGTATCCGGAAATTGAAAGCGAACAGCAGATCATAGATATCGGAACCGCCCGGCTGGCATCCGCGCCGGAACGCTACGATGTGGTGGTAACGCCCAATCTGTACGGCGACATCATCTCCGATGTGGTTGCAGAAATTTCCGGTTCGGTTGGAATGAACGGGTCGGCAAATATCGGGAAAAATGCCGCCATGTTCGAGGCCATCCACGGTTCCGCACCGGATATTGCCGGGAGAAAGCTTGCCAATCCTTCAGGTCTGATCAATGCGGCGGTCATGATGCTGGTTCACATCGGCATGCCCGATACCGGACGCAGAATCGAAAATGCCTGGCTGAAAACCATCGAGGACGGCATTCATACCGCAGAAATTTACTCAGACGGGCACAGCACCCACCTTGCGAACACCGATGAGTTCGCAGATGCGGTAATTGATCGGCTTGGCAGCAATCCTGGCTTTTTCCACGGAGCAGAGTTCAGCTCCGATATGCCCGCCATCAAAATTCCAGATTATCAGCGCCCGGATGTAAAAAAGGTGCTGGCGGGGGTGGATGTGTTTATCGACCACGGAAGCATCAGCCCCGATGAGCTGGGAAACACCCTGAGCGACATCGCCGGCGCCGCCAGAAGCAGTCTGCTTCTTAAGGTGATCACCAACCGGGGAGTAAAGGTGTACCCCCAGGGATTTCCGGAAACATTCACCACCGACCACTGGAGATGCAGGTTTCTTATGGAAAAGCCGCCGGTGTCTACAGATATGGAGGGCCTTGAGCCGGAATCGGTGATTGAGATTCAGCAGCTGATCATGGGCGCCGGGTTGGAGATCATCAAAACCGAAAATCTGTACTATTTTGACGGAGAACCAGGCTACAGTCTGGCTCAGGGGGAATAATCCGGCCAGGGCCGGCGCTCAACCAAGGGGCCGGTGCTCAACCGGCCTTGGCTGCCCCGTTTCTGGGGGGCAGTTCCAGGGGAAGAATAAACCAGAAATCGCTGCCCTCTCCGGGTTCGGAATCGAAGCCCACCTCGCCGCCGTGGGCCTCTACCAGCTTTCTGCTGATGGCCAGGCCCAGACCGGTGCCCTCTATGTCCCGCACGTTGAAGGTTCTCCCGAACTCCCTGAACAGCAGATGATGATCTTTGGGATCGATGCCGATACCGTCATCGCTGACGATAAACTGAATGTAATCCCTTCCGTCCCTCCGGATTTTCCGGGTTTTCAGCACCACCTTTCCCCGCTCAGTGTATTTTACCGCATTGCTCATGAGATTCATGAGTATCTGCTTCACCCGGTAATGATCAATGTAGATATGCTCCGGCAGCTGAGGATCGCTGCTCCGTTCAAGAGAGATCAGAGCCGTCTTGTTCTTTGCACGGCAGTAACTCTCGCTGTGCACCATTACATAGTTGATAATCTCGCTGAGGCTGGAGACTTCAGGATGGATGTCGATGGTTCCGGACTCGATCCGGGAGAGATTGATAACATCGTCAACGATGTGAATGAGGGTTTTTCCGCCCTCACTGATGTTGGCATAGGCCTTCATTTTTCCCCGTTCCTCTTCCTGGACCAGTTGAAGGATGCGCTCCATGGGTTCTCTCCATGCCCCTGAACCCTCATCTCCAGCTTCTTCAAACTCGTTTCGCATTTTTTCCAGAACGAAATAATAGGGATTGCTTTCCTCAAAGAGAAATTCCATAAACTCTCTGGCAAGAGGATGTTTCCCCTGGGGAAGGAGTTCCATGAGTTCTTCCAGCACCAGGGCAATCTCGTCATTTTTTTCATATGCTCCGTAGCGCAGAAGATCGGTAATACCGCTGATGCTGTTCAGGGGAGTGCGGAATTCATGATTCATGTTCACCAGGAATTTCGATTTATGGACGTTGGCCATTTCAGCCCGTACTCTGGCAGCCTCCGCCTCCCGGGTGCGCTCTTTCACCTTATCTTCCAGATTCTGGGCATACTCCAGGATTTCCCGGCGCTGCTGCCGGATTTTATCCAGACTCATGGTGAGTTCACCAGCCAGCAGATTAAAGGACTCAGCCAGATCACCTATCTCATCGTTGCTTTCCACCTTAAGCTCTTCGAATCCCCGCTCCGACCCGATGCTTTTACGCAAACTTTCCACTCCCTGGTTCAAACTCATGATGGGTGCAACCACATACATGGTGATCAGCAGGCTCATAAGAAGGACCAGAATAAAGAGGGCGGATATAATCACCCAGAGATACTCAATTTCCTGGGGCGACTCCTGAATTTCCCGGGGAATGGCCAATTCTGCGGCATACAATCCACTTTTGGACACCAGCAGAGGGAGAATGCCGATCATTTCGTTTCTGTTTGTGTCGGTAATTACTTCGCTGAACGGCGAATTGAGGTAAATTCGCGCGCCCTCTTCCCTGCTGAACCGCTGAACACCCTGTAAGAGAATTCCGTACTCCCTTTCGCTCACATCCAGACGGGCCAGGCGCTCCCCGTATTCGTTGATTCCCGTGGAGAACATGAGGGGAATGCTGTACTCTCCGGGGCCGTCGGATTCCGACTCTTCCCCAACGGCCTCCCGTGGAAGAAAGAATATGCTGGTGCGGAGATCAGAGACCTGCCGCAGCATGTCGAATACATGGGATCCGATGCTGGATTGGATTACAGCAACAGCCTTCTGATCATTCCGCTCAAGTTTTACCGCATAATTGAGCACAATTTCATTCTGCATAAAGCGGATAGAACCGTCACCCTGTTCCTCCTGCCCCAGAAACCCCGCATAGTCCCCGGTGCTGGAAAAGATCGTGCTGAACGCCTCTTCGGCATTGCAGCAGTCAAGGGATGCATCGAAAAGAAGCTCTCCCCGGGCGCTGAAGACGCTGATCCCCCTCCCCTTGCTGATAATCTGCCGTGAAAGGGGCGTCTCTTCATCCAGGAATATGGTTACGCTGTCCTCCAGACTTCTTGCCACAGAAAAGAGACTTCTCCACTCTTCTTCCAGGAGGGCTGAGAGACTGGTTCTACCGTATTCCAGGGTTTCCGTACGGTTGATGTAATTGATCTCGTCAAACTGCTGTTTTACATACACCGCCACAATGGCAGCCGGGACAACCATCACTGCCAGAAATATGATCGCCAGTTTCAGCAGCAGGGGCAGACGAATGTTCTGCATGAATATCGGCCTCACTAACTCAATTTCAGTCGAATTCTCGGCTCCGGGGAAGGCCGGATCTCTTCCATGGAGTTGAGATACCTGAGAAAAACTGCCAGCAGGGTATCGTTGTGTTCCCTGAGAATGGGCAGCTCGCCAAATTCTTCATACCCGTCACCTCCGGCATGGAGAAATGTAGAGGTGACAAGGGTGTAATTCCTTCCCATATCAAGGGGTTCTCCCCCGATTTTAACATCCCGGGGTCTCACTACATATAAACCGTTCTGAAGGGATACCGCATATTCCAGCCCCGATCCCTGGAGGAATCCCTTCTCACCCTCCGGATCGGCGTACAGCGATGCCGATCGGTTCAGAATTTCCAGTATCTGATCCCCCCGTGCTTCAAGGGTGTACAATCCCGATTCGAAGGGCAGAAGGGAATACGCTTCATGAACGGTCACCGGCCCCTGATCCAGCCCCCCACGCATGGAACCGCTGTTTATGAGTGCAAAATCGGCGGAACTGTAATCCAGCATGGCGTTGGTAACGATATGCGCCAGTTCCGAGTCACCCGAGAAGCTGTGGGAAATCTCTTCACTGCTGTCTGCTATTCTCTGCCCCAGTATGCTTCCCGACTCTTCCCGAATGGTGAACAGAAGTTCAGAGATTTCTGTGTCAGGCTCCAATCGCGCCGAGTCCAGGGCAAGCTCTGTGTAGTTCTGAATCTTGCCGTTCATTATCCGAATCCGGTCCAGAAAACCTCCCCGGTCGCTTCGGCCGTCGTCAACCAGCACCAGTTTATTCTTCCATCGGGGATCCATCCCCGGAAGGTTCACAAGGGAGCGGGCAAAGCCGTCATAGGGAAGATCCCGTTCTCCCATGACCAGCAGATCAATCTGATCGGGATCCAGATTACCCGGAAAGACCGGCGTCTCACCGGCATTGAGCTTGTGACTTACCGCATTCACCAGCACAAAGGGGCGTTCCACTAGAGGGGCCTGGGAGACCGTCCAGCTCATGCCCGAGTCCATCTGAAACTGCCTGATTGCCTGCTCAACGGCCCGGGAAGAAGGAATCAGGGACACATCCTGGTTGTGGGCAGGAAGACTGCGTTCAATAAGGTTGGGACTGGAAAGACCTATTATGAGAATATTATAGCGGGGATGATAAAAATAGGGTTGAATGAATTCCGGAGGCTCATTGCTGAACTTCAGGCGGATATTGGCGCTCACCATGGGAAACTCCGCCGCCTCAGCCAGCTCCTGCAGCCTGGGCAGACCGAAGTACAGCTCGCGGGTATCCACAATCAGTGCGTCGCATTCCGCAGAATTCAGCAGTTCAATGATGTTCATACCCCGTGAGAAATAGGCCTCAGGGCTTCCGTGAATACTGTTGTTATCTGCAATGAACAGGTGGGGAAACGTCGTCCTGCTCCGGAACTGATTCAGGCCTGAGGAAAGAAGGCTGAATCCCCGGTGCCTGATTTCTCCTCCGTTTACTTCCTTCACATCCGAAAATATCTGCCCCTTCAGGGAATGTGCGGAAAGAATATCGAGATGGGGGGTAAAACTCCGTTCACAGGACAGGGAAAGAATGGAGACTACGCACAATACAAGGAGGAATTTTACATATCCGCCGGGAACCCTCAGGTTGCCGGAAAAGTACCGGGACAATTGCTGCTTCATAACACTGATACCTACTTTTTCCGCTTCAGAATACTATCCTCCAAAGTATCAAAAAAGCTGTTCATATTGCTCTGTATCTTTTGAAGAAACTCTTCTTTTTCCTCCTCGCTCATGTCGTCCATGGCTCCCAGACATAACAGATCGATCAATCCCTTCAGCCTGTTCATGTTTTCCCGGAGAAGGAAGTCAGCTTCTTCAGCATAAAATTTCTCAACCTTGCTCATAGTATTTCCCGTTGCCGTGTGTACATTCTAAATTCCCATCCGCTTTTTAATCCTGTCGGGTATATGAAGACCCAAGGTATCAGCAATTTTCCGGAGCATCTCCGCCTGGTTGATTGGTTTGGTGATATGTTCGGTGAACCCCGCCCTCAGGCTGCGCTCCTTATCCGATTCCATGCCGTCATGGGCATCCATGGCCTGGGCTGTGACCGCCCAGATAGGAGTGTCACGGAACTCCGGAATGGTTCTGATCACCTTGACCACTTCTATTCCCGAATCCTCCCGTTCCATTTTAACATCCATAAGGATCAGATCGGGCTTTTCATTTCTGATAATTTCAACTGAAGCCACTCCGCTGGACGCCTCCAGCACCTCCACGCCTGCCTTGGGGCCGAAGAGTTTCAGCAGAGTCTTCAGCACATACCTGTTGGACTCAAGATCATCCACAATCAACACTTTAGGCATGAATCCTCCTGATGTATTACATGCTACCGTATATGGGGAGTTTTTTCCACAAATCATCGCCCTGCACGTTCCGGGGGTCCGCAGTTACCTGAAGGGGAGTATGTTTTACCGGATGTTCGAATGCGATGCTGCGGGCATGGAGGCTGATACCGCCGTCGGGATTACTCCGTGCCGCACCGTATTTTAAATCGCCCCTGATGTGCACATTAATCGCAGAGAGCTGGGCTCTGATCTGATGATGTCTGCCGGTGAGCAGCTCCACCTCCAACAGGTGATAGCGCTCCAGGCTGTGCACCAGACGGTATTTCAACACCGCCTCCTTCCGTCCCTTCCCGGGAGATGGAGCTGCAAAGCTCTTGTTTTTTCCCGAATCCCGGCGGAGAAAATGCCGCAGTTCGCCCCGTGTATCAGGAGGGAGTGAATCCACCAGAGCCCAGTAAATTTTCTCCACACCTTTTCCCTGAAAGAGGCGGTTCATTCTGCTGAGAGCCTTGGAGGTTTTGGCGAAGACCACCGCCCCGCTGGTGGGGCGGTCAAGACGGTGGACCAGCCCAAGGAACACATTTCCTGGTTTGGCATCCCGGATCCTGATAAATTCCCTCAACTCCTCCAGCAGGGGGATATCACCGGTATTGTCCCCCTGTACCAGCATGGAGCAGGGCTTGTTCACAATCATCAGATGATTATCCTCATACAGGATTTCCACCGGTGGAGAGTAGTTGGAGCGGGGAGAGTCTCCCTGTTTCATTCAAGAACCTGAATCTGATATTCGCCCCGGGCATCTTCATAAAAAGACATCACCACGATCCGGTATTCCCCGGACTGATCAGCCACAATATCCACCCGGGAATTGGTGCCGGCATAATCGTCGTTTTCCGCGAATGAATCTCCCTGGGGATCATTCACGTATAACCGGGTATCAAAATCCTGACTTGAGAGACGGATACTCACCTCCTGGCCGCTCACCAGAGAGATGTCATATGCATCGAATCGAACCCCTCTGATATCCCTTCGGTCGTCGTCACTGATCTCCCCGGTTTCATTCAGAAGAAAGTCCAGCTGCCCGGATGAGCTGTACTCAAGATTATACAGTCCGGTATTCTGCCCGTAGGCGCTGGCAATGAGCTGATAGGTACCGTCCGCCGGTGCGGCAATATCAATTTCCGCATTATAGTCCCCCAGGGAATCATCATCGCTGTAGGAACCGCCGTCGGGAGCAATCAGAGTGAGATAGCTGTCCAGATCATCACTTTCCATGGTAATGCGGATCTGTTCACCGGCACGGGCTTCAATGCTGTATACATCCCCCGAACCTAAATCAAAGGTTTCATCATCGGGAGAGATCATTCCAAGTATGCTTTCACCCCGGGAAAGGGTATGTCCCCGGGGATAATCTTCCGGCGGATCCATATCCATCACACGGCTGCGAAGAATATAGCTCCCCTCTTCATTTCCGGAGTAGGAACTTACACGCAGCGCAAGGCTCTCGTCTTCGGGAAAATAGTAGATGAGCCGGGACCGGTAATACCAATCATCCGAGGGACTGTCATCATCCTCAATGATGTTTCCCCGGGAATCGGTAATCTGAAGGACTGTATCGAAGTCATTGCTCACCACCTCGACCGAAATAAAGTCTCCCGCTTCACCGCTGAGCTGATACTCCGAAGCGCCGGGAAGCTGAGCCTCAATATCTTCTCCCAGGGCAATGCTCCGTGCAGAGCTTACTTCCAGGCGGAATTCCCCGCCTCCCCCGCTCCAGCTGGCGGCTTCCACCAGAATCCGTTCACCTGCCCGGGCACTGAAGGCGAGGGCGGAGTTGGTCCCCCCTGCCCCTGCCATATCGTCATTTTCCAGGTACATGCCGTCGGCTCCCCGAACCCGCAGGATGCTGTCAAAATCGTCGGATTCCAGGCTGATGCGGTAGGCTCCGGCGGTATCGGGCTGAAAGGCGAAGAGGCTGCTTCCGCTGGATGAATCCAGCCGTCCCTGTATGCTGCGGTTGCTCTGCAGCTCGGGAAGATCCTCGAGAATTTCCATGGAGAGGAAGTATCTGCCGGTATCGCTTCCGCTGTAGGAACTGGCACCTACCATTACCCTGCCCTCTTCCGGAGGCAGAAGGGTAATGACACTGTCCCTGCCCCGGCCGTCGTCCATGGTCTCAACCTTGCCGTCGGGATACTGAAGGTACATGAATGCATCGAATTCCGAGGATTCCAGGAGAATTCTGTGGGGTACGCCGGCCTCAAGGTTCACCGGGTACCAGTCAATATAGCGTTCATCAACCGGGTCCCAGGAGTCGGAACTCTCCAGTTCGCCCCGGAGAGTTGCCCCGCCTTCAAGGGAAGCATTGGCCTCAGCCTGCTGAACTTTCAGAATAAAGGATCCCGAACTGCCGGAATACTGATCCAGGAGAGCCACTCCCACACGATAGCCTTCCTCGTCCAAGGCGAAAAATGTGGCCCGGGCGCTGCTGCCCCTTCCGGGGAATTCCCTGATTTGACCGTCAGGAGACTGGATCAGGATCCGGGGAGTAAAATCGAGACTTACAGCCTCGGCGCTGAGAAATGCTCCCCTGTCAGGGTTGAGCTGAAACCACTCAACCGACTCATCGGCAGCAGACGCATCCAGACTTCCGTTTACGTTAAGGATTTCCGTTTGTGCGGTAAGCGCCGCTGAGAAAATCAGGCAAAGAGAGAAAATAAACAATCGTTTCATGTGTCCTCCAGGGTGTTATAGCAGGTTGGCTGATATGAATGCTATCCTATCGCCATTACCGTTGTATTTCCAGATTTTTTCTTCGAAGATATTCATACATGATCAGTGTTCCCGCCTGGGCAACATTCAGACTGTTCACCCTTCCGTCCATGGGTATGCCGATTCTCAGGGAGGCCCGCTCCCGCCAGAAAGAGCTTACCCCCTCTTTTTCAGCCCCGAGCACAACCGCCGCCGGTACAGGAAGAGAAGTCTCCCAGAGGCTCTCGCCGCCGGGATCCGCAATAAGGACGGGAATATTCCGGGAGCTGAGCCATTCCCAGGTCTCACTGTTGCCCGCTTCGGTGCAGGGCATGGTAAAATTCACTCCCTTGGAAGCCCGGACCACATTGGGGTTGCTCAGGTCTGTTCTGCCCTCGCTTACAATCACCCCGGCAGCAGCCGAAGCATCGGCGGAACGCAAAATGGCACCCAGATTACCGGGTTTTTCAAGATCTTCCGCAATAATATAGAGACCGCTGGAATGTTCGCCGGACATCCGTGGATCGTTCAAAGCCGGGCGTTTCCATTCCAGAACCGCAAGCCAGGCATCCGGGTGTTCACGGTAGGCCAATTTGTCCATCACCCGGGAGCTGACAGTAAGAGGCCTGAGCCCCCTGCTTTCAAGCTGGGAGAGAAAGGCCTGTTCATTATCCTTTATAAAATCGGGACAGATATACAATCTGCGGATTTCCGCCCCGCTTTCCCAGGCAAGACGAAATTCAGGATACCCCTCCACCGTCATCAGCCCGGTGAGCCGCCGGTGCCGCCGCTCCCTGAGACGGATATCGTCCTTGATTTTCGGATTTTTGCTGCTTGAAATGTAATAGGAGTGACCTTCTCCGCTGTTCATGGGGAAAACTATAGTTTAGTCTGTCGGGGTATGTCCAGATGCGGTAATCCCGAACATGCAGGATGGAGAGTGCACGCTGGACCTGGAGCGTGAGTCAGCATGAATAGCCAAGGCGATGAGGGTCGGCAGACTGATGACCCGATGCACATACAGATTTCAGACGCCCTGCAGGGCATGCGGCTGGATACATTTCTCAGCCGCCGGGAATTTTCTGATGCTTCAGATATTTCCCGGAGAAGCCGCAGATTCTGGCAGCAGAAAATTGCATCGGCGGAAGTGACGGTCAACGGCAAACACGCCTCCAAGGGGCTGATCCTGAAACCGGGGATGACCATAGAAATCCTCCTCCTCCCCCCCTCCGCAGATACCCAATCCCGCAGAACCACAACCAGGGAACCTGCAGGTTCCCCGGGCAAACTCGCCGTACTCTATGAGGACGAATGGCTCCTTGCGGTGGATAAACCTGAAGGAAGCGCCTGCCACCCCATGGGGATGCCCCGCCGGGGAGCCCCGGGTCGGTGCTGGAGCAGCTTGCAGGCAGCTATCCCGAAGTACTCCCTGTGAAAGAAAACTCCGGAGACGCTCCAGCAGATCATTCCAGGTGGAGGGAGGGATACCTTCTCCATCGGCTGGACAACTGGACTTCCGGGGTACTGCTCTTTGCCAGGAATCAGGAAGCCTTTGAAACATTTCGCTCCCTGATCCGGGGTTCAGCCGGAAAATCGGCAGTGGAAAAGGAATACCTTGCATGTGTGGAGGGCAGAATTCCCGGTTCCCTGCCCGTGAGTATCGAATATCCCATGGCACACAGCAGTAAGAGATCATCGGGAAAAATGGTTGCGGTAAAAAACAGTCCGGAGGAAGAGATATCCGGCAGTTTTCCCTGGAGAGAAAAATACCGGGGGAACCCCAGAGCCGCGAAGACCCGCATCCTTTCATGCAGCGTATCCCGGGACGGCGGGAGCATATGCAGGATTATGATCAGCAGGGGCCAGAGACATCAGATCCGCTGCCACCTGGCCGCCATCGGCTGTCCGATACAGGGAGATACTCTCTATGGAGCCGCCCCGTTAAAACAGAAAGAGGGGTTTCTTCTGCAGCATCAGAAAATTCGGTTTTTCCATCCATTTTTGCAAAAGGAGATTATCATTGAAGCTCCCATGCCGGAGTGGGTCAGGAAAGCACGCTTTTAACGGTATGTACCAGGGTGGTTTCTTCCACCGGCTTTACCAGATATCCCATGGGGTCGGTTTTGGCTGCCCGGCCACGGGTGGCGGGATCGTTGTGTGCGGTTACATACACCACAGGAATATCCGAAACCAGGCGGATGCGCTCCGCTGCATCCACACCGTCCACAAAACTATTTATCCGTATATCCATGAGGATCAGATCGGGGCGGTATTCCATGACTGCCGGAATCAGCTCATCTGCATTGTCGATAACCCGGGGAATTTTGAATCCATAGCGTATGAGAGTATCCTGCATCGATAGTCCCACCAGCGCTTCATCCTCTACAATCAGTACCGTCTCATTCATGTGAAAAGTATACTCAGAGCCTGTATGCGTATCAACGTGCTGATCGTTGGAAAGGATGAAATTGAAGGATATACTGCAGTAAAATGCCGTTTCCAGGAGCATCAGGTGAGTGAACCACATACCGGTAAACTGTTTTTTATTCATGAGAGCTACTTCCGCCGGTTCCGCTGGCCCGTCCTCCTGTTGTCTCTGCTGATATATAGCGGAATCATTCTCAGCTTCGGGCGGAGCCTGGGGGTCTCGGCAAATTATATTGTGGCCTTTCCGGTAATTGCCGCATCCCTGGGTTTCGGGTTTACCGGAGGGATTATTGCCGGAACACTGGGTCTGCCGGCGAATCTGCTCCTGTTCGCTCTGCTGGGCCATCCGGAATTCAGCCCGGAAAGCAAACTGATCGCCCAGATATTCGGCATGACCGTGGGCGGCAGCATGGGGCTTCTGGGCAACTATTTCCAGGAACTGCGGGCCAGGATTCACAGAATTGAACAGATCTCCGCCCAGCTCAACCGTCAGATACAGGATAAGGAAGTTCTTGTACAGGAACTTCATCACAGGGTGAAAAATAATCTCACCCTCATTATCAGTCTTATTCAGATGCAGCGGAACAATGCCCTCCAGAAAAGCGGCACATCTGTGGAGGATCATCTGGATATCCTGGCACGCAGGGTGAGAACCATCGCATCGGTTCACGACAACGTGTACTCCGATGAAACCAGAACCTCCGTGAACCTTCAAAGCCACCTGCCCAGACTGGTGGATTCGGTGATCCGCAGTTATCACATTCCCGGACTGGATCTGGAAGTGGACCTGCAGTTCCAGAGCGGTATCAGCCTGGAACATGCCACGCCTCTGAGTCTGATCATTCTGGAAATCGTGACCAACTCCTGTAAGCACGCCTTCTCTTCCCCCGATGAGAACCCACGGATCAATCTCTACGGAAGAGAAACAGCGGATGAGCGGATTATCATTATTTCAGATAACGGAACCGGCAGCAGCAAACACAGCGGCGGCGGATTGGGATCCAGGATTATTACTGCACTGGCACGGCAGATCAGAGCCGAGGTGTACATGGAAACCCACAGGGGTTACGAATACGTGATTAAAATGCCCCTTCCCCGGCATGAGGCCGCCGCCGGGGATGACGGGCAGTATCCGCCTCTGACCGCCGAATCCATCGATTAAAATTCCATCAATTGATATCCATCGACTGAAGAGGAACGTGCCGGATACAGTGCTATTTGGCGCTGATTTTAATCTTTTTCACTTCCTTGGTGCTCAGACGTACTCCCCTGGCTTCGGTTCCCTTTATGAGGAAATCCTCTATCCGGAAGTCTTCCTGAAGAACTCTGAGGTTGGGTTTCGGTTTGTAGCTCAGGGTTATGGTTCCCTTATTCCGGGTGGAATATGCGGTGAGTTTTCCGCCGTCGGGTACCAGAGAATAGTTCTTTTCCAGGATGTATTTTTCGATTACCGTGCGCTTAATATACAGCTGTTTGCTTTCTTCATTCCGGTAGATGATCGTGTGGGAGACCTTGGACAGCTCATCCTTATCCGCCAGAATCACATTCAACAGCCCTTGCCTGCGAAGAATTTTTCATTCACCGGATGAACAGAATAATCCCCGTCCTTCTTGATCATCAGGATGCGGTCAAACTCGCTCACCTGGAACAGGGCCTTCCCTCCGGATACGGAGGTTCCCAGATACCCTGTTTTGCTGTCGTACCGGAGGGTGAGATTCCTGGCCGCCGCCTCCCGGGCATCCACCTTGCTGAAGCTGGTGAGTTGGGTCATCCGGGGAAAATCATTTTTCCGGTCTTCAATTATCCTGTCGATGAACGACTCGGCATACCCCACAATATCTTTCAAATACGCCTGAACCTGCTTGATCCGGGCGTTGATCTCTTCTATTTCCTTCCGGGCCTTGTTGATATCGTAGAGGGAGATCCTTCGGATGGGTATTTTCAGCAGCCGTTCAAGGTCCTCATCGGTGATCTTCCGTTTGATTTCCTTGAGAAATGGTTTGAATCCCTCCAGAATTGCGCTGCGCACCCCTTCGGCGGTATCCATTTCCTCAATTCGTTTGTAAATCCGTTCTTCGATGAAGATGCGCTCAAGGGTTCGGGCATGAAGCTTATCTTTGAGGTGCCCCAGTTCCAGCTCCAGCTCCTTTTTCAGGATCGCCTGGAGCTGACGGGCGTGGTGATCGATCACTTCAGAAACTTTCATGGCAACCGGCTGGCCGTCCTTGATCACCAGCAGATTGACGCTAATTGTCTGTTCGCAATCGGTAAAGGCGAACAGGGCGTCCACCACATCCTGGGTATAGACTCCCCGGGCCAGCTGAATTTCTATTTCAACCTTTTCCGTGGTGAAATCATTGATTCCGCCGATCTTCAGCTTGCCCTTCTTTGCAGCATTCTCAATTGAACTGATAAGGCTTTCGGTGGTGGTTCCGAAAGGAAGCTCCCGGATTACCAGACGCTTGGGATCCGATGTGTCAATTTTCGCCCTCACAAGGACCGAACCAAGGCCCTCATCGTATGCGGAGGCATCCATCAGACCTCCGGTGGGAAAATCCGGGTAGAGCTCAAGCTTCTCTCCCCTCAGTCGTGCCTTAACCGCCTTCATCACTTCCAGAAGATTGTGGGGGAGAATTTTGGTGCTCATGCCCACTGCGATTCCCTCGGCACCCTGCACCAGTACCACCGGCATTTTTGCGGGAAACACCACCGGTTCCTGGTTCCGTCCGTCGTAGGATGGGACATACTCGGTGAGTTCGGGATTATGCAGCATGGTCTTGGCGAACGACAGCGCACGGCATTCGATATACCGTGCGGCGGATGCATCGTCGCCGGTGAAAATATTACCGAAGTTTCCCTGCTTGTCGATGAACAGATCCTTGTTAGCAAGCACCACCAGGGCCGAACCGATGGATGCATCGCCGTGGGGATGATATTTCATGCAGTGGCCCACGACATTGGCCACCTTGTGAAATTTCCCGTCATCGATTTCCAGAAGGCTGTGGAGAATTCGCCTCTGAACCGGTTTGAGTCCGTCGTCAATATGGGGAATCGCCCGGTCTTTGATTACATAACTGGCGTATTCCAGGAAATTTGAATTAAAAAGTTTTTCTACATATGCCATGGTGGTTTCCTCAGTCGCTCACATCCAGAAGATTCTGCATGATGTAAGATTTACGGTCAGGGGTGTTTTTCCCCATGTAAAAATCCATGGTCTCATGGAGTCCTTTGATGGTTCTGATATTCACCTTCAAAAGCCGTATATCTTCTCCGATAAACTGGCCGAACTCGTTGGGGCTGATCTCTCCCAGCCCCTTGAACCGGGTAACCTCCGGGTTACGGATCGCCTTGAGAGCTTCGTCACGCTCCTTCAGGTTGTAGCAGTAGCGGGTTTCCTGTTTGTTCCTCACCCGAAAGAGGGGAGTTTCCAGAATGTACACCCGCTCCTGCACCACCAGATCTTCAAAAAAGCTGAGGAAAAAGGTGAGAAGCAGATTCCGGATATGAAACCCGTCATGGTCGGCATCGGTTGAGATCACGATCCTGGCATACCGCAGACCCTCTATCCCGTTTTCGATGCCAAGGGCCATCATCATGTTGTAGAGCTCTTCATTTTTATATATTGCAGCCTGGCTTCGGCCGAACATGTTCTGAATTTTTCCCCGGAGGGAGAATATTGCCTGGGTGTATACGTCCCGGCAGCTTACCATGGAACCGGATGCGGACTTTCCCTCGGTAATAAATATGGTGCTTTCTTCACCCCGCTTTTTATCTCCCAGATGATATTTGCAATCTTTCAGGTTGGGAATTTTCAGGGCGATTTTTTTTGCAGCCTCTTTTGCTTCCTTCCGGACAACATTCAGCTCCTTGCGGAGTTTCTCGTTGTTGATAATCTTGTCCTGGATGCGTTTGGCCGCCGTCTTGTTTTTATGGAGGAAATCCGCCACAGCCTCCCGGGTTTCCTGAACAATCCAGCTGCGGATTTCCGTGTTTCCCAGTTTATTCTTGGTCTGACTTTCAAAAACCGGGGATTCCAGTTTCACCGCAACCGAAGCCACAATGCCCTCCCGGACATCCACCCCGGAGTAGGATTTCTGATAGAAATCATTAACCCCTTTGAGAAGCCCCTCCCGGAAGGCCGAAAGATGGGTCCCTCCATCTGATGTGAACTGACCGTTCACGAAACTCCAGTGGGTTTCCCCGTAACTCTGACCGTGGGTAAATGCGAACTCCAGATGCTGTGCCTTGTAGTAGCTGATGTTGTAGAGAAGTTCATCCCCCACTTCCCGTTCAAGGAGATCCTGCAGGCCCTTTTCCGAATGGAATACCTGCCAGCCGTTTTTCTTCGTTCCGGAGCTTTCGTGCTCCTCTGCAGTGAGAGTTTTTCCGTTCTCATCCAGCACCTTGAGCCGGAGGGTCAGTCCCGAGTTCAGATAGGCATAGTTCCACAGCCGTTCTTCGATAAACTCAAGATTGAAACGGTAGTCGGGAAAGATTTCCGGATCGGGCACGAAGCTGATCAGCGTACCGGTCTTCTCCTGACTCTTCCCCTTTTTCTCATCCTTCTGGTTTCCCCGGGAAAAGTCCGCCCGGGCGTATTTTCCCTCCCGGAATGCCTGCACCATGAAATCTTCACTGAGGGCGTTCACCGCCTTGGTGCCCACACCGTTCAGTCCCACAGAAAACTGAAACACCTCGGTATTGTACTTGGCTCCGGTATTGATCACAGATACGCACTCAACGATTTTGCCCAGGGGGATGCCCCGGCCGTAATCCCGTACACTCAGGCGGTTGCCCTGAATGGTGATATCGATGGTGGAGCCGTGGCCCATGATGAATTCATCCACCGAGTTATCGATCACTTCCTTCAGCAGAATGTAAATTCCGTCATCCTGATTGGAACCGTCACCCAGCCGTCCGATGTACATTCCGCTGCGAAGGCGGATATGCTCAAGCGAGCTGAGGGTTTTAATTTTACTTTCATCATATGCGGTAGATTCTGCCGCAGGTTTTTTCGTAGTTTTTGTTCCCCTTCCCATAGTCAGCCATCATAACATATCAGCCTGGGCTGGAGAAGTAGCCTCAAGGGCCGAGACTCCAATGCCGATTCTCTAAGCGGGGGAAATATGACAGATACTACCAGGCCGGGGGGGATGCAGATGGATTCTGCCCCGGAATTACTGCTTGCAGGGGAAACACCCGAAACTCGGACACAGAAAACCCGGAGAGCACCAGCACCCGTGCCTCCGCTATCGAAACCGATCTCTTCCGCCGTATTTCTCGTGCTGTTTCTCATCCTGAGCTCCTGTGCGGGAGGACCCGACTCACGGAAGGAACTCAAGGACGAAACCCTCCGGCTGGAGGAAGAGCTGACCAGTGTGAGAAATGAACGGGATGAACTGAGAGAGCAGATACAAAGGCAGGAACAAATCCTTGCACAGATTCAGGAGATTACCGGAGATTCGAACCCTGACACCCTGCCCCAATCCATTGGCGAACTGGAATCAGCCGCCCGCAGCAACAGGGAAGAGCTTGAGAAACTGCGCGAGCAGTATGCCCGCAGCCGGGAGGAAGTTGAGCGTCTCAGCAAGGCTCTTGAGGAGGCTGACTTCGCCAGCTCCCTGTTCAGCAGCTCCGGTGATACCCCCCGGGCTGCTCCTCCCCGGTCCGATGGTACGGCAGATCCTGCTGCCCGGGATGCTGCAACAGAACCGGGCTCCGGAAACGGGACTGATTCCTCCGGAGATAGCACCGGAGACTCCTCCCGGGCCTCCCAACAGCCGGGGGATGATGTGAGAGAAAAGAACATTGAAGAAGGTACCGTGTTCGATGCTGCCAGCATCGGCCGGAATCCGGGAAGAGTTCTGGAGGGCAGCAGCATTATCCGGCAGCAGGATGATGCAGGCATCAGCTATCTGAGTCTTGAAAACCAGAGGCACAGTACCGACATACCTGCATATCTTGAAATCCAGCAGCGACCGGGGGTGGGTCTGGGCCTGTACCTGGTGCTGCAGCAAATTACCGGAAGCAGCGAACGGGCGTTCGGGCTGTACGGAGGGGATATTGAACTTGCGGGTTCATTTCTCTACACGCTTCCGGAGCCGGAGTACCGGGAACAGCTGAGAGATCCCGCATACCGGCTGGAACGGATCTATATTCCCGTGGGGCGCCGGCTTCTCCAGGCATTGGAGAGAATCAGTACCGAAGAAAAGGGCCGCATCATTCTGAAAGGGCTGTATACCGAGGAAGAGTATCTTATCAACCGTACCCGGGCCCGGGGACTTGAGGAGATGCTGTCCACCTTCCTGGAGTTGGGAAATTATCAATAACAACCTGTAAGGAATACACCAGCGGATAAAAAAACCGGAAGCAGAGAGCTTCCGGTTTTTTTTCTGCCTGTGCATCCATAAATGCACCAGGGGATTGCTGTACGGGGAATGGAGTACGGATGCGGATCAGTTATTATTGCTGCCGCTTCCTGCTGCAACGGTACTTTCTTCCTTGCTCCGGGCATTTTCCGAGTCCTTGCCGGATTTTTCCGAGAAGGATATTTCTCCCTTCCGCATTCCAACCACCACATGGCTTCCGGGCCCGTACTTGCCCCGGATTATTTCCATGGCCAGGGGATCTTCAATTTCCCGCTGAATAATTCTGCGCAGAGGCCGGGCGCCGAATTTCACATCGTAGCCCTTTTCCGCCAGATAATCCTTGGCGCTTTTCACAACTTCAAGAACCATTTCCTTCTCAGCCATACGCTGCTGCACCTCGCCCAGCTGGATGTCCAGGATGTTCATCACCTGCTCCCTGCTCAGACTGTGGAACACAACCGTTTCATCCACCCGGTTGATAAACTCGGGTCTGAACAGACGCTTCAGCTCATTCATGGCGCTGGAACGGATCTCCCGGTAATCCAGGATTCCTTCCTGGGTTTTAAAACCCACTGCTCCGTCACGGGTGATTTCCCGTGCCCCGGCATTGCTGGTCATAATAATCACCGTATTCCGGAAATTCACCTTATGGCCAAGGTTATCCTGAAGTTCACCCTCTTCCAGCATCTGCAGAAGAAGATTGAATACATCGGGATGGGCTTTTTCAATTTCGTCAAAGAGAACCACTGCATAGGGCTTCCGGCGGATCTTTTCGGTGAGAAGCCCCCCTTCTTCATATCCTACATAGCCCGGAGGAGATCCCACAAGACGGCTCACATTGTGTTTTTCCATAAAATCGGACATATCGATGCGAACAAGGGCATCGGAATTGCCGAAGAGAAACTCAGCCAGCGTTTTTGCCAGCAGGGATTTCCCTACTCCTGTGGGACCCAGAAAGATGAACGATCCCATGGGCCGGTTGGGACTTGAGAGTCCCGTCCGGCTTCGGCGGATGGCCGAGGAAATAACCTTGATGGCATCGTCCTGGCCCACTACGCTGCGATGAAGTTCGTCCTCAATGCTGAGAAGCTTTTGACTTTCACTTTCCGCAAGACGGGTAATGGGAATTCCGGTGATATCGGATATCACCTTTTGAATATCCTCGGAATCCACAACCTTTGCTTCGGTTTTCAGGGTAATTTTCCAGTTCTGCCTGATATCTTCCACACGGGACTTGAGGTGTCGCACCTCATCCCGCACGGCGGCGGCGCGTTCATAATTCTGGGACATCACCAGGTTGCTTTTCTCATCATTCAGACGCTCAATCTCTTTTTCCAGTTCCTGAATCTCATCGGGGCGGACAGAATGCTTGATCCGCTTCCGGGCACCCGCCTCATCGATGAGGTCGATGGCCTTATCCGGGAGAAAGCGTTCGGTAATGTAGCGGTGGGCCAGCGTGGCTGCAATTTCAACGGCTCCGGGTGTATATGAGACATTGTGATACTCCTCATAACAGTCCTTCACCCCGTTGAGGATTTCGATAGTATGCCCGATATCCGGCTCATCAACCATCACCGTCTGAAAACGGCGTTCAAGGGCGGCGTCTTTTTCTATGTACTTCTTGTATTCATTCAATGTGGTTGCACCGATGCACTGAATTTCACCCCTTGAGAGGGCGGGTTTCAGCATATTGGAGGCATCAATTGCCCCTTCGGCACCGCCTGCGCCGATTATTGTGTGCAGTTCATCAATAAACAGAATGATATTCGCAGCCTGAGCGATCTCTTTCATAATCCTCTTCAGGCGCTCTTCGAACTCACCCCGGTACTTGGTGCCGGCGATCACCGCCGCAAGATCCAGGGTCATAACCCGTTTATCCAGGAGTACATCCGGGGCGCTTCCGTCGTTGATTTTCTGGGTGAGACCTTCAACAATGGCCGTCTTGCCCACCCCGGGTTCACCGATCAGCACAGGGTTGTTTTTGTTCCGCCGGGCCAGGATCTGGATAACCCGGTCGATTTCCCTTACCCTGCCCACCACGGGATCCAGCTCACCGGACTTGGCCATTGCGGTGAGATCCCGGGCGAACTCGTCCAGATTGGGGGTGGTCTTCTTCTGCTGGCTGCCGCTGCGCTTTCGCTCGCTTCCGCCGGCGGGCTGGGATGAAACGGATTCGGAGGAAGCGGAGGAACTCTTGCTGTACCCCGCAAGATCCATAACAATATCTCTGAGGTTATCCACACTCACCTGGTTCTCTTCCAGGAAGGTTCTGGTTTCCCCTTCCTTGGAACATGCAAGAAGCAGGTGCTCTGTTCCGATGAATTCATGGCCCATCTGACGGGCTTCCTCGGCGGAATCCTCCAGAACCTTCTTCCCTCGGGGACTGGGGGGAACATCTCCCAGGATAAAACCTCCCCGCTTCCGGGGAAGATTTTTTTCCAGTTCAACCTGCATTTTGGCAGGATCAACCATCGCCTTCAGGAGGGCTTTGTAGGCGAGACCGCCCCCCTCTTTCAGAATAGCGATCATTATATGTTCGGGGAGAAGCTGATCCGAATGGAATCGTTTTGCTTCATCCTGGGCGAGAATGGTCAGTATTTTTTGCGCTCGTTGCGTAAGACCCTTAAACATGCATACTCCTTGCCAGACAATACACGGCGTTTTTTACATAATCGGTTACTGAGGCGGAATTATTCAGGGATTCAGGAGGAAAGACCAAGGCGAAAGATATCGGCCCGCTGCCGGGCAAAATCATCCACCGTCTGTTCTGACTCCTCCCCTTCCCCTTCAGAGCCTGAAACATGGCGGATGTGGGCAGGCTGCGTCAGAAAAAACAACGCTCTGCTCACCGCTCTGTCTCCGGGCAGGATTCCCAGGGATTGACCCAGGGACAGACGGCTCAGCAGCTCAAAACTCTCCCTGAGTCCGAGCAGTCTGCTATGCCGCAGCACGGCATAATCCCTCCACAGTACATCTATAAATTCGAGGGTTCCGCCTTCCATCAGGGATCTGCGGGACTCCCTCTCATAATGTATAAATTCTAACACCACTAAAGCAAGCTTTTCCAGTGTTTCCGCCTCATTATCACCCAGAACCCCTCTGCAGCTCAGCTGATATACCTGGCCGAGACTGGAATCCCCCCGGGAACCGAAGGAACTGAGCTGCATTCCCTCTCTCTGGGCGTGGGCCAGAACTTCACTGAAATTTCCGAACCGGGACAGAGCAGGTAAATGCAGCCAAATATCAGCCTGAATGCCATTACCCACCCGCTCAATTTTGCTTCGCAGATACCCAAGATCCATGGATACCGCATAGCTGAAGCGCTGCTCCAAAATGTCATCCATTTTCTCCAGTGTCTGGTACTGCAGGTTGGGCTGAAACCCGGGCATGAAACTCAGCAGAGAAAAATGATCCTGACTGTTCACCAGGAACGCCCTGTTGCCGGAACTGTCCCGGTACAATCTCCGGCCCGGCCGCCGGGGATCGGCGGACTCGGGAAGACACAGCTCTTCCCTCAAAAGAGTGATGGTGTGATCATCCGTTCCGTTCAACTCATAGGATCGGGATTGGCCGTACATGTTCCGTACCGACTCATCGCATCCCGACAGCAGCGGGAGAAGGGAAGAACTGTCCATCCGGTGGGGAAAGAGGAATTCCTCGGCATTTCTGTTCAGGGACATCCGGGAGAGAAGCACCACATCGTCTTCATCCCCCTCCCCGGTCATCCAATCAGGCAAGGTTGAGAGAACGGCGGATAGATCATCGTGCTTACTCATGTTCATCCCCCCGGGGTTTTCCCTCTTCCGCGGCACTTCCTTCTTCCCGGGCTTTTCCATCTTCCCGGCCGTTTTCATCTGCCGGGGCTTTTCCCGCCCCATGGCTCAGTGGCCGGCCTGAGGGCTTTTCCTCCCCTTCCAGCTCGGCGATGGCGGCCCTCAGCCTGGCGGCCAGCTCGTAGTTTTCCTGCTCAAGAGCCCGCCGGAGCTCCAGCTCCAGCTCGGGTTTTTCAATCAGCAGGCTTTTTACCCTCCACAGACGACGGGGAAGCTTGCCCCGGTGACTGTTGCGGTTGGTTACCCGGCGAAGCAGCGCAGTAATTTCGCTCTTGAATACATCGTAGCAGCGGGCGCATCCTGCAAGTCCCTGCCGGCGGATCTCCGCATAGCTGATGCCGCAGGAATCGCAGACCCTGCTGTCCCTGGGCCCGACGCCCCCGGGATCCAGTACGGCGGTGAGGAGATCGCCGGTCTGGGGCCGGATCCCGCTTTCGGGACGTTCTATTCCAAGAATGGAAGCGCAGTTTGTGCAGATATTCACCGTTCGCTCTTTTTTTCCCAGCATCTGCCGGAGTACCAGAATATGTTCATCGCTTGAACAGATCTCGCAGACCCCGGCGCTCTCCGAAGCAGCCGACTCATCTCTTCCGGTTCCGGCGGCTTCTTCAGGATTCGGGCTGTTTTTGTCTTCAGAATTTGACATGTATGCTCCTCGGGATTTTCCCCCGTTCCTTTCCGGGTTCTGGAATGCTCAATGCCGGTGCAGAAGGGAAATGGGATCCAGCCGAACGGCCCTGCGGGCGGGAAGAAGGGACATTACCACACTGAGCATAATTGATACGCCTGCCATAATCAGCACATCGGCGGGGTGCAGGTTCACCGGTATACTGCTCAGATAAAAATCGGGATTAAACAGCTCAAAGGGAATATAGACATCCCTGGGAGAAATCAGACGGGTTTTCAAATACCCTGCGGCATTCACAATATATTCCAGGATTCTGACAATCCCGTTTACATTATACGCCGCCAGGCTTCCCAGTGAAAGCCCCAGAACGGTACCGATGGTACCGGTGATTCCCCCTGCGGCAACGAACACCGCCATCAGCTGGGAGTTGGGCATCCCCATGGCCTTGAGGACGGCGATCTCCTCCTGCTTCTCCAGTACCAGCATGATCATCGCGGAGCTGATATTTACTGCGGCAACCAGAACGATGAGCACCATAATGAACAGGAGCAGATTTCTGGTGGTAATGAAGCTCATATACTGGCTGCGCTCAAGATCAAACCAGGTGTAGAGTCTCCAGTCCGTATCCAGCCCCTGCCGAAATCGGTAAATAAACGGAGTTTCGCCCGGCCTGTCTGCTGTGCTGCTGTCCGGCAGATCGATAAAACTGAGATTCCCCGCCTGGGGATCCAGGGAAAAGGGGTCCATCACCTTGATCCCGATTATTTCCCGTGCCTCCCCCGGAGGAATTACCGACATGGCGTCTTCACTGCTCATGAACACCCATAATGCGTCAAGTTCCCGGTACCCGCTGGAAACAATACCCGTAACGGTGAAGGCGCTTACCTTGGGAAGCAGCCCCCGTGAACCGTCGCTCCTGGCGGTAATTACCCTCACCCGGTCGCCGGGTTCCAGTCCCAGAGTATTGGCCACATTCTGCCCCAGAACGATGGATCGGGGCTCTTCAAGATTGAACTCCCCGGCGTTCACTTCCATGTAGCGGCGGAAGCCCCGGTCCTTTTCATACAGCTGAGGGTCGATTCCCCGGATCTGAACCCCGTTGTGGCCCTTTCCTCCGGCAAGAAGTCCCAGCCCCTGCACCTCCCGGTATGCACCGATCACCTGGGTATACTCCAGGGCTTTTTCCTCCTGGACCCGGGAAGTCTCGGCTCCAGCCCTTCCCCGGGACACCAGCTGGATATGGTAACTGCCGGTCTCAAGATATCTTGCGGTAATTCCGCTGATCATTCCGTTTGCAACTACAAACACCACCACAAGGGGAATGAGGCTCAGGGTAATCCCGATCACTCCTCCCCGGACCCTGCGGAAACTGCTCCCCCGCCGGGACTTTCCTTCGCTGAATCCCCGTGAGCCGAAGAGAAAGCGGAGTGTAACAGAGCCGAGAAAGCCCAGTCTGCCTCCGCCGCCCGGGGGTCTCTGATTTCCGATACGCGGGGAACTCATTGCTGGAGCCTCCCCCTGGTGAGATGGAGAGAACGGTCCCCTCTGGCAGTCAGACGCTGATCGTGGGTTACAATAATCATGGTCCCTTCCCGGCTGCGCACCAGATCGAAAAGAAGATCTTCAACCTCCCGGCTGCGCTCTTCGTCCAGACTGCCTGTGGGTTCATCCGCCAGTATGAGAGCCGGGTTATTGATCAGTGCCCGGGTGATCGCCACCCGCTGCCGCTCCCCCCCGGAAAGCTGATGGGGCAGATTATCCATCCGTTCGCCCAGGCCCACCCGGTCAAGGAGCTCCCTGCCCCGGGACTCGGCTTCATGGCGCCGTTCCCCGGCAATCAGAGCCGGGAGAATGGTATTTTCCAGTGCCGAAAAATCCCTGAGAAGATGGTGAAACTGGAAAATGAAGCCCAGCTTCTGCTGGCGATAGGCAAAAAGCTGCTGTTCCTTCAGGGAACTGACCCGGATATCCTCCACGGTCACCGTTCCCCTGTCGGCGCTGTCCAGTCCCCCCAGAATATTGAGCAGGGTTGTTTTTCCCGACCCGCTTTCACCGGTAATAATGGTGATCTCTCCCCTGGAACATTCCATGTTCAGATTATCCAGGATGGTAATCCCGCTGCTGCCGTTACCGTAGCGCTTCTCCAATCCTTCAACACTCAAATATGATTGACCGTTCATCTCATCTACTCCTTGTTGATCCGGGCCTGTTCGATGCGGCCGTTTGAAAAGGGATTATTCATCATTCAGCACCTCTCTGGGCTTGAGGCTGGATACCCGCCGCGAAGCTGCCAGGGCGGAGATCATGGCTGCTGCAAAAGAGAGCAGGCATATTCCCATCAGTTCACCGGGGATAATGCTCACCGGCACTTCTTCCAGATAAAAATAGCTGGGAGAAAATATGCTGAAATTGGTCTGTCGGCTCAAAAATGCCACTGCGGCCTCAACTGCAGAAAAAATTCTGTTGATATTGGCGGATATGAGGGTGCCGGCACTCAGCCCGATGAGGGTTCCCAACAACCCGATGAGCACCCCTTCGAATACAAAAATCGTTCTTACATCCGTATCTGAAGCGCCCATCACTTTCAGAACGGCGATGTCCTCCATCCGTTCATGTACCGACCGCCTCAGCCCCTGAAAGATGTTCACACCCACAACCAGAAATATGAGACCCACCAGAAAAAACATCATGGTCTTCTCCACCCGAAGAGCCCCGAAAATACTCCGGTTGAATTCTCTCCAGCTGATAATGGAATTTTCACCCAGGGAGGGAAAGCGGGAGCGAATTCGCTGCATGACCAGGATATCTTCAAACCGGTTATCGATTTTCACCGCCATCTCCATCCGATAGCCTGCCTGAAAACGTTCCCTGGCGGTTTCCAGGCTGATAAAGCCCCAGTTGCGGTCAAATTCATAGTATCCGCTCTCGAAGGTCTCCCAGACCTGGAGCTCAATGCTCACCGGCTCCCGCAAAGATATGGAATCGCCGCCCAGACCGGTCAGCTGAATATAGTCTCCCTGTTGAACCCCCAGAAAACGGGCAAGTTCCCTTCCAAGGATTATTGAGTCCCCGGGAATCTGTGTGCCCTGCTCAAGCTTCAGGCGCCGGGCAAACTCTCCGTCCCGGGAAAGAAGCTCCGGATCGATACCCTTGAGAATAATGGACTGGGTACCGCTGAAATATCCCTGCACCAGGGCCTGGGTCTCAATAATCGGAAAGGCCATGGAAACACCCCGAAGCTCTTCCAGCTCCTGCGAAGAGGGCAGATCCGGAAGTGAGGCCACTTCTCCCTGGTCATCTGCGCTTCCAGAGGGAATTCTTAAATGAAAACTGTTCAGCTCAATAAGATCTTCAATGGTGTTCATCTGAAAACCGTTCATCACCGAGATGACGGTGATCATGGTCAGAACACCCACCGCCAACCCCAGAATTGAAAGGGATGCGGTAACCGAACTCCGGGACTTTCGCCTGCTTTTCAGCAGCCTTCCGGCGATGAACAGAATCCACTCCATCCGCCTGAATCCGCGTCTTCCTGCCCTGTTGTGTCCGGACGGTCTAATCATTCCCTTCGTCTCCCGATGCCTCGCCGTACTCCCGGCGGCGGACCACCTGACCATTCACAAGTTCTTCCTCATACATCCGCCTCTCTCCTTCGAAATAGACCCGGAGTACTGCATTTCCCCTGACATAGCGGGTTTCCGTTCGCCCGTTTTCTTCATACTCCACTCTCCGGATAATGCTGCCGTCCCGGGTGCTTATCACCTCCGAGAGATCGCCTCCATTATAGCGGTACCTGGTTTCCAGCATCCCCAGAGGCCCCTCATAGCGCTCTGAAAGGATATCTCCGGCGTCGCTGTAGCTGAATATCCGCTGTTCCTCTCTTCCGTCGGGATACAGACGTGTAGAAGAAAGGAGGAGATTATTATCCTGATACCGCCGGATTTCGCTGCCTCCCCCGGGAAAGCTCTCCTCTTCTATGCGCATTCCCTGGGAGTTATAGCGAACTTCGACCATGGAATTCAGGGAATCCCGGAACTCCAACCTCCCGCCGTCATCATAGCGGCGCAGACTGAGAATATCCCGGTGCTCATCCCGGATGATTTCCCGAAAACCTCTTCCGCTGTCCCGGGCCAGGGAAAATTCCCGGATCCGGCCGTTTTCCCATCTGGTCTGGGACAGGAAGCCGAAGGAGCTGTCATACAGATTCTCCGAAAACAACTCCAGCCATCCCGGAGACGAGTAATGAAGCTCCAAAAGTAGCAGCGTTTCCAAAACGAACCCCGGGGAGTTGGGCTGATTCACATCCCTTCCGGCAGCCGTTCCTCCCCGGGAATCCGGCCAGGAAAGAAGCGGGGCTCCGGGAAGGGTGACCGCAGCTTCCTGAGAGCCGGGAAGGGTATCCCGGGATCGCTCCATGCCATACAGCTTCACCCGGGTTCCAAGATACTCCCCGGCTGATCCTCCGCCGCCTGCGGATGAATAGAGGTGGAGCATCATCAGACGGTAGGTGGAAAAAAACTGCTGGGACCGTGCCCTCAATGATCCGGGGACCCGATCCAGCTCCCACTCCCGGCGCAACAGGAGATACCCATCATTCCCGGGAGTCCCGACCTCAGGAGCCCGGGACGGAATATCCGGCATTTCTGTCCTCACCCTGGGGGAACGAAGCTGTTGTCCGGTCACCCAGGGTCGCGGAGCGGAAAAGATGCTTTCGACGTACCCCCGGGGGATTTCCCCCAGAACCTGTTCCAGCTCCGACAGGCCGGAGGGCAGATGTGAGTACTCCCGGGGAAGCACATAGGGAGGTTCACCATCATCCTCTGAAGGACGCTCCTGGCCCTGGAGGGGAGCCACAGCGGGGCGGGCGGTGAGAATTATGAGCATTGAGCAGACCCATTTCAGAGCTGCGGGGAACCGAAGCCCCATGAGCTGACTTCCCCTGGACTGTCTGCCGTTCACCTGATTCCCTTCACTCATTATCCTTTACTCGTTCCCCTTCACTCGTTACCTTCCAATCCCATTACCCTTCGATGGCGGACATGATGCTTTCCACCAGTGCTTCAGGATCCATGGGACTAATATCCCCGTAGCCCTCGCCGGTGCCCATGTAGGCAAAGGGAATTCCGAGAGTTCTGCTGATACTCAGGGCAAGGCCGCCCCGGGCCCGTGAGTCATACTTGCTGAGAATAATGCCGTCGATCCCCAGAGCCTGGTGAAATACTTCGGCCTGCTGAATGCCGTTCTGGCCTGTTGTGGCATCAATTACCAGAATACGGCGGTAGGACGGGTCATCCACCTTGCTGCGGATTACCCGGTCAATCTTCTGAAGTTCTTTTACCAGCTGACTCTTGTTGTGCATTCTGCCGGCAGTATCCGCCAGAAGAATTCCCTCACCCTTGGCCTTGATGCTCTCCAGTCCGTCAAAAATCACCGCTGAGGGATCTGCACCCTGTCCCTGCTGAAATATTTTGATTCCCAGACGCCCGGCGTGTACGGCAAGCTGATCAACCGCGGCGGCGCGGAACGTGTCGCCCGCGGCAAAGCTGACGCTGCGCCCGGCATCCAGCCAGCGCCGGGCAAGTTTGGCCATTGATGTGGTCTTACCCACACCATTCACCCCAAGCACCAGATAGATGGCATTATCATTATTTTCCGGATCAAGGTTCACCGTCAGAATCATTTGACTGATCACATCCCTGACGAAGGATCTCAACTCTTCCGGTGAGGAGAGCTTGCCAGCCTGGGAGGAATTCCGCAGCTCATCGGATATCTCCATGGCGATGGAAGCCTTGATATCAGCTTCAATGAGGGCGTCTTCCAGCTTCTCGTAAAATCCCTCGCTGTGAGGGCCAAGTTGGAAAAGCCGTCTGATCAGGCCTCCGGGTTTCTGCTTCTTTCTGAACCATTTAAACATGTCGCCTTCCAATATATTTTGATGGGGTTCCGTAAGTACTCAATATCCCAGCACTCCCCGGGCCTGTTCTGCGGTCCGGAGATACTGTATCAGCTGATCGCCGGTGTACACCAGACTCAGCAGGGCAATGCTTGATGCGGTGAAGGTCAGCGTTCTGGAGCTGTATATTTTCACCCGGTGCATACTCTGATCCTGCTCCGGCCAGCTCTGGAAATCTGCGGCGCTGAGATTCAGGTTCACTCCCTGGGCAATCAGCGATGTGAGCCCGGATACGAGAGTTACCCCCAGAGCGCCGTAAAACTGTCTGCGGTCCCTCTGCATCTGCAGCTTCCAGTCCACGCTGTCCGGAGGCAGGCGCAGCCTGAGCACAGCGCCGGCATCCGGGGGGAGCCGGAGATATGAAGTCTGCACACCTTCGCCCCTGAGTTGAAGATACCGGGTTTCCCGTTCCAGATCCAGCAGAAGGGGGGTAACCCCGAGAAAACTGCTGCCGTCGAATACCTGTGTTCCCCGGGGGATGGTGTGAAGAGCCAGCCGTCCTGCCGGTTCTCCGGGAGGAGGCAGCGTGAGCCCGGCGGTTTCGCCGGCATCAAGCTGTATCTTCTGATCAACAACCATCCGGGAGCCCAGGTAGACCTGTACTCTCCTCAGACCGGGATCCAGCACAGACAGAAGGGCCGGAGCGGTTCCCCGATACTCATCATCCACGTACACCCGGTAGCGCTTCCCGGGTGTGTTCTCTCCGGTATCTGAAGCAATGGGTTCCGTGCCGTTTTCCTTGGCCCGGATCCCCTCTTCGCCGGGCTGTTCTCCATTCTCCCCTGCAGGGATGTCAGCATTCTCACGGGGAAGAGTGATTTGAAGGGAGGCAAAAGGGGCATTGTACAGATCACCGGCTATTTCCCTGGAGATATATTGCTTGATGGAATCCAGCGCTTCTATGCTTTTAATACTGAACAGCCGGGATGCGAGAACCGGCGATTCCGGCGCCTGGATGTAGGGACTGATAAGCATAATATCAACAAACGCATAGCCTTCCTGGATCTGCACATGTCCGCCGATGAACAGGTCTGCATCCAAACGGGCGGACATTTCTGTGAGGAGACGCGGGTGGACGCTCCCCTCTGACCGGAGCTGTGCCCGCATACCCCTGGCATAGGAGCGGTAATAGCTGGTCGGCAGATCGGTAACGCTCTCTATGGCCAGATTCCGCCGCCGGGGAGCAGGGTTCTGTTCCAGCACCGGGGCTGGGGCATCCTGCTCATGGGCTGTAAAGTCAGCTTCAAGGGCATGCTCATACCCCTCTAGCTCTGAACTGCTGAGACTCCGGGTTTTTACATATGTGAGGGCTTCAACCACCGCCTCGGGCATGCTTTTGGCCAGAGGAATACTCCTGAGTACATCAGTATCATCTGAGATGAACGGGAGCACCGCCACCTTCCAGGTTCGGGAGTATTCGGCTTCCAGCCGCTCCCGGATACCGCCGTCCCCTTCTTCTCCGGAAAAGGTTTCAACACTACCCCGGGCATGGATCTGCAGAGGTGCAAGCAATATCAGAATAGATAACGAAAGAAGTCTACAGGCGGCTCTGATCATAATCCTCCGCGCTCCACCCTGCGGCGGGCCCGGATCAGAGCGTCTTCCACACGCTCGGATGTGAAGGGTTTGACAATATAATCCAGGGCTCCCATATTCAGGGCCCGGAGAATCAAGGTTCTCTGATCTATGGTACTGCACATAATAATGCTTCCACGGGGATTTATGCCGAGCATTTTTTCCAGGGCCTTCATACCGTCCATGACGGGCATGTTGATATCCATAAGGGTCAAGAGGCCGGGATTTTCCCGGAACATTCTCACAGCCTGTCTGCCGTTTACCGCCTGGCCGGCTACCTGAAAGCCCGCTTCTTCAACGGCCTGTGTCATGAGCATGCGCATAAAGGGCAAATCGTCAACTACGAGAACATTCATTTCTCCGGCCTCCGGAATTTACTGACTCTCATCCCATTTCATTTTCAAATAGGACTCGATAAAATCATCGATACCGCCGTCCATGACGGCCTGAATGTTGCCGGTTTCCGTTTTGGTCCGGGCATCCTTCACCATTGTATAGGGCTGGAAAACATAGGAACGAATCTGGGATCCCCAGGAGATATCCAGTTTTTCCGCCGCATTCTCCTGCTTTTCCTCTTCCTGCTTCGCCTTGTAATAGTCATACAGACGGGACTTGAGCATTTTCATCGCCCTGTCCTTGTTCTTATGCTGACTCCGTTCATTCTGACACTGGACAACGATGCCGGTTTCCAAATGGGTGATCCGCACCGCTGAATCGGTTTTATTCACATGCTGGCCGCCGGCACCTCCCGCTCGGTAGGTGTCCACCCGGATATCATCAGGGGCCACATCCACATCAATTTCATCATCAATCACCGGGGATGCGTACACCGAGGCAAAGGATGTGTGGCGTCTGCCCGAGGAATCGAAGGGGGATATCCGCACCAGGCGGTGAACCCCGGTTTCGCTCTTCAGATATCCGTAGGCGTAGGCTCCGTCCACTTCAAGGGTAACGGATTTAATGCCCCCCTCGGCCTCCTGAAGATCCAGGGTCTGTGCCTTGTATCCGCGGGATTCGATCCACCGGCTGTACATTCTCAACAGCATGCTCACCCAGTCACAGGCCTCGGTGCCTCCTGCCCCTGAATGAATGGTAAGATAACAGCTGGCCGGATCATGCTGGTCCGAGAGGAGTTCAAGAACCCGCAGCTTATCGTAGCGGTTCTGCAGCTCCTCCAGAGTGGCCCGGATATCATCTTCCAGTGAGTCATCCCCTTCAGCCTTGGCCATTTCAAAAAGATCCAGCAGATCATCAATCTGCCCGGTCATCTCTTCCCATGGCTCCCACCGGTCCCGCATCTGTTTGATCTGGGTCATGATTTTTTCCGCCCGGGCTCTGTCGTTCCAGAACTCGGGATCGGAGGTTTGTCCTTCAAGCCGGGCCACTTCCTCTTTCAGTGCATCCGAGTCAAAGAGACCTCCATGTGTCATAGATTAAGCTCTGGAGCTCTTTTATGGGTGTTTGCAATTCTTCAAGCATGTATTCCTCTCTTAAAATATAATATATATGAGATTTCCGCAGTAAACCGGTCATAAAGCCGGAGATAGACATATAGACAACAGGGAAATTGCCGATTATTGTAACAGAAGCAATGAAAAGTGCAAACGCCGCCGCAGAAAAATTGATTATTCTCATGCTTATGATGACTGCGCTTATCGTCCTCCCTGCTGCAGCCCAATCCGGGGAACTGCCCGAAGAGGATCTTTCGGAAAGTCAGGTCTTCACTCCCTATGTAAGCCGATTCCGCACCGCTGTAAGCGGCAACAAGGTCCGGCTCACCTGGATCGACGTGCCCGAACTGGAAAATGAGCGCTACCGTCTCTACCGCAGCGATTCGGAAATCTTTCCGGGTACTCTGGATGAGGCCATGGCCCTGCAGGATATTCCCGAGGGTACCCAGTCCTATGTGGACGAGCTGCGGAAAAACGGCGCCTACCATTACGCCCTGCTGACACTGGATGAAACCGGGGAAGAAATTCCCCTCCTTATTCCGTTTCAGAATAAAACCGTACTTGCAACGGTGATCAACTCATTTCCCGAGGAATCCCGGGCTGCGGGCATTGCGGCCATCAAAGCATCCCCCTCCGACGATTCCATCCAAATCAGCTATGACGTGGTGGGAAATTACGGAAATATCAGTCTGTTCCGGAGCACATCCCCCATTCTGAATTTCGATGATCTGGAAACAGCTCAGAAGGTTGATGAATTGCCCCCGGGTCAGGAGTCCTACAGTGACTTTGTGCTGCCGGGAATTCCATACTATTATGCAGTGGTGGATGATTTTGCCTCGGATGAAGATGGTGAAATTCTGGTGCGGGGACAGAATACCCTGGCGGAACCGGTGGAACTGCCCCTGGGTTCGGGGTTTACATCCCTGCGACAGGGATCCGGTGAGACCCTTCCCATTCTGGTTCTGAATACCTCAGTTGTCAGCGGCGACAGGCTCCCCCCTTCCGGGGTGGAAATTCCATCCAGAACCGGCATCAGCGAAAACACCAGGCAGGCGGTTGCCTCCCTGATGGAACCAATAACTCTGGACAGCAAGCCCCGGGCCCTGCCGGATATTCTTCCCCGGGAACGGGAACTCAGTAAAGCTGAGGGCCGTGACAGAGTACTGGCGGAAATCGTACAGGGAAGTTTTGCTCTTGAAAATTATGATATTGCCCGGCGGCAGCTGGAGCGGCTTTTGAGTCTGTCACCCACCGGCGAGCTCGGGTTCAGAACCCGGTATTATTACGCCCAGAGTCTCTACTTCCTGGGAAGAATTCAGGATGCCTTTCTCCAGTTCCTGCTGCTCCAGGAGGACGGCTACAGCATCATCACTCCCTGGATGAACCGCATACTGGATGAACTCTCCTGATCCCTCAGCGCTTCGGCAGGGGTGAAAAGGCAAGACTGATATCACATTCCATGGACTCTCCGGGCTCAAGATCAAGCTTCCAGCGGGGAATAATTGTGGACGCCTGATAAATTTCCCGCCACCGTTCCCTGTCCAGGTGCTCGGTGATCTGGGGGATGCTCCAGCACGGGACTTCCCCGGAAAAATCCACCTCAATCTTCACCTTGTTGAACAGATCCTCGAAAATGAACCCCGTGGAAGACTCAATGTCCAGCAGGGAAGGCCCGATTTCAACTTTTTTGCTTTTATTCACCTTGGAATAGAGCCGCAGATACTGCACGTCATTGGATATGAAACTCAAATTCATTTCCGGAGCGAAATACTGAAGCGCCTTCCGGTCCGAAATGTTTTCTATCCGGTATTTCACCACGATGGATTTTTTATCGAAGTAATAGGTCTTTTCAATTTGCATGGGAATGGATTCGTGCTCAACATTGACCATTCCCTGGCAGCTCAGAGATAGTTCGGTCTTTTTTTTCAGCGCACTTCCGTTTCCCACAACTTCATAGGGATCGGCAATGAAGCTGCCGGAATCCTCGAAACTCATCTGTTCGAATTCATGAATTCCCGTATCCTCGCTGAGAAAATGATCCACGAAGCTGCGGCGGGGATAGTTGTCATAGCCCCGGGCTTCCTGAACCGGGCCATGGTACACCTCAGGATACCGCCCCATGTTATCCAGATAATTCCAGGGGGAAGCAAGATAATCCAGCTCAAACAGAATTCCGCCCTGTGTGTGAACGTATGCGTTGATGTAATTGCCCTGGTACAGATATTCATCAATACCGTCCATATCAAAATCGTAATTGGTCACCGATGGGGCAAATATGCCTTTTTCCCTGGTCATCAGCTCAGAGCGGATCAGAGAGGAATATATCTCTTTCCGGTAGTTATTGAAATAGACGCCTCCCCGTTCACCGTGCCATAACGGCATATGGGTCTGCCCATGCCAGAGCTCTTCACGTGCTGCCTGCTTGCGGTATTTGTCTCCCCGGATCTGAGCTGTCAGGCTTTGTACAAACTGCATTTTGGCGTACATGAGGTTCACTTCCGAGTAGCGGCCCAAATTCTGACGGAAAATGCTTCCGTAATAATAGCCGGTGCGCCCCACGCCGGAGGTTATGGTGCCTTTTCGCCGGAGATAGCGCTCCAATGCGCTGATGGAGCCGTATGCCAGCATTTCATCAAATGAGGTAGCAGGAAAATAGCCCCGGGATCTTCTGCGGTTTTTCCGGAGATATTTGGCGGGAAGCAGGGTTTCAACCTTTTTTTCCTGGATCAGGGAATCCAGCCGACCCAGTATTTTCTCCATATGCTCCTCAATGATCCGCGGATCCAGGGTACCGTCCTCGGCATCCTGGTGTATTCCGTGAATCATGGTGAGAACCTGATCCTCCCGGTCTGCCTGCACCGATTCGATCTTCTTCTGAATCCGGTCGGGGCTCATGCTCCAGAAATTCTGCCGGACATCGTGGGAGATGGGAAATACCACCATGGTTTTGCCCTGATCTTCAGTAATGCAGGGAGTATTGAAATCCCGTTCCTCAAAACCGGCTTTCCAGAAATGGTATTCATCCAGAAACACGAAATCCATGCCTGCGGATTTAAAGCTGGAAGGCATTACCGGCTCCCAGATCTGTTCGGTAACCCAGCAGCCCCGGGGCCGTCGTCCGAAATTCCGGCGAAGATATGTTGTGAGCAACTCTATTTGACCGATACGGTCCTGTTTGGGGATGAGACTGAAAACCGGCGCATAGTATCCGCCGCCGATCAACTCCAGCTGACGGCGCTTCACCATTTCTCCGATCACATCAATGAATTCGCTGTGATTCTCTTCTATCCATTCCAGAAGGCTTCCGGAAAAATACAGCACCATGCGCACACGGGGGTGTGCATAGAGAACTTTCAGAAGGGGGCGGTAATAGCTCTGATACAGGGTTTCCATTTCATCCGTAAGGAGACCGAGGGGAGGAGAATGTGCGCTTCCGAAAATGACCTGGGTTTGATTCATGATAAACGTGTACCGATGAACGGTTATCCTATAACTCTAAATTGTACTCGCACTCAGAGGTTCTCTCAACATCTGAACTGAAAATTATGGCATGAAGCGGATAAAAAACGCCTGATCCAGGGCAATCAGTAACATGGCCATCAATGCCGCCGAAAGAATCATCATGTTGCTGCCTTTCAGGCGGGGTCTTCCCGCCTCAAGATCCACTTTGACCCGGATAGAGACAAACACCAGCAACGCGATTCCCAGACCGGCCCATGCGGAAACAACCACTATCAGACTCTGATACACAGTAATCCTGGAGTAGCCGATGATCAGCACGGGTATGAGAAGTACAGGATCACGGAAGAGTCTGTCAACCGCCTTTACGATATCTTCACGGTGCTCAGCCCCCCGGATTCTGGCGAGAATAAAAATAAAAAGCGACCGGAGAATGAGATACGCCAAGGTGAAAAAACTGATAAAAAGTGCTTCCCCCCGGGGCAGAATCATGGTCAGCCGCTGGATCAGGATGGCCAGAACTCCCCACAGCAGCAGATAGCCGCCCTTATAGAGCCAGTGCCGCTTGAGGCTGTCCCGAATCATGCTCCGTCCGCCTACGGGACTGGCAAGAGTTTCCGCCATGCCCCCCAGGTACAGAATAAAAATATTGAGACTCACCGTGAATATAAACACAAGGGATGCGGTATTCATTTTTCCCTCCCGGATTCGATGGCCGATCTGATATAGGCCAGAAGAATGAGTGCACCGAACACTGTGGAAAAGAGCATAAAGGGGCCGGGTGTCTGCAGCAGCTGGGGATCCCAGGGGCGAAGCCGGAGGTTCACCGAGCCGAAACTGATAAGTTCCCGGAGGAGCGCAATGAAATTCAGTAAAAGAATGTAGCCGAACAGCCCTGCAAAAAGCGCCGGAGGATCTCTGCGGTCCCCGGGAATGCTCACTCCCCCGGGAAGCTTCAGCTCACCGGGAAGAAGAAAGAGCAGACTCTGATTCAGGACCAGGATCATGGGAAGGAGAATTCCCAGGTCACTGCGCAGCAGGGGGAAAAAACTTCCCACAAGAATATCTATAATGCTGATCCACACCGCAGCCGAGAGTATTCGTGCTGAATACCATAAGCGCTCGTCAAAAAGATTCTGAATAATGAGATTCATCAGGATGAGCAACGATGTATAGATGAGAAGAACTGCGCTGATGCTCAGGGAATAGATGAGTCTGGTGGAAAGAAGCAGCACCGGACCTATGCCTGCAACGGTGAACAGCAGGGTATTCGTTTGATACATATTATTGAAAAACCGCTTCATAAGGCATACTCTCCCGCTTCACGGATAATGTCACGCAGCCTCTGCGCCCATTGGGGATCTCTGGGCCGGGGGCTGAAGGGATCATCTCCGTGGTTCCACATATGACCGTTTCCCATGTACCAGCCTTCCAGAGGGTTGTGGATGTGCACCAGGCGGTGGGCGGCGTAGGAACCCCCTGCATCCAGATGTACCAGAATCCGCAGGCGGGAAAGCCCGGTATCCTCTTCCATGAGAAGCACCTGATCTCCTTCGGAACTGATATATATTCTTCTGGCCGGACCCTGGGGCAGTTCGCGGACTTCCACGATTCGTCCGCCGATATCCAGGGTTTCCAGAGCCTGCCGTTCATACCTGAGAAGAGTATCATCCTTCACTCCGCTGCTCAAAAGCAGAATGAGCAGGATGAGCAGAACGGAAAAAAGGATCAACAGGGAAAATTGCAGAATTGCGTAACCGTTTTTTCTGGTCATTTCACCGCCCTCCTCTCAAAACCGAAGGGTTTGGGTCGTGTGAGGATAATAATCACCGGATTGAGCATGTTCATGATAAGAACTGCAAGCACAGATCCGTCGGGAAGCAGGGAAAATTCACGGAACAGAAAAACCAGGACCCCCACTCCCACACCGAAGATCAGTTTACCGCCTGAAGTGTAGGGAGTGGTTACCGGATCTGTGGCCATGAAAAACAGAATAAAAAGAAACCCTCCGCTGCTCAGTGCAAACAGAACATCCCCGGAGAAAAAGCCCCCTCCCCAATTCACCCCGGAGAACAGCGCAGTCAGGACACTGAGGGCCAGGACTCCTCCTGTGGGAATCTGCCAGGAAATAATTCCCCGGGCGAAGAGAAACACCGAAACCAGGAGAATGAGGAGAATTGAAGTCTGTCCGATACCTTCCAGCTTGAATCCCAGAATGTAGTCAATATATCCTCCGGGCAGTCTGGTGCCCCCGGAAAGGAGAATCTGCTCGTTGAGAAAACGGGAGATAAAACTGTCCGCATTGGTAAATTCCCTGCCGATCATCTCCATGGGCCGGAAAATCCGGGGAGACCCGTCTTGTATAAGGCTCATTTTCAGCCTTGCCATGTCAGTAAGACTGCCGCTCGGTGGATTCCAGTTCAATCCGGAGATAAGCGCAGCGCCCCACTCCCGGGCGTGCATTCCCCCGGGCCAGCTCAGCCCCGCAAACAGGGTGCCCGCCAGAGCCGGATTCAGCCAATTGGCACCCAGACCTCCAAAACTCCACTTCACCACAACCATGCCGAAGATCCCGGCAATCAGGGGAATGAAGGGGCTCACCGTCACCGGAAGAATCAGTCCCAGCAGCAGACCGGCAAGCACTGCACTTCCGTTGCTCAACTCATCAATAAACAGCTGAATAGTAAAACTCGACCTGCGGGTGAAGATCATCCCCAGAAGCTCGCCGGCCAGCGTACTGAATACCGCCAATATAACCACCGCCAGACTGTAGAGGCCGAAAATGAGAACGCCCCAAATCAGCAGCGGCAGCAGAAGAGCAGACATCATCCACATCCCCCGGGCGGCGGATATGGCCCCTGAATAATGGGGCAGGGCAGCAGCTGCAAGATTTCTCGGCATATTAATTCGTGAACTCACGGCCGCCTCCCTTTCGTTCTGATTCTGATGACTCATCAATGGCGGATGTTTCGCCGCTTTTCACCATCCCGTCCCTGATTATCTGTGTGAGGGGAATGTGGGACGGACACACATGGGAACAAATACCGCATACCCGGCATGCGTTCAGCCCCGCCTCCAGAGCTTCATCCAGCCTGTCCTGACGGAGAAGCTTATGGAGTATCACCGGCTCCAGGTTTGCCGGACAATGATCAACACAGGCCCCGCATTGGATGCAGGGCCTCTCCTGCTCAACTCCCAGTTCCTCCCGGGTGAGAGCAAGCACCGCCGTCACCTGTTTGGTAACAGGACTGTTTGCTTCAACTATTTCGTATCCCTGCAGAGGATTTCCTACCAGGAGCTTGGCCGCTTCCTGCTGAAGACCGCCCACCTCTTCAAATACCGCAGAAATCGGGGTGCCGATACGCACCCTCACGGTGCGGGTTTCCCCCAGGGCTCCGCCTCCCAATGTGATAAGCCGGTCCACAAGGGCTTTTCGCAGCACCACCGCCTCATATACGGCAAACAGGGTGGAAACCGCAAGCACAGCCACCGGAGAACTGGAAAAATCAGCCTGGGGCATGAGTTCTTTCTTTGAGACCAGGTGAATCAGTTCATAGGGATCTCCGGCGGGATACTTGTCTGAACGCGGCTTACGCCGGAGTTTCACACCCTGGGAGCGGGCGGTTTTCCCGAACTCCGAGATATAGCGGCGGTGCGAAGCCGGGTGCACCAGCCACACATCCTCGGTGCTGAGAATCCTGGACAGAATTTTCAGAGCTTCCACAATTTCTGCCGGATGCTCTTTCAACAGCCTGATTTCATTGGATAAAAACGGATATCCGCTGGCTGCGTTCACAACGATGGAACCTGCCTTGTGTTTCCGCATATCCCGGAGCATATCACCAAGAGGCTCGGTGAACCCGTCCATGTGCACCAGTCCCTTCTCGGAAATGAGATCGATAAGAGCAAGGGGACTGAGGTCCTGCCAGGCATGGGGTTCCCGGGGTTTTCCCAGATAATCAAATTGTCCTTCCAGCCTGATGAGAACACCACGGCAGGCTTCCCCGCTGGGAAGATTCATGTCCACCACATCCTCCACCACGCCGGGGATGGGTGCATGAACTGCCGCCCCCTTCCCTTCTTCACAGCGGCCGATGAGTAAACCTTCTCTTACATGGTCGCCTTTTTTCACCAGGGGAAGGGCTTCCACACCCTGATGCTGAAGCAAAGGGACTATTGCATGATACGGCAGGGATGCAGACCACACCGGACGGGAAAAGTCCGGCGCTATTATTGAATAGGGTTTAATACCCTTATCATGAGCTATCACGATCACCTCTTTCTGGACGGAAATTGGGGCCCGTATCCCCCGGTTTTCAGTGAGCCGGAAAAAGTTCTATCTGTTCCGGGAACTCTTCCCGCCCCGGGATGTATTCCCGCTTCCGGTTTTCAGGCGGTGAATTATTCTGCTGATAACCGTAAACCGGGCTTTGCTGATCCATGGAAAGGCTGCAAGCAGCAGAAGAATTAATTCGGGAATCAGACTCCAGCCCCGGGAAAATACCGGGACGGAACTTTCCGGGCGCACATCATACCATCTTTCTCCGTCACTATACAATTGAAGCATGGAATTGTCTGCCATCACTTCCAGCTGCTCTTCCAGCCAGCCGGGGCCGATCTCCAGCACCACCTCATCATAAGATTCCAGTTCGCCGTCCTCAACTCTCCGGTATCGGCTGAGAAGAACACGGCCGTCCCGGTACCTTCCAGCCTGCTGTGCATCGCTCTGCCGCAGGGCGAGATAGGGGAAGGCCTGTTGATATGCCCGGTTTGCAAGGATAAGTCCGGCAGGGGAAAAGGAGCTGTATGCCCCGGGGCGGTCTTCATTAACCACTCTGAGATCCATCACCTCTTTCACCTCCCGGAGGAGGGCATCTGTATCTGACCGGTTCTCCAGACTGCCAGTGACTTCTGCGGAAATAAATGTGACCGGAAAACCGGCGGCATTCACCCGGAACACTACCGGAACGCTCACCGCAATGAGGACCGCCGCGATTACCAGTATCCGTTCCTTCCGGCCCGGCTGATCCCAGGATGGGGTAATCCCCCGGGTGAAGAACAGCGGATGTTCCCTCTGGGTACTCATGTGCCGGTGATGATTCATTACGCCCAGAAGTACCCAGAAGCCGGCGGCCGTCAGGGGAATGAGCATGATGCTCTCAAGACTGGAGTAAGACAGCGCTGAGAGAAGTATGGCTACTCCCAGGCCGGCGATCCAGAAAAGATGATACGGGTGCTGGCTGTACAGCATACGGAGAAAATATTTCAGAAGCCCCGGGAGGCCCGGCTGCCGTGGTTCACCGGCTTCATTCCTGTTGAGTGCCCTCTGATATTCCAGATCCTGGCGGTGAAAGAGATCCCTGAGGGCAATGAAGTAGATAATCAGAAGGGAAAAATGGATAGGTATGCGTACAGAAAAAAGAGGTAACACAACCGCACCGGCTATTAACGTCCAGAAGCGTCCATCGTTGTAGATCAGAACCAGGATGAACAGAATGGTCCAGATGAGCACACCGAACAGAGGGGGCAGACGTTTATCCACATGGATGAAATTGGCAATTCCGTTCCGGGAAAGATGACGGGAAAGGGCATCCGGATCAGGCACAGATTCATCATCATGAACCACATACAACAGCCCGCCGTCATGCCGGGAGGCCTGGAAAACTCCAGCCAGATCCGAAAGGTAGGGGGGAATTCTGGGATCCTCGGGAGAATTCCGCAGAAGAAGCTCGGTCAACCGGATCACTTCGGTGCCGGAAAAATTATTAAACTGCAGGGTGGCGTTACCGCGGTGGAGAATACCTTCAACCCCGTAATCTTCCAGCACCTCAGAAGCCGGACCGGTTGAGCCGGGCACTTCAATAATGAGCATATTTCCCTGATCCCGGGACCCGTCCCCCCGTTCCATAGAACTGATTCCGGGAAAGAGGAAAAACAGGGACGCCAGCATAAGCAGCAGAAACCCCGCAGGCAGGATCCGTGCGGTCCAGAACAGCGGACTGGCCAGAGAATTTACATTCGTTTTCATGATGCCATCAGACTTGTGAGAAGAGCGATGGCTCCGCCCAGGAGAACTCCCGCCAGAACCTCGGGAGGTGTGTGACCGTGAACCTCTTTCACCGGAGCGAATTCTATCTCTTCCCGGGCCTCAAGGGTCCGGCCCAGCCTGTTCAGCGCCTGAGCCTGACGGCCGGTGGACAGACGGACACCCAGAGCGTCCCGAATTACAACAATTGCGAAAAACAGAGACAGTGCAAACAGAGTGGTGTTGATCCCCTCAAGAATCCCGGTGCTCACCGCAAGGGCGGTCACCAGGGCCGAATGGCTTGAAGGCATTCCTCCGGTGCGCCACATGAGACTGGCGATGATATCCGCTGCATTGTGAAGTCGGCGCTTATATATGGCATTGAGAATCGTCTTGATAAATTGTGCTGCGAACCAGCTCAGCAGAGCCGAGGTGAAAACCGGATTGACCGTGTTGAACATCTACACTCCAGGGCGAATAATGTGCATTATAATAGCATATCAGTGTTATATAATGTAAAGAGAAAGACAACAATAGCGAGGGCATATGGCTTCACAGGGCATTTTTACATCTATTCACCGCGCATGGACCAAAGCAATGTGGAGGGTGCGGGGACTCAAGGTTTTTGCCCTGGTAGGCAAAAGCGGTACCGGAAAAAGCTTTCGGGCCGGACTCATTGCGGAGAAGTACAAGATTCCGGTGATTGTGGATGACGGTCTCCTCATAGAGAACAGCCGCATTGTGGCGGGAAAATCGGCAAAAAAGGAAAAGGCGTACCTCTCGGCGGTAAAAACCGCCCTGTTCACCGATAAAGAACACCGTAGGGAAGTCAAACATTATCTGGAGCAGAGTCATACCAAGAAGGTTCTCATTATCGGTACAAGCACCAAAATGATCGCAAAAATCTGCCGTACTCTCCAGCTGCCGCCCCCGTCCAAGACCATCCAGATAGAAGATATCGCCACTGCTGATGAAATCGAGACGGCAATCCATTTCCGGAAACATCACGGAAAGCATGTAATCCCTGTCCCCGCCATTGAAGTGAAACGAACCTATCCCAGAATCATGGCAGATTCCATCAAGGTATTTTTCCGCCGGGGACTGGGGGTTTTTGCCAGAGAATCGGAGTTCGAGAAGTCGGTGGTTCGGCCTGAATTCAGCAGGAAGGGAATGGTGAGCATCTCCGAGGCGGCTCTGAGCCAGATGATTCTCCATTGCGTGCAGGAAAAACTGAACTCTGTAAGGCTTACCAAAATTATTGTGCGCCAGGACAAGGGCGGATACATTCTCGATGTGGGACTTGCAGTACCCTTCGGCTACGAACTGGCCACCAGTCTCCACAGCCTGCATGATTATATTATTGAGAAGATAGAAAAGTATACGGGCATCATTATCGAGGAACTTCATGTTTCCATCGACAGCATCGATGAGTTCAGAAGCCCGGAGGACAGAAAAGCATCCAAAAAAGCGCCTCAGGAACCCCGGAATGATGGACAGGGAAAACCCTCCAAATCCGGCAGGAAACGATCCGGACGGAAAACCTGAGGCGATATGCCCCATCAGCTAAAGTTTCTCATGGATTCTGCCGATATGATGCATGGAAGATAATAAAATTTGACCTGCAATATTGCCGTGTTCGATACTGTAATCGGAGGTACACAATGAAGAAGAGTATCTTTATTCTGCTCATACTGCTGACTGCAGCGGGAAGTGTCTGGGCCCAGGAGTCTTTTGTATCCGAAAGCGACCACTACCGCGTGCGCTCACACATCAGTCAAAATCATGCTGATCAGGCAGCTGAGCGTCTGGAAGCATATCTGGATCTGTTCAACGACTATTTTCATTTTGAGCTGGACAGCCTTGATTTCAAAATGAAAGTGCAGATATTCAACGGACAAAGCGCATACGACCGCTATCTGAACCGGGTGATCGATGAGACAAGAAACGAGTTTGTGTACCTGCATTACAGCGATGTAAGCCGTTCGGAACTTGTGGGAGCCCTGGAGGACGGGGAAGATCTTGATGAAAGCTTCACCCACCAGGCATTCATCCAGTTTCTCAGAGCCTTTATAGATAACCCGCCCCTGTGGCTGAGGGAAGGCTTTGCGGTGTATTTCGAAAAAGCCCGCTTCAACGAAAATTTTGTGGCTGTGAATAACCGGGAAAACCTGGCATGGCTGGAAACCCTGAAGGAAATTCTCTTCGGCAGCCGCAGCAACGAAGCCCTCACCCCCGAAGAAATACTTGCCATAGATGTGGAAGGGGCCAAAGACCGGATTGAGGCTTTTTACCCGGAAGCATGGGGAATGATCAATTATCTGGTGAACACGGACAACAGAAGCCACAACCGCATACTCTGGGACGCAATTTCGGCAATGGATCCCCGGGCGGACCTGAAAACCAACTCCCAGCGGGTGTATAACTCAGCCTTCCAGTGGGTGAATCAGGAAGAGCTTCAAAACAGCTTCCTGGAGTACTTCCAGAACAAGAAAACCTATCGGGAGCTGATTGAAGAGGGAATTGCCGAGTACGAGTCGGGAAACCTGGATTCATCGGAAGAGAATTTCCTCATAGCCATTAACCGCCGGGACATCAGTCACATCCCCTATTACTATCTGGGTCTGATCAATTACGACAGAGGCAATTACACCCTGGCGGAACTGAATTACCGCAAAGCGCTGGAGAAAGGCAGCACCGCAGCCCTCACCTATTATGCAATGGGCGTAAACGCTTTTGCGGACAACAGGCTGGAGGAGGCTCAGGAGTTTCTTGAGACCACCGTACAACTGGACCCCTCAAACTACACCCAAAAGGTGACCAGAATTCTGGAGCGGATTGAAGGATAATCTGAAAACATTGAACAGAAAGACGGCGGCCTGATTTCGGGCCGCCGTTTTTGTTTGTCAGGAGATCAGTGCACAGAAGCTTGTGAAGCACCACTTTTTCCAACAAAACCCAACATATGTAGCGCCTGAAAAATGCCCGACCCCACCAGTACGGTAGAGTTTTTCGAAATAGATAGTTTTCACAAGCTTTGGTGCACTGTATATCAGGAGATATCAGAATGCAGGCTATGGAAATGGGGTCGCAGATACTGATGCGCGGAGCGAATCCCCTGAAGAACTCAGCCGGAGCTGCGTCTGGAAGATGGTTTTCTCCGACGGCGGCGGCTTCGTTTCTTGGGAATTCCCAGCGCTTCCTGACGCTCACGCATAAGGGTCACAACCACATCTTCAACGTCCTTATTTGCAGGAACCATGGGTTTGAGAATATCCTTGATACCGGAATACACTTCGGGGAAGTGGATCCGCTTTTGGGCCTTCCAGGGACCGATGCGCATGACGAAATCCCGCACCAGATACTGAATCATTACGCTTCTGGGGGTTTCCCGCTGTTTATTGATAATATCATCCAGGGTTCCCAGATGTTCGAAGAACACCTTCCGGTTATTTGCATGGGTCTGATCCCTGCCCCGGAAAAACTGATCCAGCCCCGGCAGAATGTATTCTGTAATATTATGATCAAACAGCGACTGAAAAATGGGACGGGCATATCCGCTTCCCAGTATTTTATAAATCTCTTCGGTAAGCCGTGAATAGGAAACACCTTTCAGGAGCTCCGCCTGGGAACGCATCTTCCGCTTCAGCCTGAATCCCGGTTTCAGCCCGGTTTTTTCGCTGTATTTAATGGCACGGATGATCCGTACCGGATCTTCCTCAAATATCCTTCCCAGGGGAATTACGGCCTTCAGTCTCCTGGCCTTGATATCAGGATACCCTTTTACAAAATCCACCACCTGCTCCCTGATGGGGTGATAATAGAGGGCATTCATGGAGAAATCCCGTCGGAGGGCATCTTCCTCGATCTCGCCGAAAACATTATTAAAGCCCTTTGAATCGGCACTTCGGAAGGTGGAAACTTCGATAATTTTCTTGTCTTTGAAAAAGATATGGACAAGGCGGAAGCGCTTCCCGATGATCCGGGAATTTCTGAAAAGCTTCCGGATATGATTGGGCTCCGCCGAGGTGACAATGTCGAAATCCTTGGGCCGCTTCCCCAGCAGCAGATCCCGGACTGCACCGCCCACAATATAGCTTTCGTGACCGGCCTTTTCCAGACGACGGATGATTTTGATGGCATCGTGGTCAACGTCTGACAGGCGGATATGATGTTCAGTCTTGGTATACACTTCCGCCTGTTTGACGGCTTTTCCATTCTCTAAGGTCTTGTAGCGTACTAACACCAGGTTCTCCCAGTAGTAATTCTTCTTTTACATGCTTGCAGCACAGAGATCATGCTGCTACTTTTCTGACGTATGAACTCAGATTGGATTGATAAAATGAACCGCCTGGGGCGGTCCGGGACTCCGTTTTTCTTCGCAATTGATTTTGAAATGCGGTTTCCCGTAATAGTACCTCTGAGCCGGATGCACGGCGGTTTTCTGCTCTTCAACATTCAAGGCAGGAGTAACGACTACAGCCGGCATCACACAGTATCTGCGAATATGTCTGATAATATTAGCCTGAACCCCCGCTTCATATCAAGAGCGGATTATTCCCGGGCCTTTCACCTGGTGCAAAGCGAAATGAAGGCCGGCAATTCCTTTCTCTGCAATCTCACCTTCCCCACTCTTCTGGAGCCGGACCCAACCATCAGACTCAGGGAGCTGTATTACCGGGTCCACGCCCCCTACCGGGTTTACATGAATGCGGAACGGCTTCCCCGGGAATTTCTTCAGGATCCGTCCGCGGCGGCGGAAGAGATGCCCAGGGAATTTCTCCTTTTCAGCCCTGAGACTTTTGTGCAGACCCACCATGGAAGAATATACACCTACCCGATGAAAGGCACGTCACTGGTGCCCGAAGGAGAAAGCCTGGACAGGGCTGAAAAAACCCTGCTTGAGGATGAAAAGGAACGGGCTGAACATATTACCGTGGTGGATCTGCTCCGCAACGACCTGGGACGGGTCGGGCGGGATATTCAGGTGGAGCGGTTCCGCTATGCCGATGCAATACCCGTGAACGGAGGCCGCCTGATCCAGATATCAAGCAGAATCAGTGCCCTGCTTCCCGGGGACTGGAAGCGGCGGCTGGGGGACATGACCGCCCGCCTCCTCCCAGCCGGTTCTGTGAGCGGTGCGCCCAAGCGGGAAACCTGCAGGATTATTGCCCAGGCGGAGGGTGCGCCCAGGGGGTTTTACACCGGGGTATGCGGCATATTCGACGGATACAATCTGAACTCCGGAGTGATGATCCGGTATCTGGAACGCCCCGGGGAAAAACAGCCCTGGGGATCAAGCTGGAACGGCGATCCCGGGGAACCATCTGCCCCCCTGCTGTTCAGAAGCGGCGGAGGGATTACAATCTACAGCAATGAAGCGGATGAATATTCGGAACTCCAGGCCAAAGTGAAACTTCCCCTGGAGAAGCGCTGATACAGAATAGAGAGAGTGATCCGGAGAATAGAAAAAGTACGCCGGAATGGGTAGAGTGCGCTGAAATGGAAATGATGAGACGGAATGAATAGAGTGACGGGGAACGGGAAGCGACAAGGGTAAAATGGGAAGGACGGCAGAATGAAAGAGAACCATTCAGAAATTCAACTAGTTGACAAAATGCAACCGGAACGGGGTTTCCTGGAGACCATGCTGGGGCTCTGGTCGGGTAAGGAGTTGAGTATTCCCCTGTTTCACCGGCACATGGAGCGGATGACCCGAACCCTCTTTCCCGGCTCCGCCCCGGAGCCCGGCCTGCTTCTTCGCACCATAACCCGGCAGTGCCGGCAGGGTGAAATACTCCAGGGTGAAATACTCCGAGGAGAAATCCACGGAGGTAGCCCCCGCCGCCTCCGGATTCGTCTGCAATACGCCCCCGCCGTACAGGAGGCATCGCCAAACAAGAGGGAGGAAGACCCGGACACCATCCATCTGGACATTCAAATCAGGGAATTCCAGCCCGGGAAGATCCGCAGGGCGGCGGCGGTGGAACTCCCCGACGCTGAATACTCCAGCAAAGTTGCCGACCGTCGGCTGTTCAGCGAACTTCACAGGCAATATCCCGGTTTTGATGAAATTATTATTACCCGCAACGGCTACCTGAGCGACGGAACCTTCACCAATCTCATCCTCTGCCCGCCGACACTCCCGGCTCACCACCATCCCTGTCTCACCCCCTCCACGCCCCTGCTTGAGGGATGCAGGCGGAGGGAACTGATGGCGCAAGGCTTACTGATTACCCGGCCCCTTCACCTTCGCAGGCTGCCCCATGGATGGCGCCTGGGCTTTATTAATGCCCTGAATCCCCCGGGGCAGCTGGGATGGGTCCTCCCGGAAACATTGCATGTCTGCGGCTGATGCACCCGCCCCGGAACAGTCGTGAAGGAGCTGCCCGTCCTTCAGCTGCGGATTAGCCAGCTGCGGATTAGCTGCAAACCGGCCGCTATGTACAATCCCCAATTGTTTTATTAGACTCTTTGGCATGATACAGCCCAGAGTTTTAAAAGGTTTTCGGGATATTCTCCCGGATCAGGAAATCCTTCGGAGGAACATTCTCCGAAGCATCGAAGACAGTTGCAGAAGTTTCGGATTCGTTCCCATCGACACCCCGGTTCTGGAGTACAGCGAAGTGCTACTGGGCAAAGGAAGCGGTGAAACGGATAAGCAGATTTACCGCTTTCAGGACCACGGCAAGCGGGATGTTTCCATGCGCTTCGATCTTACCGTTCCCTTCGCCCGCTTCATGGGCGCACATGTGAACGAACTCTATCTGCCGTTCAAACGCTATCATTTCGGAAAGGTCTTCAGGGGAGAAAACACCCAGAAAGGGCGCTACCGGGAGTTCATGCAGTGCGATTTTGATATTGTCGGCGTGGACAGCCCGGCCGCGGATTTCGAGATTCTCCAGCTCATGTACGCGAACTTTTCAGATATGGGAATCCGTAAGGTGAAATTCCACATTAATCACCGGGGAATCTTCAATCAGTTCCTCGGGACTCTGGGAGTCGGCAGCAAGAGTGAAGATGTTCTGCGAAGCGTAGATAAACTGAGCAAGCTGGGGGCCGAAAAAACCCGGGAGAATCTCACAGAAATAACCGGAGCAGGCCCTGCCGCTGAGATTCTCGATTTCATTCACAGCGAAGCAGGCAATGCCGAAACCCTGGATAAGATGGAGCGTCTTGCCGGCGGAGCCTCGGAGCACAGCCGGAGACTGAGAGAGATTCTCCAGCTTGCGGATGCAATCGGCATGGGAGATTTCTTCCATATTAACCCGTCCATCACCCGGGGTCTGGACTACTACACCGGCATCGTGTACGAAACCTTCCTGGATGAGCTGCCGGAAATCGGTTCGGTATGCTCAGGCGGACGATACAATGACCTTGCCTCCCTTTACACCAAAACCGAGATTCAGGGAGTCGGCAGCTCCATCGGACTTGACCGGCTTATGGCGGCCATGGAGGAACTTGAGCGCAATAATTCCCAGGAATCAGACGACAGCACGCCATCCTCCCTGAGGTTCGCAGATGTTCTGATTTTCATGATGGATGAAAAGTATCTGGGTAATTACACCCGAATGGCCCAGAAGCTGAGGGCATCCGGACTTCGTACGGAAATATTTCCGTTGAACAAGAAGATGGGTCAGCAATTCAGCTATGCGGAAAAGAAGCGCATTCCCCTGGGAATTATTGCCGGGGAAGCGGAAATATCATCAGATACGGTAAACTACAAGAATCTGCTCACCCGGGAAAGCATTGAGGGTATTACTCTTGACCGGGCCCTGGAACAGGCCCGAAAAGATTTAAACATATAGTTGCCGCGGGCTCCGGCATGAGTCGGGGCCGATGGCTTCTGTTCCCGTATCAGCGGATCCGAGCGGACTGCACGAACCCATGAGGAAGGCATATGAATCCCCGAAACCTGCCGGTATACCAGCAGCGGGAGAAAATTCTCAGCTCACTCCGTGATCACCAGGTGGTGGTGGTTGAGAGTCCCACAGGCAGCGGAAAAACCACCCAGCTCCCCGTAATCCTCCATGAGGCGGGCTTCGAGAGCCGGGGTGTGATCGGTATTACCCAGCCCAGACGGATTGCGGCGGTGAGCGTCAGCGACTACATCCGGAAACAGCTGCATCAGGAACTGGGGGAACAGGCACAGGCATTCTGCGGTTACAAAATGCGGTTTCATGACACCACCACCGGAGATACCAGGATTAAAGTGATGACCGACGGCATTCTCCTCCAGGAACTGAAGGCCGATCCGTATTTGAGCCGCTATTCGGTGATCATGGTGGATGAGGCACACGAGCGGAGTCTGAATATCGATTTCATCCTGGGTCTGCTGAAGCGGAGTCTTGAGCTCCGCCCGGATTTGAAACTGATCATCTCCTCGGCTACCATCAATGCAGATATCTTCTCCGACTATTTCGCCTCGGCTCCGGTTGTCCGTATCGATACAGAAACATTTCCGGTGAGCACCATCTATGCCCCTCCTGCCGTTCAGGGTGACTATGAGGTACTGGTACAGAAAATTGTAGAGATTGTGGGGCATGTGATTGATGAGAAGCGGCCTGGAGATATGCTGATATTTTTGTCCGGCGAACGGATCATCAAAGACACCATAACCGCCCTCTACTCCCAGCCGTTCCGGAAAAAGCTCTATATTCTCCCTCTGTACGGCAGGTTAAGCAAGGAGGAGCAGGATGAGGTATTTCCTCCGCCTCCGCCGGGTAAAATCAAACTTGTGGTGGCCACCAATATTGCCGAGACATCCATCACCATCGACGGAATCACCACGGTGATCGACTCGGGCCTGGCCAAAATGAACTTTTACAACCCCCGTACCTTCACCTCAAGTCTGGTGGAAAAACCCATCTCCAAGGCATCCGCCAACCAGCGCCGGGGCAGAGCGGGAAGAACCCGGCCGGGAACCTGCTACCGGCTGTATCCCATGGAGGATTTTCAGTACCGTCCGGAATTCACCCAGGAGGAGATCTTCCGCACCGACCTCTCGGAAGTGGTTCTCCGCATGGCCGAACTGGGTATCCGGGACTTTGAGTCCTTCGACTTTATCTCTCCCCCGGGCAGGGGCGGAATCGCCAGCGCAGTTGAAACCCTCAACCTGCTGGACGCCCTGGATGATGAGCGCAGTCTCAGCCGGATCGGCCAGCGGATGGCCCGTTTTCCCCTGCTGCCCCGGCATTCCCGGATGATCGTGGAGGCCATGCTCAGCTATCCTGATGTGCTGGATCATGTGGTTACCGCAACCAGCTTTCTCACCACCAACAATCCGTTTCTCCTCCCCCAGGGCGAGGAAAGCGAGGCCCGGAACGCCCACCATCATTTCAGGGACGAGGCCGGGGACTTCGTGAGCTATCTGAAAATGCTTCGCTCCTACCTGGACAGCCGGAACAAGGAAAAGTTCTGTCAGCGCTATTATCTGGATGAACAGATCATGGCGGAGATCGCCAATGTGAAAGACCAGCTCGGCGAAATTGTGGGCGAGATGGGAATGCCCGTGCCTTCCCCCCCCTTTCCCCTGAAAGGGGAAATGCTGGCATCCTACCTCTGTGCGGTTTCCACAGGACTGGTACAGTTCATCTGCGTACGGACCGGACGCAGCTCCTACAAAAGTTTCACCGCTGACAGGATCGAAATCCACCCCGGCTCGGTGATGTTCCGGGAGACTCCGGATATTATGGTGGCGGGCGAAATAGTAAAAACCAGCCGTACCTTCGCACGGAGCGTCAGCCCCCTGAAAGCAGAGTGGCTAAAACGGATATCTCCGGAAATATCCGGCATCCTGGCCAGACAGCTGGACAAAAATTCCGGCGGCGGTAAAAAAGGTAAAAAAAACAAAGAGCTTGCCCGCAGACTGGAAACCGGCACAAAAGCGTCCCGGGGAAAAACTACCTCCGGAGCTACCGGCCGCCGGAAAATCCGCACCACAGATGCTTCAGACCCATGGTCGCAATCATCGGCGGAACCGCCGGCCTATGCCGGGCCGTCCCGGGGAAGCGGAAGTCAGGGAACGGCAAAGGATCAGGTCAGCCCCAATGGAATGGAAGTGCGCATCGGCGGGCAGATATTCCCCCTCAAACCGTTTAAGGGGAAAAAGAAGATCCTTGAACTGAGCTGGAGAGAACTGTCTTCCCTTGCCCACCGCGATGACCTGGAGCTCATACCTCCCCACCGGGATCTTCGGGTAATGGTGCACTACCGGAAATATATCTTTCTGAAACAGGAACGCCTTGGCAACGCCCTGGGCATAGCCCGGGTCTTAAGCCCGGAAACCCATTTCCGGGAACACTGGCCCAAAACCGCAAAGGTAAGTCCCTGGGAACTCCCCGAGGAAGTAAGCAGCCTTCTCAACTATCTTCCAGGGATCAGTCCGGTGAAGAAAAATGATCGTGAATTGGGTTTCATTACCCTCTATACTGATAACCAGGGACTGTACTGGCTGAAATCGGTGAAGAATTTCAGCATCTCAATGAGCGACAGCATAGCCAGCCTGGATTCCCTCTTTGATGATCTTGCGGCCCTGGAGGCGGTGAGATCCCAGGGCGGCGGAGACACCCTGCCCCCCGGAATTCCGGAATTGAAGGAGCTCAGCGGATCGCTCTACCGGCGCTTTTCGCAGTTATTAGATGAACTGTAATCCCGCCCGTTTCACATCAGCTCTTCTCGCCTCCGTTCTTGTAATCAGCCTCTGTGCATCCGGGCATCTATCCGCCCAGTCCCCTGCGGAGCCCCACGAAAAGATAGAGCAGCCCCTGGAACAGCTAGACCGGCCCCTCGAACATATTGACGGGCTGATCCGGGAAGGAAAGTACCCCGCTGCCTTTGAGGAAATCCGCATTCTTGAGAGTTCTCCGGTGCCGGAAAGCCGGAATGGGGACGCCCCAATTTTCCGGGCTGAGCTTTTGTGGAGAAAGGCCTGGGCAATGGTGAACCGCACCAGACTGGAGGGAAGCCATCTTTCGAAAAATGATCTCATTGCCGATTACGAAACGGCCCTGGACTGGGCCGGCCGGGCCCTTGAACTCTCTCCCGATTCATCCCGGGCCTGGTACTGGTACGGGGTTGCCGCCGGGGCCTTGGGGGAGCAGAAGGGAGTGTTCGCCGCCCTGAGGGAGATCGATGAGGTGAGAAACAGCATGATTCGTTCAATAGCTTTGGATCCCGCATTCCCCGATCCCTGGATTACCCTGGCCCGGCTCTATGATGCTCTGCCGGGGATTATGGGAGGCGACAGGGACGCAGCCGTCCTGCTGGCCCAGGTCGGTCTTTCCGCTTCAGGTGACGAACAGGGGGAGTGCATATATTCAGGCGGAGATATTGATCTCCTTCGATCCCTGCTGGAGGAAAGGAATTACTCTGCTCAGAAACGCAGTCGACTGGCAGAACGGAGGAGGGAAGATCCGGATTGGTTCGGGAAGCTGCTGCCCGATGAACTTCAAAGACTGATTCCCTTTATCCGGAATCATCCGGGGGCTATCCATACTGTCCCCTGCACTCCCGGTCTCAGCGACAGGGAGGAGGCTGCCAGGCTTCCCGGGAGCGACTAAGCTCCGGCCCATACGGCTGCAGCCCCTCAGTTGAGCACTTTCAGAACGTCTGCGTCTTCCACCGGCCTCTGGAGGGTTTCGCACAAATTCCGCTGGAGAATAAAACCCACCTTTCCGCCTTTTTTCTTTTTGTCATTTTTCATTGCGCTGATCAGCTGTTCCGGGGCACAGCCGCTTGAATCCAGCCGGTATGAGTAGGTCCCGAGAAGGGCCTCCACCCGGGAGATGTATGAATCCGGGGTTATTTCCAGAACTCTGCCCAGCTCAAGGGCCCGGAGAAGCCCCCACGCCACGGCTTCACCGTGACTCCACAGACCAAACCCGCTCACCGCCTCCAGGGCATGGGCAAAGGTGTGTCCCAGATTCAGCTGGGCTCTGAGCCCTCCCTCCCGAAGGTCTGCAAGCACCACCCGGCCCTTCACCATAAGGCTTTTCCAGATGATATATTCCAGAGCCCCGGGTTCCCGGTTCAAAATGGGTGTGCTCTGCTCTTCCATGAAGGCAAACAGCTCGGCGTCGTCGAGCATGGCGCTTTTGATCACTTCAGCAAGACCGCTGAGGTATTCCCGCCGGGGCAAATCCTTGAGGAACCCCGGGTACACACGTAATTGTTCTGCAGGATAGAAACTGCCCACCATATTTTTATAGCCGTGATAGTTGATTCCTGTTTTTCCCCCGAACGCCGCATCCACCATGGCAAGAAGGGTGGTGGGAATCAACACGAGTCTGTTCCCCCGCATGAACAGGGAGGAGGCAAATGCGGCAATATCGGTGACGACTCCGCCCCCAAGCCCCACAAAACAGCTGTCACGTGCAAAGCCCAGGGAGAAGGCGGTTTTCAGGATTAATTCAACATTGGCGAGAGTTTTTCCCGACTCTCCGGAGGGAAGGACCACCGCAGCCCGGGGAGTTTCAGGGGAAGGAAGGGAGGTTTCTGACAGTCCCTGCAGATCTTCCCCGCTTCGGATTTCAGGCATTTCGGTACCCGGGGGAAGCAGGCCATGGGAGTGAATCAGGTTCAGGGTGTTTTCGTCACAAATGAGAAGCAGGGGATTACCAAGATTTTTCAGCAGCTCAGCTCCATCTTCATGAAGGCTGAGGCGGGTGGTGAACTCCCCCAGGGTAAATTGCATCTGTCTTTTCATGCAGGGAAGAGTACAGCGGAAAGGTCGGGATTGTAAAGCGGAGGGTCAGGCTTCCACAGCCGTATCTTCCATCTCCACTTCATCCACTTTTTTCCTGATACTGCTCACCAGACGGTCAATGAAGGGGTCCACAATGGAGTATATTCGTCTGTTGCCTTTCACCTCCGACTGTACAATGCCCCTGTCTTTCAGAATTGCAAGGTGCTGACTCACCACCGGCTGGGGCTGATTCAGACAGACCCACAGTTCGCTGACACAGGGCTCGGCATGCTGGGAGATCATACAAAGAAGCTTCAGTCGCACAGGATGCCCGCACACCTTCAGTTTCTGCGCTGCATCGGCCATCACGTCTTCAGGACAGTTGGCATCGGCGAATTCTTCCGCCCGGGAAGTATCAAAGGAATCAACTTGTTGAACATTACTCATTCATTTCTCCTCAGACGCAGCCACATCGCGTCAATATCCGGCTATTTGGCAGAGCTGGCTGCCGGGCTGCTCTGGGAACTGCCATTCTTGCTGCCGCCGCCCTGGTCTCCGCCGCTTTTGTTCCGGCTGTCATTGATGTAAAAACCGCTGCCTTTAAATATCACACCGCTTCCTCCGCCGATGAGCCGGCGCAGGCTTTCTTTTCGGCATTCCGGACACTCCTGAAGAGGTGCATCGGACATACTTTGGAAGGTTTCAAACTCATGCCCGCAGCTTTTACATTCGTAATCATAATATGGCATTTCTCTTCTCCGTTATACTATATAACATTTTTAATATATAAGAAAGTAGTTTCCAGATAAATATATCGGTTTTTTTGCATTAGGACAAGATATTCCGCTACAGTATCTCTTCAGGGATGCGCACCGCCACTCCGTCTTTCCTGAGAGCATCCTTAATCTGATGGATGCTGAAGTCCCCGTAGTGAACCATGCTGGCAACAAGAGCCGCATCGGCATGCCCCCGGGTGAGTACTTCGCTGAGATGCTCAGGGCGTCCCGCCCCGCCGGAAGCCACCACGGGGATGTCCACCGCCTTGCTGATCATGGAAGTGAGCTCGATTTCATAGCCGTTGCGTACGCCGTCTGTATCGATGGAATTGAGGACAATTTCGCCGGCTCCCAGCTCCTGGGCTTTCAGAGCCCACTCCAGGGCATCTTTTCCCGTACGGGTCCGGCCTCCGTTAATCACCACCTGGTAGCCCGAAGGCATATCGGCATCCTTCAGTGCGTCCATCCCCAGAACAATACACTGTCTGCCGAATACTGCCGCCCCCTGGGAAATGATCTCCGGATTTTTCACAGCCTGTGAGTTCAGGCTCACCTTCTCTGCGCCGGCAGATATTACCCTCCGGATATCTTCAATCCCTGAAAGGCCGCCGCCCACGCAGAACGGGATAAAAATTTCCCTGGCGACCTTTTCAACCACGTCGATGAATATGCCCCGGTCTTCACTGGATGCGGTGATATCATAAAACACCAGTTCATCACAGCCCTGTTCATAATAATCCCGGGCCATCTCCACCGGATCGCCGATATCAACATTGCCCTTGAATTTAATTCCTTTGGTCGTCTTGCCGTCCCGGACATCCAGACAGACGATTACCCGTTTTTCCAGCATGTGAATCCTCCGTTGAAACCATCTGCTTTCTAAAAATTCCTGATAAAATTATCCAGAAGCCGCAGCCCTGCAGGACCTGACTTTTCGGGATGAAACTGACATGCAATAAGATTTTCCCTGCCGTAGGCGGAAACAAAGGGAAAACCGTATTCGGTCTCCGCCAGGTGAACCGATGCATCCCGGGGCTCCGGATAATAGCTGTGAACAAAGTAAAAACTGGAATTCTCCGGAATGCCCCTGAACAGCCCGGCAGAAGGATGGGACTCATTCACCCGCACCTGATTCCAGCCCATGTGGGGCACTTTCAATCCGGTAATGCCGTGGGCCTGGAATTCGCTGCTGAAGTATTTCGCCCGGCCGGCTTCCAGACCCAGACATTCGGTGGGTCCTTCATCGGAGGCATCCAGAATAATCTGGCTTCCGATACAAATTCCCAGAACAGGAGTTCCCTTTTTCACCGCTTCGGTAAGGGCCTGGGGAATGCCCCGCTTTCGGAGCACCGCCATGGCATGGGCAGCCTCACCCACCCCGGGAAAGAGAATTTTATCGGCAGTTGCAATATCTGCGGGGTCGGGGCTTACCCGGTAGGAGGCCCCCAGATGTTCCAGGGCAGTTTCCACCGAACGGAGGTTGCCTGCATCATAATCAATTACGGTTATCATTATATCTCCTTGATTCATGCCGTTTTCACTCCCCACCCGGGGATCGGGAGGCGGTCAGCCGGTCAGTTCAGAAGGGCAGCGCTGCTCAGGGGGTAATCTTTAATAATCAGGACATTACCCCGGCGTTCCATCCGGATCAGCTCCCGGTACTCCGGCTCGTCCAGACCCGGAAGAGTCTTTCTGAGCTGACGCAAAAGCAGCAGGCGGAGCACTCCGCTGAGGGCTCTGGCCCGGCCTTCCCCTCTGCTCATGATGAGCACATTCATCCCCATCAGCTCGCCCTTGGGGTGCAGCCCGATCCACATGGAGTCCAGAAGCCCCGGGTCAAGGGACAGAAAACCCGGTACAGGGCTTGAAGGGGTAACGCCTGCCATCCCGGTTCCGCCCATGGCACTGCCTGAACCGATTGCCCCCAGAAGAAACTGATCCTCCCGGAGAATTTCCCCGATATGGTTTTGGAGAATTTCCACCTGTCCGGCGGTCTCAGACTGACCGGCGGTCTCAGACTGACCGGCGGTATCAGACTGACCGGATGTGTCAGACTGCCCGGAAGTTTCGGTGAGTTGAGAATTTTCACCGTTCTTCATGTACTGATCTTCAGCGGCAAGGGAGGTTCGGCTGCTGCTTTGGATGATAGAGCGAACAGAGGAAATTCTCTCCTGTTCAGCCAGAATTTCCGACGGGGATGCATTCAGCGGGGTACCGATGGTGACGGCTGCGGTTCCGGCGCCGACCTTCATCACCGTCATGCTGCCGATGCCCCGGGAGGGCATGACAAAACGGGTCACCCGCCCGTCGGGACCGTGGAAGCGCAGCTTTTCAAAGCCGTTTTTCTTCAGTTGGGAACGGAGAATCCACCAGGGAACCGAATGACCGGCTAAAATTACCGGCCCCTCGCCGGGAAGCATACCCCGCCGGGGAAATGCGATTACCAGGCGACGGAAGTAGCGCCGGATAAGGTTCAGCGATCTGTCGTCGATGTTCTCCGGCAGAAACGCTCTCAGCAGCTCTTCCGGAGTTGATGCAATTTCAAGCTGAATAACATCGATGCCGGAAGCGGACAGCAGGGTGAAATGGGGAGCCGGCTCAAGCCCAGGAACACCGGCAGGCAGGGAGACTTCATCCCGAAGCCCCGGCAGATCGGTGCTTACACAGCCTGCAAAGAGGAGCAAGGCAGCTGCCGCCGGCAGGATAATGACCTGCCGGAGGAATGCCGCCAGAATATTCAGCTTTTTGCCAGATTTACTGTACATGAAACTTCTCCGGAATTGACCTGGGACGGCTGGGAGTCGGAGCTGAATTCCAGACTGTCACACAGAACTTCGCTCTGGAAGTATTCCTTGTGAGCCTCCAGAGATTCCTGAAGTTCATCATCCCCGTTCACCACCAGTGTAATCCGGTCGGTAACTTCCAGGCCGCTCTCCTTTCGGAGATTTTGGATTCCCCGGACCAGGTCCCGCACCAGGCCTTCCTGTTTCAACTCTTCGGTAACCACAGGGTCCAGGGCAACGGTAAGGCTTCCTTCGTTGAGAACTTTCAGTCCTTCCTTCTCCTCCCGCTGAACGATGATCGAATCCACGGTGAGGTCGATGCTTCTGGTGCTGATATCGATGCTCAGGGTGTTCCCGTCCAGAATGCTCTGAATCTCGGTGGGGCTGAGGGATGCGATTTTTCCGGCGGCTTCCTTCATATCCTTGCCCAGTTCCTTTCCCAGAACCCGGAAGTTCGCCTTGGCGGAATATTCCACCAGATCTTCCTCGTTGTCCCGGAAGATCACTTCCTTCACATTCAGTTCTTCCCGGATGATGTCTTCCATTTCAATGAGAATGTTTTTTTCATCCCGGTTTTTGGTAACCAGATGGATGGCGTTCAGAGGCTGCCGGACCTTCAGGTTATGAAGGCTGCGGATTGCACGGCCCATGCTCACAGCCTGCTGGGTTATGGCCATCTTGTGTTCAAGAAGACTGTCCCGGCGCCGGCTGTTAACCTGGGGGAAATCACAGAGGTGCACCGATTCGCTCATGCCGTCGGTTTTCAGATTCTGGAAAATCTCCTCACTGATAAAAGGAACGAAGGGTGCAGCCACCTTCACCAGCTTCACCAGCACCTCATACAGGGTTGAGTACGCCTCAAGCTTGTCGTCGTCGTTTTCACTCCGCCAGAACCTTCGGCGGCTTCGGCGGATATACCAGTTGTTCAACTGGTCGATGAATTTTACAACAGGATCCACTGCACGCTGAAGGTCATAGGCGTCCAGGTTCGCCCGGACTTCCTCCACCAGGGTTTCTATAGCAGAGAGAATCCAGCGGTCCAGGGGATTGGTGGGGTTTTCCGGGGCGGCATCGGGCTGTACGCCGTCGATATTCGCATAGGTGACAAAGAAGCTGTAGGCGTTCCACAGGGGAATTATTACCGATTTGAGCACCTCTTTCACCCCGTCGTCGGAGTACTTGAGATCCTCAGCCCGGACCACAGCAGAGTCCATGAGGAAGAGACGCAGAGCATCCGCCCCGTATGTCCCGATGATTTCCACCGGATCGGAGTAGTTCCGTTCGCTCTTGGACATTTTCCTGCCGTCTTCAGCCAGAACCAGTCCGTTCACCACCACATTCTTGAACGCCGGCTTCTCGAAGAGGGCGGCGGCCAGAACGGTGAGAGTGTAGAACCACCCCCTGGTCTGATCCAGACCCTCGGCGATGAAATTCGCCGGGAAATTTGCTTCAAAGGATTCCTTGTTTTCAAAGGGATAATGGTTCTGGGCATAGGGCATGGCGCCTGATTCAAACCAGCAGTCCAGGACTTCGGGAATCCGCTTCATCTCGCCCTTCCCGCAGGAACAGCTCCAGCTGATCTCATCAACATAATGCTTGTGGAGATCTTCAACCATCACACCGGATTTGTCCTTCAACTCCTGGCGGCTTCCCACACATTCTGTATGACCGCATTCTTCGCATTTCCAGACCGGCAGAGGATTACCCCAGAAACGGTTTCTGCTGATGGCCCATTCACGGGCATTCTCCAGCCATTTTCCGAACCTTCCCTTCTGCAGATGTCCGGGTATCCAGTTGATTTCATCGTTTGCATCCAGCATGATCTGCTTGATTTTTTCGATATCCACAAACCATGAGGAAATGGCCCGGTAAATGAGAGGCGCTTTGGTTCGGTAGCAATGGGGATAGCTGTGAAGGTAGTTTTCCCTTCGCACAAGTTTCCCGTTTTCCTTCAGGGCATTGATGATGGGCCGGTCGGCGTCTTTTACAAAAAGCCCTGCGTATTCGGGAATTTCATCGGTGAACTGACACTCTGCATCGATGGGCACAACCACCGGCAGTCCGCTGTGTTTCAAAACACGGTAATCGTCTTCTCCGAAACCCGGAGCAATGTGTACAATTCCCGTACCGTCCTGGGTGGTTACAAAATCACCCATGTGGATCCGGAATCCGCCTTCATTGTGAAGATCCTTGAAATAGGGAAATACCGGTTCATACTGCCAGCCCTCCAGGTCCTTGCCTTTCAGACGGTTGAGAATGCGGTAATCGTTTTCATCTTTGTAGTAATGGGACAGCCTGCTTTCGGCAAGAATGAACTCTTCATCGCCGTCGGAAATACGGACGTAGTCAATATCTTCCCCCACTGCAAGCCCGAGATTGGAAGGCAGGGTCCAGGGAGTTGTCGTCCAGGCCAGCAGGGAGAGCTTGCCGTTTCCTGCAGCACCCTTACCGCTGAAGGGAAGCTTTCCGTTCTGATCACCTGTTACGGTAAATTTGATGGTGATGGCAGGATCGTGTACGTCCTTATATCCGCCGAGATTCACTTCGAAATTCGACAGGGGTGTGGCAAGCTTGGGACTGTAGGGCAGAATGTACGCCCCTTCATAGACGAGCCCCTTCTCCCACAGCTGCTTGAACACCCACCAGATGGATTCCATGTAGTCGGGATCCATGGTCTTGTAGTCATTTTCAAAATCCACCCAGCGTCCCATCCGGGTTACGGTCTGCTCCCACTCACCGGTGTAGCGGAGAACAATTCCCCGGCAGGCTTCGTTGAATTCGGCAACTCCGTACTCTTCAATCTGGCTTTTGCCGGAAATTCCCAGCTCTTTTTCCATTTCATATTCAACGGGAAGCCCGTGACAGTCCCAGCCGAATCTGCGATGAACTTTTTTGCCGTTCATGGCCTGATATCTGGGGATAATATCCTTGATGGTTCCCGGGACAAAATGACCAAAATGAGGAAGTCCCGTTGCAAATGGAGGTCCGTCATAAAAAACAAATTCTTCCGCGTCTTCTCGCTGATCTATTGATTTTTGGAAAATACTCTTATCTTCCCAGAATTTGAGAATGGCCTCTTCCATCTTGGGAAAACTCACTCTGGGATCTACTGGTTTATACAAAACTTACTCCTTACGAGGGTACGGTTGGTCAGAGACACCATACTAATGACGATAAACTCAATGGTCAAGTTGAACAAAGGTTCATGAACAGAACCGCCAAGGGGGAAAGAAGCTCCGGATTCATGAAGACAGCCTCCCCCTGCTGTGGTATAGTCTTTTACAATGAACGAGACGAGAGAACGGATCCTGTTTCTGTATTTATCCACCGGAGGCGGGCATATTTCCGCAGCCCGGGCATTGGCCAACGAACTGGAATTCAGATATTCCCCGGAAGAAGTGGAAATTCACCTCTTCGACGGCATTCCCGACAACGGTTCCGAGATCCAGAGAACCCTGGTTGAGCGGGGTTACCGCTTTTCCACCCTCACCCTGCCGTTTCTCTGGTCTATTATCTACCAGGTTTCCAACATTCCTTTTGTGATGAACTTCCATACCAAGGCGATGAACTTTTTCTCGGTACCGTTTTTACGGAAATATATCAGAAAGCACCGGATCACCCGGGTGGTGAACCTTCATTTTCTTCTTACCAGGCCCCTGTTCCGAGCACTCAGGCAGACCCGGCGGCTGGATATTCCGGTGGTCACCGTGGTTCTGGATCCGTTTTCCTGCCATCCCCTGTGGTTTTACCGCCAGTTTGCACCCATGATCGTTTTTTCCCAGCGGGCGGAGAAGCAGGCCAGAACCTCCATACGCTGGCTGGGCATGCCCCCCATGCTTCTTCCCAGAAAACGGGAGGTGGTCCAGCTTCCCCCCATTCTCAGTTCAAAATTCAACCGCCCCCTGGACAGGGAAACCCGCCTCAATCTCCGGGATGAATACGGGTTTTCCCGTGATAAGCGGCTGATTCTCATGGCCGGCGGAGGCGAGGGCCTTCCCCGGGGAGAAAAATACCTTGAGGCCATCAGCCGGGCGGGGCTGGACACCCAGATCGTCTTTGTATGCGGCCGGAATATCAGCCAGTACGAACGGGTACAGGAAATTGCCGAAAAATATTCCCAGGCATCAATCCATGTTTTCGGTTTTGTGAATTTCATGTATGAGCTGATGAACATGGCGGATGTAATTGTCACCAAAGCGGGGCCCGCAACGATTTTTGAAGCCCTGCTCCTTCAGAAACCGCTGATCCTCACCCAGCGGCTTTACGGCCAGGAACAGGGAAACGTGGATTTTGTGGTGAACAACCAGCTGGGGTGGTTCATCACCAAGCCCAGGCTGATGATGGAAAAGATTAACGAAATTCTTGAGCATCCCGAACTCTTCGACTCCACCATATCCCGCATACGCAAGGCCGGGATCACCAACGGCACGTCCCGGATTGTGGATTACATCATGAACCTGCCTGCTCTGCCTGAGAAGCGGAACAAAATTCTGGATATTCTCTACAGCCGGAAATAAACCACTCCCTGATTGGGGCAAGGCCCTCCGGGATCGGTGCCCATGGCATAGCAGCCGCTCACGTCACACACTCATTTCACACCCTCACAGAACCCGCACAAGGACCGTCACAGCTGCAGGAGTCGTTTTTTTGACCTCAATACTCTGATTTACTACAATATGTGCATCAGGAGGACCGAATGCAGCGTCTTTCCACACGCTTTTTCGCCATTTTATCAGGATACATTCTGCTTTTCCTTGCCACGGTCATTCTTACGCTGAGCATTACCCGTCAGCAGGCCGACGATGGAGTGTTGATCAACATGGCAGGCCGTCAGAGAATGCTGACACAGAGAATGACCAAAGAGCTGTTTCACTACCTTATCAGTGGTGAAGATCAGTGGCTGGAATCTCACAGGAATACCAGAAATGTTTTTCATGCAAGCCTTACCGCCCTTCGTGACGGCGGACAAATTCCCCTTGATCTGAGCATGGAACGCTATCGCAGTATTCCCGGGGCACTCACACCGGAAATTCTCAGTGCGCTGGAGGCAGGGACAGAAAAATGGGAGCGCTACCGGCAGGAAGCCGACAGCGTTCTTCAAAGCCGCCGGGAAAACAGATCTTCGGAACCTTCCCGGGTATCTCAAAACACAGAACTACCGGACACTGCAGCTCTGAACTCGCTTTCTTCTTTGAGTGTTTCATTGCTGGGGGATATGAATGCTGCGGTGGTACTGATGCAGGAGGGAAATGAGCGGAAGGTGGCATCGCTTATTACCGGTCAATTTATTATCCTGGGATTCATCCTGGTCTACAGTCTGCTGGTTCTTGTGTATATCAGAAGGGGTATCAGCAATCCTCTACAGGAGGTCACCGACACCGCAGCAATTCTCGGCAGGGGAGCCCTGGCGGAGATTCAGGCTGAAAACACACGGAGTGACGAAATCGGTCAACTCAGATCGAGTTTCATCAAACTCAGCAGAATGCTCGACCATCGCATGCAGCTACTGATGGAAATGGGAAACGGTCAGTTGAAACAGGAAATACAAGCCGAGGGACCGGATGACAGGTTCGCCCGTGCGCTCGTCCAGACACGGGACAGCCTTAGCGATCTCATTTATCAGGTGCGCAATGCAACGGAAAACAGCCGTTCTGCAGCCGGCGAACTTTCAGAATCCGCATCGACGGTTGCCAGCGGCGCCAGTGAGCAGGCGGCCAGCCTGGAACAGATCTCCTCAAACCTGAATGAGATCCGCACCCGGTCCCGTGAGAACACCCGCAGCGCCGACAAGGTTGCCGAAGCTTCCCGGGACGCCCGGCAGCTGGTGGAACAGAACACTCAAATGAACAATGAGCTCATCCGGAACATGGCGGAGCTGGAGCAATCGGCATCGGATATTCAAAGTATCACCAAAACCATCGACGACATCTCGTTCCAGATCAACCTGCTTGCCCTCAATGCCAACGTGGAGGCCGCACGGGCAGGTAAATATGGAAAAGGATTTTCTGTTGTTGCCGAAGAAGTGCGGAATCTGGCCGCCAGAAGCACGGACGCCGTGGCTGAAACCAGGGATCTGATCTCCAGGAATAACGAATTGACCGGCAGCGTAAAGGCCGGGATCGAAAACGGCAATTCCGTGCTGGTGAAAGTCGCCCAGTCCACAGGAGATATTCACAGCAGACTGGATGAGGTTCGCCGAGTACTGCAGAATCAGGATTCACAGATTTCCGAGATAACTGACGGGATTGACCAGATATCTGCGGTAACCCAGAGTAACACCGCAAGCGCCGAGGAGCTTTCAGCCGCTGCCGATGAACTCAACTCCCTGAGCCGCAGACTATCCGAACTTGTGGAAGTATTTTCGATATAATTTTATATATATATTTATATATATTGTTGACACAATTCCACCGCCCCCCTACAATTACCACTAATATCAGTTTTTCCGCATATGTATTTAGGAGCATATATGAAAGTACTAATTATCGGTGGCGTGGCCGGCGGCGCAACCACAGCAGCACGGCTGCGGAGAATTCAGGAAGATGCAGAGATCGTTATTTTCGAACGGGGCGGGTACATCAGTTACGCAAACTGCGGTCTGCCATACTACATCGGCGATGTGATTCAGGACCGGGATCGACTCTTTGTTCAAACTCCCGAAAGCTTCAGGGAAAATCTGAATATTGATGTACGAATCCGCAGCGAAGTAACATCCATAGACCCGGAATCGAAGCATATCAGCGTAAAAAATCTGGAAACAGGGGAAGAATACCGGGAGAGCTACGACAAGCTGGTGCTCTCTCCCGGTGCGGAACCGGTGAAGCCTCCCATTCCGGGCATCCAGTCCGAAGGTATTTTCACCCTTCGTTCTGTGCCGGAAACCGACGCCATTAAAACCTTCGTTGAGGAACACAATCCCCGTAAAGCGGTGATCGTGGGTGCCGGATTTATCGGTCTGGAAATGGCGGAGAACCTGCACGAAAAAGGACTCTATGTCACCATCGTGGAAATGGCCCAGCAGGTGATGAATGTGGTGGACTATGAGATGGCCGCCCAGGTTCATCAGCATCTGAAAACCAAGGATGTGGAATTCTATCTTCAGGACGGAGTCAGCAATTTCAGCAGACAGAAGGGAGCAGACGGTCAGGAGCGGATCATCATAACCCTTCAGAGCGGCAGAACCATCGAAACCGATATGGTGATCCTCTCCATCGGCGTCCGGCCCGAAAGCCGTCTGGCACGGGATTGCGGAATTGAAACCGGGGAAACCGGAGGCATTAAGGTTAACTCCCACCTGGAAACTTCGGAAAAAGATATCTATGCGGTGGGCGATGCCATAGAATTCATCAATCCCATCACCAAACAGCCCACCATCACCTATCTGGCAGGTCCTGCCAACAAGCAGGGGCGGATTTGCGCAGATAATATTGTGTTCGGAAATCAAAAAGAGTACCGGGGTTCCATTTCCACGGCCATCGCCAAGGTGTTCGACATCACCGTAGCATCCACCGGAGCCAGCGAAAAGACACTGAACAAGCACCGCATACCCTATCACTCCATCATCACCCACGGATCAAGCCACGCAGGCTACTATCCCAACGCCATGCCGGTAACCATTAAAACCCTCTTCTCCAAGGATGAAGGCCGGGTTCTTGGGGCCCAGATTATCGGGTACGAAGGGGTTGATAAGCGGATCGATATGATAGCCGCGGTAATCCGACAGGAAGGTAGCGTCCAGGATCTCATGGAACTTGAGCACGCCTATGCGCCCCCCTACTCTTCGGCGAAAGATCCGGTGAACATTGCGGGGTTCGTGGCGGAAAACATTCTCACCGGCAGAAGCCGGCACATCCACTGGAACGAGGTGGCCGCAGGCTGCAACCCTGATGAAATGCAGCTGGTGGATGTGCGCACCCCCGAGGAATATCAGCTGGGAAGCATAGACGGAGCGGTGAACATACCGGTGTATGAAGTGCGAAGCCGTCTGGGTGAACTTGACCGGAACAAAACCATTATCGTGTTCTGTGGAGTGGGACTGCGGGCATATCAGGCGGAACGGATTCTCCGACAGAATGGATTTGAAGATGTATTCAACCTTTCCGGAGGGTACAAGACCTACGAATATGCCGCCCAGAAACAGAGCAACGAGGACATATTTGAAAATGACACCATCTGGAAGGATGACAACATCTATCAGGTGGATCCGGACCGGAAGAGTGCACAGCCGGGCTCTGCACCGGTATCGGATTCTGTCATGGCTTCGGCGGCAGGTATCAAGAAAATGGAAATCGATGCCCGGGGACTTCAATGTCCCGGCCCGATTATGGCCCTGAAAAAAAGCGTGGACAGTGCCTCAGAGGGGCAGATAATCCGGGAGACCGCCACCGATCCGGGCTTCTACAAGGATGTGAAAAGCTGGTGCAATATGACCGGCAACACCCTGGTGAGTCTTGAGCAGGACGGAGCCAATATCGTGGCGGAAGTCCGGAAAGCCGCCGCCCGGGACAGTGCAGCGCAAAACGGCACTGCAGGCAGATCAGGAAGCAACGCGGGCAATGAAAGCACCATGGTGGTATTCTCCGACAGTCTGGATCAGGCCCTGGCCAACTTCGTGATCGCCAACGGTGCAGCCAGCGCCGGAAAAAAAGTTACCCTCTTTTTCACCTTCTGGGGATTAAGCGTCATCAAAAAGAGCCGGAAGACCCGGGGCGTCAAAAAAGACTTCATGGGGAAAATGTTCTCCCTCATGCTCCCCCGGGGCAGTAAAAAGCTGGGGTTGAGCAAAATGAACATGGCAGGCATGGGTGCAGGCATGATGCGCAGACGAATGAAGAAGCTGAACATCGACAGTCTGGAAACCATGATCGATCAGGCCCGGGAGAACGGTGTGCGCATGGTTGCATGCCAGATGTCCATGGATGTGATGGGCGTAAAGGCCGAAGAGCTGATCGACGGCGTGGAAATCGGCGGAGTGGCAAGCTATCTGGAAGCCGCAAGCAGCGCCGGGGTGAACCTCTTTATTTAAGTGTGCGCCGCTGCCAGGTGCCCGGCCGAATTCGGATGCAGCCCGGCCCCGGCCTCCTCGCCCGCGGGGAGGGGGCGAGCGCCTGCCCTCCCCCGGAATCACGGATTTATCCGCAAATCCCCAGAGCACCGCTGAGTATCCGGGAAAACCGGTCAAGGCGGACCTGCCGGGGATCTTCCCCCGGGGAGATGCCGTTCTTCTCATCATGGATATGATTTAATACAGGAAGATATATCCGGGAGATCAGCCTTCCCGACTCCTCTTTCCCCAGAGGATATCCCTCCGGCCTGGCCCTCTCCATATAGCGCCAAAAGTACCCGATAAACTCCCCGTATGAGGCCAGCACGTCGGGGTCGTCATTCAGCCCCTTGCAGGAGGCAAGTTCCAACCCCTGATGATGCAGTTCATAGGTTCGAAACAGAATGGCGAACAGCCCGTGGAGGGTCACCTCAGCCTCATCCAGCCCCGCTTTCAGCTCACTGGTAATATAGTCCATTGAGGGCATGGTTATCTCTTTGATTAATTCCAGCTTGGAGGAAAAGTGATTATACACCGTAGCCCTGGTGACCCCCGATTCCCTGGCAATCTCATCCAGAGATACCGCCTCAAAATTCCAGGGGGTGATCATGCTTACAGCGGTTTGAATAATCTGCTCTTTATTACGGGCTTTATCGGCTCTCATCTGCCATCATCCTGTGGGACATTTTATGCTGGGATGTGTTTTATACATCTATGCCGAACACCTGGCGAACCACAAAGCCCACTCCGAAACTGATTGCGGCCACTCCCAGACTCAACAACGCCATTTCCCAGAATCGGCGGGAGAAATTCAGATCTTTTGCAATGGAGATATAATAATTAAAGAAAAAGATTATGGCTACTGCGATGGTCAAAGTCACTGCAAGAGCAAGAATCCCGTTCTGGAGAAGCAGATACGGAAGAATCAGCAGGATAACCGTGAGAATATAGGCAATCCCGGTGTACACCGCCGATTTCACCGCCTTGGACTTTGCCTCTTCATCTGCAGTGGTACTCAGATACTCGCTGGCTGCCATGGACATGCTGGCGGCGATTCCGGTAATTAATCCGGCGGCTGCAGTGAGGCTGGTATTCTGAAGGGCAAAGGTCAGCCCCGCAAGTGCGCCGGTGAGTTCAACCAGCGCATCGTTCAGTCCCAGCACAATGGATCCCATGTAATCCAGCCGCTCCTCGTTCAGCATATTCACCAGCTGGTTTTCATGCTCATCCTCTTCAGATGCAATCTGTTCAGCCTCGGGCACCAGGTGGGCGATCTCCCGGTACGCCTCTTCGGCGGCTTCCTCGCGCTTTTCCATCAGTTTCACACCGAATGTGAGGCCCATGGTGCGGGCGATAAAGGTGTAGAAAAACAGTCTGAACCCCATGGGCCTGGGGTTTTTTCCGGTGTATTTCGCCAAAATATCGGCGTGTTTCTTTTCTTGAGATGCAATATGTTCCAGCACCTTCCGGTTTTCCGGGTCTTTTTCCGACTTGGCAAGCCGGGAGTAGATCCGATGCTCGGTAACCTCATTTTTTTGAAATACAAAGAGACGTTTTAATGTTTCTTTGTCAAGTTTCCGCTCATTCATCTGGTCTCCTTTTGTCGCATTCTTTCGTGGATAAAAACTGACGAACCGGGTATATTATCCGTACAATATAATGAAAGGATAGTGTTCAATGAAGAAAAAGGTCAATATTTCCCGCTTCGGGCTGCCTCCCCGCACAGGCTTCATGCTGCTTGCACTGCTTACAGTGTTCATGTTCAGCTCCTGCGGAAATCTCTTTTTGCCCGACGAAAGAGTCCGGGAGTTTAATGTACGGAACATCGATAATAGCTTTTATACAATCAAGGCAAGGCTGAAAGCCCACAGCGAATCCGCCATTATTTACGTTGAAAAAGGCGAAGATGTGGATAAGTCACTTATACAGACCATGCTGGAGGAATTCGATTCGGAAATACTGCCCCTGGTTACAGAACACTATGGTCCTCCGGCAGATCTGGATGAAAATGGACGGGTAATTCTTCTTCTTCTGGATATCAAGGACGGGTATAAGTTCGAAGGCGATCCCTTCATTGCCGGCTATTTCGACGGTACAGACTTAATCATGAATCCAAACAGCAACGGCGGTGAGATTCTGTATATTGATACCGATCCCGGATTGGAAAACCTGGGGGGGATCCTCTCCACCGTTGCCCACGAGTACCAGCATCTGGTGAATTTCAGCCGCTGGAATGTGTTCAATGATTCCGGAGGCTACACCCAGGTGGAAACATGGGTAAATGAAGGTCTCTCCCTCTCCGCCGAGGAGCTGTACACCGACGGTCTGCTGGAAAACAGGGTGGGCTATTATTATTTTGATCCTGGCAGGCGATATGTTAAGGGCAATAACTTCGTTACCTGGGACCGGGATCTGGCCGAGGACTATTCCTCCGTCTATTTGTTTTTTCACTGGCTCCGCGCCCACGGCGGCGGCAGGGATGTTTACTCCGATATTTTTTCATCCCCCTACAGCGACTACCGGGCGATCACCAAGCTGATTGCTGACAGGGACGGCACAGACCTGGGGGGCCTTGACGTGAGCAATAACGATGCAGCCACCTGGGAAAACGCCCTGGGAACCTGGCTGGCTGCAACGGTGCTTTTACAGCCCAGCGGCCTGTACGGCTTCCGGGATTTTGACAGCGTGAATCACAATGAATCCAACGGTGTTATTGTGAGCAGTCAGGGGGGAATCCTGTTAGCACCGGAGTATCTCATAGGGTATTCCGATGAAATGAACACAGAAGACCAACTACGTCTTCAGGATCTCTATGTTTTCAACTCATCCTACGCCCTATCCGGCGGAGACAGACTGATTTATGCCCACCCGGATTTCGTAAGCGAAGTCGACCAGAGTGACATTGAAAATGAAGCCGGGCTTTCATATTTGGGTTTTAATGTTGGCAACCCTGTGGTTGCGACCGCTATAGATTCGGACGGTAAGCAATTGAAAATCTACCAGGGGTTTTCCAACTTCACTAAGGTAGATCTGGAATCAAGTGAGGGTAAAGCGTATATAATCGTGGCCTTTAACCCCATGCACTCCGGTGCAGCCATCCAGACCGGACCATTCACGGCCACCAGTACCTCCCAAACATTTGAGCGGAACATGCTTTACGTTGAAGACTCCCCGGGAAGCCGCTCCGGCAGCCCGGGTTTCGGATCCATGCCCATAGGCAGGGTCTACGGTCCGTGATGCATGTAAAAACCGTGATAAAACGCGTCTCTTGCAGCACCGTATTGGTGCTGCTGTTGACCCTTGCTCCCATGAGCACAGCCGCAGCCGGCGGGGCTGAATCGGAAAGAGAGACGGTAAGCGATGAACTTTACGGCGCATCCTTCCCCGGAGAGATTGACGGTCCCAAGCAGATGCCCCGGCCTGTACCTGCGGGGTCCCGGGAGCTCAACGGATATCTGGTAAGCCTTGGAAGCACCCCGTTCAACCGGCCCGCCCTGAAGGTCTTTGAATCCGGAGAGTACTATTATTATATTCTGGATGAGAACAGGATCTCAGAGATGCTGGAAACGGGAGTTTTGTCCGGAAACGGTGAGATTGTCCTTCGGGGCACCGTGGAAGTACGCCCGGTGTACCTTGTGAACGGAAGACTTTCATCCCTGGAATATCATCTTATAGATTTTCAACATGCAGGAGATACACAATGAACCGACATTACAGATATCAGATTATCTGTCTTATTCTCGCCTTGATGATGACGGCAGCTTTCCTCAGCGCCTCACCCCAGGAGGAGCTGCCCGGCCGGACCTTTGTTCAGGGAGTGGATGAGAGCATGGAGTCAATTACACTTACCGGAGTTGTGAGAATGCTGGGGGATGCCAGAACCTCCAGTCCGGCACTGATTCTCGATGAAGACGGGATTACACAGACCGGAGGAGTGAGCTCCCTGGGACTGATCGGTCCCGGCGCACGCAGCCTTGTGAATGAATCCCAGGGTTCAACCGTATCCATTCAGGGCAGGCTCTTGAGCAAAGAGGATTACGAGAAGGAATACCGCCAGCTCTACCCCCTGCGTTACGGGCCCTTCGGCGGATATCTTTTCGTTCCCGGCGAACAAGGTGAACCCTCCGGCGAAGAACCCGCCGCCCCCGGCCGGGACGGTACGGAAGACCCTGCAGAAAACAACGGCGGCGACGGAGCATAGCAGGATCTTTTCCACCTCCTGCCCCTTCACAACATCATCTGCGCCCCGCCCCACTTCAACACCCCATCCCGCTGCAGCTGCCTTATCCGCCGGTCTTTTTTCCCACGGCTCGCCGGCCTTTTGCTCACGGCTCGCCGTCCTGTTTCCCCGGGCCGCCGGCCGAATCAGCCGGCGGGAATATCAGCCGCTAATATCAACAAAAAACGCCCGAAGCCGGGAACTGAGCTTCGGGCGTTTTTGTATGAGTCTCCCGGCAGCTGCCGGGAGTAATGGGACCGGCATCAGGGCCTGGTCAGGTATACCGTGGCATCCCGGGGAAGGATGTAGATTTCACCTCCCTGGGCGCTGTAGCTGCGGTTTTCCCCGTCCCAGTTGCCGTTACTGTTGGTGAAGCAGAACAGGAAGGAATCGGGTACATCCTGGAGAGTCACCGACCACCAGTGCCGGTTATTGATATTTCCCTCATATTCCATGGAGAAATCGCCGCTCAAACCGTCCCAGCTGTGCAGAATGTACCGGCTTGCGGACTCATATTCGGCGAAATGAACCACCAGTTCTCCTGAACCGGAATTTTGATCGCCTCCGTCTGAGAGTTTCTCAAGCTGGATGCTCTGATCTGCGGCGTCGAAACTGATCATATATTCACCTGCGCCTTCTTCAACCAGGTAGTCCTGGGCGGGGTAGGATTCGCTCCAGTCGCCGTAGCGGTCGATCTTGAACCGGGGATTGTCCGTACCGAAGGTTCCGGTGGTCTCCCACAAACCGGTGTCGGGGTTCACACTCATGGCGTCCGCCGCCCAGCCGTTGGCCGTCCCCCGGAAGTAGGCCTGGTTCCATCCGCCGCTGCCATCGCCTCCGTCTCCGGAGCCGCCGTCATCGCCGCTTCCAAGTTTAACGAGGGTTATTGAGCGGTCCGAATCGTCAAAGCTGATGAGATACTCCCCCGGGCCTTCCTGCACCAGGTAGTCCTGGGCGGGGTAGGATTCGCTCCAGTCGCCGTAGCGGTCGATCTTGAACCGGGGATTGTCCGTGCCGAAGGTTCCGGTGGTCTCCCACAGACCGGTGTCAGGATTTACACTCATGGCATCCGCCGCCCAGCCGTTGGCCGTGCCCCGGAAGTAGGCCTGATCCCAGGGATCGTCTGAGCCGCCGTCGCCGCTGCCTCCGCCCTGTCCGCTGCTTGAGGACTGGAAGAATCCTGCACCCAGCCCCCCGATGAGACCGGGACCGTTAAGGACGTAAATACCTGCAGAGCCCGGCTCCACGTTGAAGCTGAGGCTGCCTCCGGATTCGATTTCCGCCCCGGTGACCGCATCACGGTAGGTTCCTGCAGGCAGACCGTCAAAATTGAAACTCGCCGAGCCGCCCTTTGCGATTCCCACGGCAATGGTCTGAGGCCCGTGACTTCGCACATAGCCCACCCCGTTTCCGTTGGATGGATTTCCCGCCCAGTACCAGGATCCTTTCTGGAGAGCCGGCAGTGCCTTTCGTATTGCGTTCATTTTTTTGATGTGCTGATACAGCGGATGGCTGGATGCGGTGAAGATGTTATCACCATAGTAGGCCCGTCCGGTGTTATCCAGGGAACGGTTGATATCCGCTGCTTCGTGGATATCGGTATACGCCCCTTTCTTGAACTGAATTTCCGTTCCGTAGTAGAGGCTTGGTATGCCCCGCCATGTCCAGGTGAAGTTCACGTATCCGGCGAGATCCTCCGCCGATCCTGAGAACCGGCGGTTCCAGTCGTTGTTGGGACCGAAATCGTGGTTATCCAGCCACATCACATTGGTGGAAGGATCGGAGTATAGGTGATCGTATCGGGCTGCGGCCTGAACCTCGTTGAAGGAATGGCCGTATTCAAACACTCCGTGGAAGGTGGCCTGGGCGTAAAAATCCAGCACCGCCAGCCCGGAATTGTTTGAGCTTCCCACAGCTCCGTCCCAGGTGTACCAGTGGGGGTTGATCTCCTCAACCTGGTGCAGCTCATGCCGCTTCTGGGCAACTTCGCCGAACAGAAACAGATCGGGATCATGGGCTTTGAATGCATCCACAAAATAGAGCACCGAGTCACGGGCCATGTGTTTCACCGTATCCACCCGGAAGGCGTCCACGCCCATGTCGATATAGCGGGTGTAGGCATCAACAAGATAATCCCGGACAACCTGGCTTTCGGTGTTCAGATCGGGCGTGTCGTCGGCCAGGGCGCGGTTGTAGAGATTTTCCGTATCGTCCCAGCCCTGGGCAAAACCGTTTCCCGAGTGATGAAACCAGTCGGGGTCGGATGTATCCACAAAGGATATGGTGGAGGGCCAATTATAGAGACTGAGGTCCTGGTTGTAGGGCGCTGGAAGGGGCGCCAGATTGGCCCGGCTCCAGAGTTTGCCGTCATCGGGATTGGGCGTGATGCCGTCGTACTCCCAGTCGGGATTGGGCGGTGCGTACCAGGATGAATCGGGGTCGGTATTGTATTTCAGTTCGGCCACATCTTTGATGCCGTACCGGCCGGAGTGGTTCCACACCACATCCTGAATCACCTTCATGCCCCGGGCATGGGCTGCATCGATAAACTCCTGGTATCCGTAGCCCGGTGATTCCAGCCGGGGATCCACCCGGTTGAAGTCCCATGCATGATACCCGTGGTAGTCCAGGGGACTCCGGTTATGGACAATCGGCGTGAGCCACACTGCGGTGAACCCCAGATCCTGAATATAGTCGAGACCGTGTTCGATGAGTCCTTTGAAATCTCCCCGCCAGCTCACATCTTCCGGGTCGGTAATCTCATTATTCGGATTGTCCGGATTGTAGGAAGACCATTCGGTGGGTACATTGTTGGACGGATCGCCGTCATAGAAACGGGCGGGAAGCAGAAAATAGATGCTTTCTTCCCGGAAATCCACCGACGATGAATCGACCGTTCCCCGGGATGCCGGCGCAGGAGCCGATGCCGAGACTGTTTCCCCGCCCCCTGTGGGAACCGAGCAGGCAGAAAAGCTGAAGAGCAAAAGCAGCATCAGCGCTGAATACACAAAAACCCGGTAGATGCGGTGTGAACCGCCTCCGGGTTTCCTGAAGAGATGAGATACCATATTTCCCCCTTGATGCAGCTTCACCCGACCCGCCGGGTATGCATGCCCCAAACATGCAGATGATTACCGCGGCGGCGATGTACAATGTGATGTATATTCACACAGATACAGGCGGGCTACATTCAATAATTGACATATTGTAGGGGGACTTTTACAGATGTGTCAAATTATATCCGGAATTTGGGGCAGACCCGGCACTCAGCGCTTGAGATCCTCGATATATCCCCGCATTTTTTCAATCTTCCGGCTCATCTCTTCCCGTTTCTGCCGTTCCTTCTCCACGATTTCGGCGCTGGCTTTCTGCAGGAAGCCTTCATTGCTCAGTTTCCGTTCGGTCTGCTCAAGGGCCTTGCTTTCCTTGGTGATATTTTTCTCAAGGCGTTTCAGAGCCGCATCGATATCGATGAGATCCCGGATGTACACATAGGCTTCAAATCCGTTGCCCACCACCGCCAGGGATGCGCTGCGCTCGCCCTTCTCTCCTGCGGGAACCCAGGTGAGGCGGGAGGCCGTGGTGAGATTCCGGATCAGTTCTTCGTGGGAGATCATGTACTCCCGGTTGGGAAAATGCTCCTCAAACTGGACTGCAAAACTGATCTCCGTCTTGGGGGGAATGGTGAACTCCGACCGGAGGGTGCGAACCAGCCGGACCAGTTCCTGAAGATCCTCGAATGCACGGGCTTCCCGGGGGAACTGCCGCCACTCCTCGTTTTCCGGATAAGCCGTGGAGATGAGGGCGTCGCCATCTTGCCGTGAAGGAAGCTTCTGGAAGATCTCCTCGGTCACATACGGCAGGAAGGGATGAAGAAGCTTCAGCCCCTCTTCCAGCAGATATATGAGAAGGGAGATGGCCCGGTCTTTTTCCCCCTCATCATCGGAGTACAGGCTGAGCTTGGAGGCTTCAATATACCAGTCGCAGAACTCGTTCCAGAAAAACTCGTACACCGCGCCGGTTGCATCGTTGAAACGGTAGGATTCCATGCCGCTTTGTGCTTTCCGGGAAGCGGCATTCAGACGATGGAGAATCCACTTATCCAGATCGTTCAGCCCTCCATGATCCCCGCGGGCAATTTCCTGCACCGGTATGAGGTTCCGTCCTTCCAGGTTCATCAGCAGATAGCGGCTGGCATTCCAGATTTTGTTTGCGAAACGGCTTCCCATGGAGAAGGTATCTTTATCCAGAAGGATATCCTGCCCCTGGGTTGCCAGGAAGGCCAGAGTAAAGCGCAGGGCGTCGGCTCCGTATTCATCCACAATTTCTATGGGATCAATCCCGTTGCCCAGGCTTTTGGACATTTTCCGGCCCTTTTTATCCCGAACAAGGCCGGTGATGTAGATATCCCGGAAGGGTACCTCATCCAGAAATTCCAGGCTGGCCATAATCATTCTGGCAATCCAGAAGAAGATAATATCGTAACCGCTCACCAGACTGGTGGTGGGGAAGAAATCCTTCAGATCCTCGGTCTTCTCCGGCCACCCCATCACCGAAAAGGGCCAGAGCCAGCTGGAAAACCAGGTGTCCAGAACATCTTCATCCTGGCGGAATTTCCTTCCGGCATACTCGGGACTGTCAGCGGGATCGCTGCGGGATACCACCATTTCACCGCTTTCCTCGTCGTACCAAGCGGGGATTCTGTGGCCCCACCAGAGCTGCCGGCTGATGCACCAGTCCCGGATGTTGGTAAGCCAGGATTTATAGGTGTTTTCCCATTTCCGTGGATAAAACCGGATTTTCTCTTCTTCCCAGGCTTTCAGGGCCTTTTGGGCCATGGATTCCATGCGGACAAACCACTGGGTGCTCAAATACGGTTCGATCACGGTATTGGTGCGGTAGCAATGGCCCACCTGATGGCGGTGGGGTTCCTTTTCAATGAACAGGCCGGCGGCTTCCAGATCTTTGACCACCGCTTTCCGGGCTTCCTGCATGCTCATGCCCCGGTAGGCTGAGGGTACGCGGTCGTTCAGTGTCCCGTCGGGGTTCATAATATTGATTTCTTCCAGACCGTGACGTTTGCCCACCTCATAGTCGTTAAAATCGTGGGCGGGGGTGATCTTCACCACACCGGTTCCGAATTCCGGGTCCACATAGCTGTCGGCAATAATGGGGATCTCCCTGTCTGTAAGGGGCAGCTTCGCGGTTTTTCCGATCAGGTGTCTGTAGCGCTCATCTTCGGGATGCACCGCCAGAGCAGAGTCGCCCAGCAGGGTTTCGGGACGGGTGGTGGCAATCTGTACCTGGCCGTTTCCGTCGGAAAGGGGATAGGTGATGTGATAAAAGAAGCCGTTCACTTCCTTGAATTCCACCTCATCGTCGCTGAGGGCGGACTGCACTCCCACAGACCAGTTCACGAGATACGTGCCCTTGTAGATCAGCCCGCGGTTATACAGCTCAACAAACACTTCCTGAACCGCATCGCTCAAGCCCTCGTCCAGGGTGAAGCGTTCCCGGTCCCAGTCGCAGGATGAACCGATCTTTTTCAGCTGCTCGGTGATCACTTTGTGATGCTCGTGCTTCACCTTCCAGGTCTCTTCAACAAATTTTTCCCTGCCCAGTTCCTGGCGGCTTGTGCCTTTTTCTCTGAGACGTTTCTCCACCACGTTCTGGGTGGCAATCCCCGCATGATCGGTTCCCGGAACCCAGAGGGCCGGTTTTCCCTTCATGCGGTGGTAACGGATGAGAATATCCTGGAGACTGTTGTTCAGCCCGTGTCCAAGATGGAGCACACCGGTAACGTTGGGGGGAGGAATGACGATGACGAAGGGTTCTTCTCCGGGCTCAGGTTTACGCGGCGAAAAATGGCCACCTGACTGCCACATTTCATACAGCCGTCCTTCGAATTCCCGGGGATCATACGCTTTTGCAAGCTCAATTGCCTTCATCTCTGTTCACTCCTGAATGGATCTCATAGCTTCATGGTCTGTTTTTGTGCTCATATTTATAGCAGAAGAATACCTGCTCTTCAATAATGATACGGATAGTCGGATTGATACGGCGTCGGAAGGCTACCGGCGGAACATTTTTCCGAATACGCCTTTTGATTTTCGTACCGCTTCGGCAGCCCGCCGGGAAGCTCTGAGCTTTTCCGGTCCCCTGCCCTCACGCTTGCGCTGCTGCTCAACCATAATATGGTGCTCACGGTCGCCGGCATCTCCCGAAACCCTTACAGAGAGATCCTTCAGGGCTTCCTCCCTGCCGTAGATGATGATCTCGTCGCCGGTGTACAGATGGGTTTCCCCCCGGGGCGCGGCTACATAGTATCCGTCGTCTCTCCGCACACCCAGCACCAGAATTCCTTCATCGATGAGACGCAGTTCCTGCATGCTTCTGTTTACCAGCCAGGAATCGGCCTTCAGCTGGAATTTAACAACCTCATAATCCCCTTCCAGGAAGAGAAGATTATCGTAGTCTTTGGCGTAGACCCGGGTGAACCGCTTCTGGAAGCTTTTAATAATACCCGAGAGCATCCAGTCCACAATTCCCGTCCTGCTGATAATAACAAGCACGAGCACGCCGCCCCCCAGAATGCCCGATTTCACCAGAATATCTCTCTGGTCGGTGAACGACGTAAAGGTGAGAATAAGCGTGGACATGAAGGAAACGATCCCCACATTACCAAGCAGCATGAGGTTCTGAATGATTCTCCGCCGCACCGGATGTTTGGCAATGGATTCCGATTCTGTGGTGGTAAACCCGGTACCGGTGAAGGCACTGCGGGCCTGGAATTTCGCCATGTCATCTGAAAGCCCGGTGAGGCGCAGCATAATGGCTGCAATTTTCACAATAATAAGAGAGATAATAAGAATGATGAGAAAAGAAATCGCCGCTGCCATCTATACCAGTCCCGCCCGTTTTTCCGGGCCCTAAACGATGGTGGAATCCGTCGTTACAGTGCCCTGAGATGAGTATCCGGGAGAATTACCGTCCGGATTTTTCACGCTTTCTGGCGATGCGCTGCATTTTCCGGTAATACTCCGCCTGTTTCTTGATCTCATCAATATCGGCACAATAGATCTTATTGTCCATAGCCTTGAAGCGTTTATTTTTCAGAAGCTCGGCGACGGCTTTATTTCCCTCCAGCTGATTCAGGCCGACCATGTGAATCAGTTCCTTGGTTCCGAAATCGAAGGAATAGGCTTCCCCGGCCCGGACTTCCACACGGTTTTTCTCCAGCTGGATCAGCAGAGCATCGTAGAGTTTACCCACCGGATTATCCAGCAGGGTATTGGCAAGCTGTTTGTAGATAAACCAGATTCGTTCAGACATGAGGGTGGTGATTTTGCTGATGATCTGGGGCTGGGATTTCACCATGGTGGTGAAATTTTCCCGGTTCACCGCCAGCAGCACCGATTCTTCATGGGCGATTGCCGAAGCCGATCTGGGTTTATGCTCCAGCAGGCTCATCTCTCCGAATATGTCTCCGGGTTTCAGCACCGCCAGAAGCACCTCGTTATCGTTCATGATCTTGGTGATCTTCACCTGCCCCTTCTGAATAATGTACAGCTGCTGTCCCGGCATGTTTTCGGTGAAAATCATGGTGTCCTTGGGATAGAGACGGTTAAACTCCTGCTCATCCTCATTCAGGTACACCGCCTTCTGGTAGGGCTTGATCTTCGCCATCCGTTCTTTTGCCTGATCAATCTTGGGTCCCTGGGGATTAAAGCGGAGATATTGATGGTAGGCAAAATACGCCTGATTGTACTGATTCTGCTTAACATAGTATTCGGCAACTTCAAACAGATGATCCTGCCCGGCCTGACCGTCAACACTTTGCTGGGTGAGACGGGTAAGGGCTTCATCCAGATAGCGCATCCGCCGGGAAAAAGACTCGATGATCTTCATGGCAACAGGGGTGTTTTTTTCTATCAGCAGTCCGTAGTTGTCCCGGCTGACTGAAATAAGGTTAACGTCAGTCACCGCCTGAGCGGTTTCAATGTGACTGTGGCTGCTCATGGTGGAAACTACGCCGAAAAAATCGCCGGGGGTGAGTACATTCCCCCCTTCTTCGGCAACGATCTCAACCTCTTTGCTGAGCCGGACCTTCCCTGAGCGAATAATAAAAAACTGGTTGGCGTTCTGCTTGCCTTCAACAATGATATATGCGCCCTGCTTGAAGGAGACCATTGATAACTGAAGTGGGTTGCTCATAATCCGTCCCAGGCCTGGCAGTCCCGCAACTCATCCAGGTTCAAAGTTTACATTTATTCGTGAGAACCGTCCCTGCGGGTGAAAACCGGACGGCTCGCATAGAAATAGTATAGGGGATGAGAAAAGCCTGCGTCAATCTGCCCGCAGAATCCTTGACCATTCCACATCTCCCTGAGATTATTATACCGCATTATCCGGAGGTTGTATGGCAATTCGCACAGGAATTATCGGGTACGGCATGTCTGCAAAGACATTTCATCTGCCGTTTATCCTGAACATGGAAGAATTTCACGTCACTGGCATTTCCACACGTAAAAAGGAGATCCTTGCAGAGGAACAGCCGGGGCTCACCTGCTACAGCGGCCCTGAAGCACTGATCAATGACGGGGAAATTGAGCTGATAATCATCACATCGCCCAACGAAAGCCATTTCCCCCTGGCAAAAAAGGCTCTGGAAGCCGGCAAACATGTGGTGGTGGAAAAGCCCTTCACCATTACCCACCGGGAGTCCCTGAATCTGCTGAAAATTGCGGCAAAATCACAGCGAATTCTCACCGTATTTCATAACCGCAGATGGGATGGAGATATTCTGACCATCAGGGAACTGCTGGAACAGGGTAAATTCGGCAATCTCAGTCATGTGGAGAGCCACTATGACCGCTTTCGGCCCAATGTCCGGGACCGCTGGAGAGAGAAAGACGTACCGGGCTCAGGTTTGCTCTACGATTTGGGCTCCCATCTGATTGATCAGATGATCCACCTCTTCGGAAGTCCGTTATGGGTACAGGCCGATATCGCACGCCAGAGAGAGGGGGCTGAGACCGATGATTTTGTGCACATTCTCCTTGGATACAGCAAATTCCGGGCGGAACTGCATATTTCGGTGCTGGTAAACGCTCCGGTTCCCCGCTTTGCCGTCCACGGCGATAACGGAAGCTATATCAAGTATCATCTTGATCCCCAGGAGGATCAGCTCAAAGCCGGGAAGCCATTCACCGACGGCAGCTTCGGGGAGGAGGCGGATGAGCATTTCGGCAGCTATTATCCCGCACCGGAGGGAAGCACGCCCCTGGTAATCCCCACCGCCCGGGGAAGATATCAGAATTTTTACTCCACTCTTGCATCGGCCATACAGGGAACTTCCGAACCCCCCGTTGATGCGGGAGAAGCTGCGGAAGTAATGAAAATTATTGAGCTGGCCAAAAAAAGTTCCCAACAAGGCAAAAGATTGAAGGTGAAATAGCCACAGCCCTCCCTGCGGTTACAAATCACCGGGGTAAAACCCATTGACCATACAAAAACGGGATGCCGAATAGGTATTTGGCATCCCGTTTTTCATTCTCCCCCCCGGTGTGTGCGGGGAGGGGGAGGGGTCAGCTTCTTCTGGGAAATTTGGAGGTGAACGTTTTCACTTCCCCGGCAACTTTGGAAATCACCTTCTCATCGCCCTTGCTCTTGAGCACTTCCATGATGAAGTCTCCCACCTGCCGTACATCATCTTCCTTCATGCCCCGGCTGGTTACCGCAGGAGTACCCACCCGGATACCGCTGGTTACCAGGGGACTTCGGGTATCAAAGGGGATCCCATTTTTATTCACGGTGATATTTGCCGCATCCAGCATTTTCTCTCCCTCTTTACCGCTGATTCCCAGGTCGGTGAGATCCAAAAGCATGAGATGATTTTCCGTGCCTCCGGATACCACCCGGATACCGTTCTCGGCGAAGTGGGATGCCAGTGCCTTGGCATTGTCCAGTATCTGCTGCTGATAGGTTTTGAATTCCGGTTCCAGGGCTTCCTTGAATGCCACGGCCTTGGCTGCAATGACGTGCATAAGCGGCCCGCCCTGAATTCCCGGCATTACCGCCGAGTCCACCAGTTCGCTCCAGTTTTTGGTTCTGCCGCTCTTGGGCGCAACAACTCCCAGGCTGTTTTCCCCGTCCTTTCCGATGAGGATCAGTCCGCCACGGGGTCCCCGGAGGGTTTTGTGGGTGGTGGTTGTGGTGAAGTGGGCATGGGGCAGAGGTGTGGGATGCAGCCCTGCAGCGACCAGTCCCGCTATATGAGCCATATCTGTTACAAAGAATGCACCGACTGAATCGGCAATTTCCCGGAAGCGCTTGAAATCGATTATCCGGGGATATGCGGATGCCCCGGCGATGATCAGTTTCGGTTTATGGGTTTCGGCAAGTTTCCGGATCTCGTCGTAATCCAGCTGTTCGCTTTCTTTGGATACGCCGTAACTGATGATATTATAGAGCTGACCGGAGAAGTTCACGCTGGCACCGTGGGTAAGGTGCCCGCCGTGGGCCAGATCCATCCCCAGAATGGTGTCTCCGGGCTTCAGGAGGGTCATGTACACGGCCATGTTTGCGCTGCTTCCCGAATGGGGCTGCACGTTTGCGTGATCGGCATTGTAGAGTTTTTTCACCCGGTCCCGGGCAAGGTCCTCCGCCATATCAACATATTCACACCCGCCGTAATAGCGTTTCCCCGGATATCCTTCGGCATATTTATCGGTTAATACGCTGCCTGCGGCTTCCAGTACGGCCTGGGAAGTGAAATTCTCACTGGCTATCAGTTCGATTTTTTCAAGCTGACGCCGGGTTTCTTTCTGAATAACTTCGTATAATTCGGGATCAAAAGCTTCAATTCGGGACAAGAGGACCTCCAGATTCAGGGTGGGTTTTACTGAGAATATGTCAAAACCCCTGCGGGGGTCAATGGCGGTCAATGAGTCTGGTTGCCAGCCGTGCAGGAGCCTTCCCCGGGTTGATGGTCTCCAGACGGGGAAAGGGCTGATCCAGGGGAACCGGAAGATACTCGGCAGCTGTGGAGGCAAAGGGGGCGTCATTCTCCAGGGATTCCCGGTACACCGGAACCCATCCCCAGCGGGGAAGGAAGAACTCCGCCCAGGAAGTTACCGAAAAACCTCCTGACCGAACCGGTGCATCAGAAGCAGAGGCCCTGCCCGGCCCGACTGCAGCTGCATCCCGTCCCGGCCGCTGTGTACTTGAGTTGAAGCCTTCACCGGGGTCAATTTCGCCGCTTGCCTCAGGCCTCCGTACATAGCCCCAACGCTCCCGGGCGGGGATTCCCAACCTTCGCAGTTCATCGATGAATATCCCGATACCTTCTATGCCTGATATATCCTGGAGGGAAATCCACTCATACATGCCGCGGGCCAGGGGCAGAGCCCCCTGCCGGGCGGCAATCGAGGCCTGCAGCTCCTGCCTCAGATCAGGATCCAGCAGCGGCTGGCCTGAAACTGCCAGGTAGTCTTCATACACCGGGCGGAACACCCCGGCCTGGGAGAAATCATCCGAACCGTATAAAAGTCCCGGCGGGGGGGCTGCAGGCTGCAGAGGGCGGCCATACACCTGAAGAGTCAGATTGCCCTCATTCCGGCGTTCACTCATTGAACCGGGAAGAAGTCTGAATGCAGGAATCTGTTCCGGAGAAGGCAGCGCCTGGAGGTAACCCCGGAAATTTCCGCGGAGCTCATACCCGGGATTGGTTATTTCCGGAAGCGGAAGGGTGAGAATATACTCTGGAGCCCCCGGCTGATGTCCCGAAGGTGATTCGTTCGCTGTCGGCTGCGGGATATCTATGGAAAGACTCAGGGAATACAGGGGAATATCATCCCCGGAAGAATTATCGGGAAGATTTTCCCTTCGGGAATACAAAAGGTTTTCCCACAAGCTGTTTCCCTTTCTGATCTGAAAAAGGCTTACAGAATTATCCGGCTGTGTCTCCCCCCCCGGCTGCCCTTCCCGGGCCGAGGAGAACCGGGAGTCCAGGGCAAAGCTGAGACGCCGGGACACTTCGTTCTGAATTTCCATTAACGAGCGGCGAATCTCCTGGGTGCTCACCCCCTCCCCGTCTTCATCTTCCGGAAGGAATGATGGAAAGTATTCATACACAGGCAAATGAATTCCCACCACATGAGCTTCCGTACGGGCGTTCTGTCCGGCTGACGGAAACCTGCTCTCCTCTTCCCCTTCCCTGATAAAAACTATCCGGGAACGGGGTAATGGCGTATCATCCCAGAACCAGCGGGCTGAGCGAAGTTCTCCGAAATCGATCCCCCGTACAGACACCAGCCACAGGCTTTCATCAGCTTCTTCGGCGAGAGCCGCCTGGAGCTCCGGCTCGTCCCGGGAATCGGCAGGGACGGGAATGCTGTCGACGTTGGTGAACAGAAGAGGATTGCTTCTGCCCTGGGGAAGCTCGACGATTACATCACCTGAAGAGAGCCCCTCGGGAATTCGGAAACTGATTCGGTCCCGTTCCCACTCCAGAATGTAGGATGATGTAATCCTTTGGCCTCCCACATTCAGGGAATTCCCCGGATCCGGACGTCCCAGAAAGCGCCCGGAAAGAACGACAATATCACCTGATCGCGCCTGATAGGGATCGATGGACACCAGATGGGGTTTCCGGAGGAAGAAAAAGAGATTTACGGCGAAGAGTATTAACACTGCGGCGATGCCGCTGAATACAAGAAGCTTTTTTCGGGAGGATTTCATTGCATGTTCCGTCAGTCTGCAGATTCACCGGAGTCTTCGGTCTGACCCCCGGAAAGACGATAGTTGCTCACAGTTATTTCAAGTTCAAGATTAACCGAACTTCCGTTGGAGGTATCCACCCCCAGAGGATAAAACACCACAGGTTCGCCGGTATCCACAGGAATGCTTTTCAAACTTGTCTGATAGCGAAGTTTATCTTCACTGCTGTTCTGCACCCAGGTTTGTCCCTGGGCAACCAGCATGATGGTCTCATTTTCCTGGCGATAGGGGGTGAACTCCACTTCAACCACAAGGTTCTGTCCATTCAGGCGCACCTTCACTCCCCTTCCGGGTACCGTGAGCTCATCCATTTCCATATTCCAGATCACCCCGGAGGAATCCTCACCGCTGCCCAGAATTCTGGCCTGGATGTACACTCTGAGAACATCGTTTTCCAGTTCCCGGAGGATCTCGTTGGGATCCCTGGGAAGAGCATTGCTGCCGTTACTATCCGAAGGCCGGGTTTGAACCTGGGCACTGCCGGTGCTCCCGTTCCCGCTGCTTTCCGCTGTTGCGTCACCCTGCTGGGCCGTCATCTGTGCGACTGAGGCAGCCATGAGAACTATGGAAATAAATAACATCCGGGAGCGAAGCAGCGCTGTAATCATTGAGCCTCCCCTTGGGCGTCAGGGATCGATTCCCGGGGGTCATCCGTACCTTCGTTTTCTTCCCCGGCATCGGCGGCAGCTGGGGAATCGGCAGACTGCCGGGTTCTGGAAGGATCTGCCCGCATCAGCCGGGATTCACCCAGCAGATCCAGTTCGGAAATTTCCGGCAGCTGAATGGTGAGCTCACTGATGTTTCCGTTGAGGTTTCGGGTGCCTTCAAGAAGTCTGAGAAGCTGTTCCACATCCCGTACATTTATCTGAAGGTTTATGCCCTGTTGACTGTCCTGGTCGCCCGCTTCCGTACTGCCGCCGTTTGACGCCCTGGGTCCCGGGGGAACGGTTTCCTTCTGCTGACTGCCCACCGAAAGGAGATTTACCAGATTGGGATCCACTTCGGAAAATTCCGAATAGTTATCCAGATTCATATGGAAAAACTGATCATCCTGTGCAGAGGCCATTTGTGTTTCGGAATTTCCTCCGGGAGACAGGAAGTTGAACGCAACTACGGCTGCAAAAATGACCAGGGCAGCTGCAGCGGCGGGAGCGGGTATGCGGATCCAGCGATGAAAAATATTCTGCCGGCGGGTATTCCGGATCTCTCCGGCAGCTTCCCGGGAAGGCGCGCCGGAGTGAGGCAGGGCATCATTATGCTTGATCCTTGGGCCTTCATCCAGCAGCATGTGAGGTCTGCGGCTTCCTTGTTCAGCTGCATCCAGGTTCCGGTTAATCCGTTTTTTCAGTCTGTCACGGCTGAGTTCTATCTCATTCTCAAGTTCATGATCCCGGAGATGCATGAGCTGCTGAACCTTCCGGTAGCGTTTGAGTCTGGTATTCAGGCGGGGTGTTTCAGCCACCTGTTCCACAATTGAGTCCCGGTACTCTTCGGGGATCTCATCGTCAAGAATTTCCATTAACAGATCGTCATTAAGGGACATGTATACCCTCCTCATCCAAGAGAGCCGCCATCTTTTCCCGGGCCCGGAATGCCCGGACCTTCACGTTTGCTTCGGTAATGTCCAGAATTTTGGCAATTTCTCGATAACTCAAGCCTGCATATTCCTTTAGAACCAGAACCGCACGGAATTTTTCAGGAATCTTGCCCAGGGCATCCTGAACGGCCTCATAGGCCTCCTGCTTCAACACCAAATCCTCGCCGGATTCTGTTTTGCGTTTGGGCTCATACAGCACCCGTTCATACGCTTTCCGCTCGCGGCCCTTCCGTTTGGCGTAATTCAAGGCCATATTCTTGGCAACCCTGATCAGCCAGTATTTGGACTGAGCCTGATCGGGAAGCTGGTCGAGCCGTTCGTATAATTTGATGTAGGCGTCATGACAGAGTTCTTCTGCAGCCTCCATATCATTGGTGATACGGTAGGTGATGCGGATGAGTATGGGGAATGTTTCCTCATACACATCGTTGAACAGTTGTCTGCGTTCTTTGCTCCAATTCATTAAACAATGGGTCCTGGTATATCGTTACAGATTTTTCTTCCATGTTGTTCCCTCAGGGGAATCAATAAGTGTGATACCTTCTTCGGCCAGCTGATCCCGTATTTCATCGGCCCTGGCGAAATTCCTGGCACTGCGCGCCTCCCGGCGTTCTTCTATGAGCTGCTGAATGCGATCATCCAGCGGCTCCTCTGCTGCATGTGCTCCTGCAGCCCGGGTAAGGTCCAGTCCCAGTACCCTGTCCATTTCATGAAGTACGGTGAGCTTCTGAACCTGGGGAATATTCGGTTCCTTCAGCAGACCCCAGAGCTGGGCAAGGGCTTTCGGAGTGTTCAGATCATCGGCAAGTGCATCCCGGAAGGCGCCGTAGATTTCCGCGGCGGGAGCATCCAGGCGTTCCATTGCCGGAGCTCCGGCATAGGATTCATCCCAGGGGGGAAGTTCGCCGATTTTATCCATCAGTTTGTGACGGGCGGTCTGTGCTGCGGTCATGGACTCATCGCTGAAATTCAGCTGGGTGCGGTAGTTTGCACCGAGGACGAAGAAGCGGTAATCCAGGGGATCGTATCCCAGTTCCTGCAGTTTTCCCAGAGTCAGAAAGGTCCCTTTGGATTTACTCATCTTGGAGTTGTCGAAAAGCAGAAATGCACTGTGAAACCAGAACCGCACCCAGGGGCTTTTGCCGCTGGCGGCTTCGCTCTGGGCGATCTCGTTGGTGTGGTGTACCGGAATATGGTCGGTTCCCCCGCAGTGAATATCAAACTGATCTCCCAGATATTTCCTGCTCATGGCGGAACATTCTATATGCCAGCCCGGATACCCTTTTCCCCAGGGGCTCTCCCAGAGCATGGCCTGGTTCTCGAATTTTGAACGGGTGAACCACAGGGCGAAGTCGTGGGGATTGTGTTTGCCGCTGTCCAGGGCAACCCGGGCTCCGGCCTGCTGATCATCCAGTTTGATTTTCGCCATTTTTCCGTAGTCGGGGAATTTTTCGATATCGAAATATACATTTCCTTCGGCACGGTATGCATAGCCCTTCTCTTCAAGGGTTTCCACCATGCCGATCATATCGCCGATGTGGTCGGTGGCCTTGCAGATCACCTCGGGCTCTTCAATATTGAGCAGACGGCTGTCTTCCATGAATGCACGGGTGTAGTGGTCGGCGATGTCCCAGACGCTTTTCTGCTGTTCCCGGGCGCTTTTCACCATTTTGTCTTCGCCGTGGTCGTTGTCGTCTGTGAGATGCCCCACATCGGTAATATTCATCACGTGTTTCACCTGGTAGCCCAGAAATTTCAGGCTGCGGCGGAGCAGATCTTCGACGATGTAGGTTTTCAGGTTGCCGATATGGGCGTAATTGTACACGGTGGGTCCGCAGGCATACATTTTCACCAGGTTATTTGAAACTTCCAGAGGTTCTTTGGAACGGGATGCCGTATTGTACAGATTCATTATAGTTTTTTTGCCAGACACTTCTGTAATTTTCTCCCCACAGGTATACTTGCGACGTGGATACAACAATATTGCATAGCATAAAAAATATCAACATGAGCGGAACGCTGGAGTTTAACCGGAATCTGAAGGATTTCACCACATTTCAGGTGGGCGGACCGGCGGATATTCTGGCCTTTCCCGGGAATCAGCAGGACCTGCTCCTGCTCATCCGCTGGGCCCGGCAGAACCGGATCCCCTGGATGATTCTCGGCGGCGGCGCAAACATACTGGTCTCCGATAAGGGCGTTCGGGGACTGGTTATTGCAACCTCCGCCATGAATGACATCCGTCTGGACGGAGAGCTGCTGATAGCCGGACCCGGATCCCGGATCAGTGATGCTGCAGCCTTTGCCGCGGATCACAATCTGGAGGGCCTGGATTTCATCTACGCAATGCCGGGAAGCACCGGAGGGGCAGTCTGGATGAACGCCCGGTGCTACGGCGGCGAAATATCGGAAATTCTGGAATGGGTGGATTATATAGACGGAGACCGGCCGGATCAGGGCGTACAGCGCCTGATTCCCGGGGTTACCACCAGCTACGGAGATTTTGCTTACAAGAAAACCCCCTTTCAGGTCCGCCCATGGATTATCCTGGAAAGTGCATACCGGCTCACACCAGGCAGCGGAAACGGGCTGTGGAAGCGGATGAAAGAACTGGAAGATGACCGGCGAAACAAGGGGCATTTTGCCGCGCCCTGCGCCGGAAGCGTATTCAAAAACAACCGCTCATTCGGCGCACCGTCGGGAAAGCTGATCGACAGCCTGAATATGAGAGGTCTTCAGGTGGGCGGTGCCAAAATTTCCGATCAGCACGCCAATATCATTATTAATACGGGAAATGCCCGTGCCTCGGATATCGCCGAGATCATAGACCGGGTGCAAAGCCGGGTCGAACAGGAGCTGGGGTTTTTGCTGGAGCCCGAGGTTCTCAAAGTGGGCGAATGGGATTAGGATGACAGAAAACCGCAGGAGAACAGGGGGAGTTCATGAGCAACATCGACAACATCCGTGAACATCTGGATCTCATGCACCGGGACCTTCTCAGGGAGGAACTGAACCACCTTTCCCTCAGCGAAATGCTGGATCTCTGGCAGGAAATGGGGGAAGACGAGGCCATGGAGATCTTCCTGCTCCTCCAGCTGGATCAGAAGGTTGAACTGATTACCCACCTCTCGGAGGCGGAGCAGGAATGGCTTTTGAAAAGCCTCTCCCTTGAAAAAATCCGGGAACTTCTGGATGAAATTGAACCGGATGACCTTGCGGACATAATCCAGGCGGTGAGCCATGATGTACGCAGTTCCGTTTGGAAGAGTCTCAGCGAAGAAGCAAGAAGGGAGACCCAGTTCCTGCTGAAGTTCGACAGCGACGATGCCGCCGGACTGATGACCCCCAGATATATCGCCCTGCGCTCAAATATCACCGTGGAACAAGCCATCCACTTCATCCGCCAGGGTGTGGATGACATTGAAACCATATATTATGTCTACGTGGTTGATCAGCTCCAGAGAATTCAGGGGGTAATCTCTCTGCGGGAAATCCTGTTCTCCAACAACTCGGAAGTGATCGGAAGCAAAATGAGCACCAATGTGATCTCCGTTCAGGAAGACACGGACCAGGAAGAGGTGGCCCGGATTCTGGAAGATTACGACTTCATCGCCCTGCCGGTAACCGACCGCTATAACCGCCTTTTGGGAATAATCACCTTTGACGACGTCATCGATGTAATCCGCGAAGAGCAGACTGAAGATATCTACAAAATGGGAGCCATGGACGGTTCCTCTGATATCTACCTGGAAACCGGCATCTTCCGTCTCCTGAAAAAGCGCATTCCCTGGCTCATCCTGCTTCTTCTTACCGGAACCATCACCACCAACGTGCTGGCCCTCACCGACGACATTCTCTCGGCAGCAGCATTTCTGGTGCTCTTTATTCCTGTTATAACCCAGACCGGGGGAAACAGCGGCACCCAGAGCTCCACCCTGATGATCCGGGGAATCGCCATGGGTCATGTGGATTTTGCGGATATCGGCAAGGTTGTGCTGAAGGAATTCCTGGTGGGGGTGTTCATGGGGGTGATACTGGGGGGAGTAATCATCCTCCGCTCGGTATACCTCCCTCCGGGAATCGCCTGGTATGAGGGGCTGGTGATCGGGTTGAGTCTGATATTTGTGGTGCTGTTCTCAACCATTATCGGTGCGGTGGCGCCTCTGCTGATTCATAAACTTGGTTGGGACCCCACGGTTATTGCAGCGCCCCTGATGTCCACGGTTATCGATGTCACCGGATTGAGCATTTACACCTTCACCGCGAAGATGCTGCTCGGTCTCTGATCTGAATCTTCCGGTTGTTGAAAAAACCGGCGTATTTTACGTCGGTCTTCATAATATGGTTCATTACCCAGTCCTGAAGGAAATCCAGAATCTCATTGCTGAGAACCGTTCTGCCCTGTTCCAGCCCCTGGTACAGCTCCCGGGCCTTTTTCAGCAGGGTTTGGTGTTCAGCGATGTGGGCCTCTGCATCCGGATAGCCGTATATGCGGAAGTTCTCTTCTTCCACTGCAAAGTGATAATCAGTGTAATCGATCAGCTCCTTCACAATCTGGGTGGATACCCCATCGCCCTCGCCGTTTTCCATTGCCCCGTACAGCTTCTGGATGAGTCCGATGAGCACCTGGTGCTGGCTGTCAAATTCTTCCACCGATACGGAAAGTTCCGGCGTCCAGCTCACATACTGATCATATCCGATTGTCATGAGAATCTGTACAATTTCCCCGGAGCTGCGGTTCAGCTGACTGAACAATCCGTTGGCCTCCCGGAAATCCCCCCGGGCTGCTGCGGCGAGGATCTCCCCTACCTGGTCATGGAATTTCCGGTGATGCTCAACCAGCAGCTGCTTCTTATGGAACGAAAGATCAGATCCTGACTGCTCATCATCCAGCCATCTGCCCAGGTCACACCCCGGGGATCTTCCAGCGATAACCCGGATGGGTCCATGGTTCCGTCTATGACGGCCCTGCATTGAGCTGTCAGATTGATATGGGAGAGGATGAGATTGGAAAACTCCAGCCGTTTCAGGGTCTCATCTTCCCGGGTTTGCTTTCCGGAAGCATTCGCCAGCCCGGAATATTCGAAGCGGCGGAGCCGGGAAATGATGCCGCCGTAGGTTTTATTGAAATCCAGAAAGCTGGAGGAGATTTTTGTCATCCCCAGGTTGATTTCCCGGGCATTGCCGTCAAGCCGGGACATGCTCTCATCCAGGCCATAGGCCACATCATTTGAATTTTCAAGAATGGTGGTGATTTCCCGGGAGGCGTAGGTCATCTCATCCATGCTCAGGGTGGTGTTTCTGCTGATATTCTGGAGATCAGTGGTGACTCCCACCACTTCCTGGGTGTTGCTGAACACCTCACTGGTCTGATGATTAATATCCTCCAGAGCATGGCTGATCTCATTTACTCCGTTTTCGATATCCACAAACGCCCGTCCGCTTTCTTCGCTCAGCCGGGATGCCCGTTTAATCTGCTCTCCCAACCCAGCCAGCGTTTCGCCGATGGACCCGGCATTTTCCGCAGTGGATTCCGCCAGCTTCCTGATTTCTTCAGCCACAACCGCGAAGCCCCGCCCCGCTTCCCCGGCATGTGCGGCTTCGATGGCTGCGTTCATGGAAAGCAGATTGGTGGTGGATGCGATGTCGTTGATGACGGTGATCAGTTCCATAACATCGTTGATCTTCAGTTCTATTGAGCTGATCTCCTCATCCGTATCCTGAATCTTTTCACTACCCCGGGCGGTAACGGAAACCAGATCCTTGATGTGCTCGCTTCGACGGGAGGAGATGTCTGAAATTTCCCGTATCCGGTCGTTGATATGCTGAAAGGAATTTGCCACCTGCTGAATGTTGGCATCCTGGTGGATGAGCTGTTCCTTCAGGCTGCCGATGGTGGCGTCAATCTGTTCAACCGCAGCGGATCCGTTGCTCACCTCCATGGAGAGCTTGCTGGCGATACCCGCCGTATCCCCGGCGGTGCGTACCACCTCAGCTGCGGATTTGAGGGTTTTCTGGATGTTTCTGCTCAGCCGGGTACCCGATCGTTCGCTCTTTTGCACCGCCAGTTGAATATCCCGGAAGAAACTACGGGTGGCCTGAAAAATCTCGCCCACTTTCCGAATGTGTTTTCCGGCACGGCCTTTGGACAGAGTCCGTACCGTGTCTTCCACCCTTCCCTGCCGGTAGCTTTCCGCCAGTTCCAGAATAGCGCCGGGTCCCCGGCGAAGCATTCGAAACACCACCAGCAGACAGAGGGATTCGACCACCAGGGCTGCAATAAGAACGAGAACCAGAATTGTCATATCAGTAAGCTCCAAAGGCTCCGCAAAAGGCGCAGAACATGTTTTTCTATTACCGTCATCATCGATAGAAAGCCGGGATTTTTCAAGCACCAATATCTCTATTCTCAATCCCCGGCGGTACCAGTATCCAGCTTTATACTGAGATCAATTCGGGGGGATATCCTCAACTCGGGATTTTCCCGGAGACCAAAACCATACATCAGCCGGTCCGCATACAGATCAGGCGGAAGGGAAAGCTTCAATTCAATGTTCATATCTGAATCCCGGTGACGCACACGCCACCCCCCGGTGACGGATCCGTCAAGAATCATGGAAAAGGGGGAAGGGGGAGTGCCCGGAGAATCGTGCTTCACCCCTGCCTCAAGCTTGAGCCTGAACGGCGGAGGGGAACGGGTATCCGGAAATGACAGCGCAGCACTGAAAGACCCCGGATACAAGGCTTCGTCTTCAGCTGATGTGAATCCAAGCTCACAACGGATGCGCCAGTGGCGGTGCAGCGCCAAGCCGGCGTACAGGTCCAGAGTGCCGGTGCTGGGTTCTCCGGGTTTTTCCCACTTCCCCCCGCAGCTGAAAGCATGGGTATCCACATCCGCCGTCAGACTCTGCAATTCTGCCAGAGCTTTCTCTCCCGGCTTTCCTGTCCATATCAGGTCCGAACCCAGCTGAACCATTTCCCCCATCGTAAGCCCTGTGATTCCCCTGATTTTCCAGAACGGGAGAATTCTCTGGCATGAGCGGCCCTCCGCATCAAGGGACATCAGCTCCCGGAAATTGAAGCTGCCCTCCAATTCAAGGGAAATTTCCACCCCGACGGGATAGAGAATATCCAGATCCCACCGGCTTCTCAGCCAGGGCGAAGGCGGAGAGGAAACACCGCAGGCTTCAGTCCATTTCAGCTGCTGCATGCCCAGACACAGATCCAGCTCCTCCGAGATCTCCGATACTGAAGATGAGGATTTTCCGGCGTTCCGGGGAACCCGCACTGCTTTCCAGCCGGTGAACAGTGCCCAGTTTATCAGTAATATATCACCGGGCCTCCACAGCAGCGTACCGCTGAGCTGCTCTTCATCTTTACTTCCCGGCGTCCACTTCCGGCGGGCTGCAAGTACGGCGGGTGCGGCATAGAACCCTGAATACGGGCTTTCTGATTGGAAGATCAATGAACAGATCCCGAGATCCAGATCCGGGGACACTGCTGTCTGTAAATCCAGTTCAATTGATCTGGTATGCGGTTTCTTCACCGGCCTTTGAACGGGCTGTTTTACCGGCAGTCCAAGGGGCTGCTTTATCGGCTGCTTTATCGGCTGCTTTATCGGATGCTTCATTGCATGGTAGAAAGGCTGGGCAAACGGCTGAGCCCCAGGCTGAGCATCCCGTTTCTTCCCCCACTGAAGGCCGGACCAGATAAGAGGAATACCGTGAAGCCGCCCGTCGGAGCTGAGATACGCCCATCCGGCAGGTTTTTTCAGAGGTGAAGCAGTAGGGCGTCCGCCGGAGGAAGAGAAGGGGGATGCGATTCCCAGCAGAAGGTTCCCCGGACGATGCATCCCTGCAGCCAGTCCGGCGGTAACCACGGAGCCGCCTTCCACTGCGGAGTTTCTGCCCGGGGTGAAGCTGAGCTCAACTGCCGAAGTAAGCGCCGGGCCGGTACCTCCCCTGCCCCCCAAAACCGTCCACCCCCCGGGGAGCTCGTCAGGCCCCGCCTCATCCGCCGCCGGATCCCCGGCGGACCACAGAGAATCATCGGGAATAAGAAGAACCATCCATCCCAGCTCCAGCCCCTCAGCCCCCAAACCGGACAATCCTTTCACCCCGGTATAGGACAAGCCGCTGTCACCCGGCCACAGCCTGGTCTCAATGCTGCTATTGACGGGTCCGGGCTTCAGCCCCGGGTTCTGTCCGTCTTCCTGCTGGATGGCGTCCCCCTGGATGGCGTCCCCCTGGATGGCTTCCTGCTGAAGAGCTCCTTGCTGGATGGGCCCTTCCTGGCCGCTCACAGCCCCGGGAAGCAGCGCCCAGAAAATCAGAACCAAAACCCGCTTCCTTATGAGGGATTGCAGGTAAACATGGACGGTTATTCCCCGGGCCTTCACGGATCGCGGTACCGGCGGTCTTCTATTACACCCGGAACCGGGCATCGGGATATGCCCCGGACCATGCATATGCAGAGATTTCACATGCCATATACCGGAAAAAGCGTTTCAGTGATTGAGTCTGAGTGATATTTTCTGAAAGAACGGCGGGATTCTGTTAGATCCCCGGAGGGAGAGCACCCTTCCGGGGGATATTCCTATTTCTGGATGGTTGAGCTGTGGATGGTATCTGCGGTGTTGTCGTCGGTGAGCCGCCGGATAATGGCAACGGCAAACTCCGCTGCGGTGCCCGGGCCCATGGATGTGATTAGATTGCCGTCGGTCTCCACCCGCTGCCGGGTAAGATGGGTTGCATCGGTGCGCTCCTCAAAGCCGGGGTAGCAGGTGAACTTACGGGTGCCAAGAATGTCCGCAGCGGTATTGCCGAATACCACTGCGGGTGCAGCACAAATTCCGCACATCAGCTTTCCGTCGTTATTGCCTTTGACCAGCATGCTGCGAAGCTTTTGATCCGCCGCCAGATTTGCCGCACCGGGCATTCCGCCGGGACAGATCAGCGCATCGTAATCCGAAGCGTCGGCATCCAGCTGTTCCATATACATATCCGGGCGTACATCAATACCGTGTCCGCCGGATACCAGTTCTCCCGGGGCTTTTCCCACGCCGACTGTTGTCACATCTATTCCGCTGCGGCGGAGAAAATCCACCTGGGTGAGAGCTTCAACCTCTTCAAATCCATCTGCAAGAAACAGATACGCTTTTTTACTCATAGTGCTCCTCCCTGTGTATAGCCTAATATGAATGGGGACGGGAATTCAAACCTGCCCGAATAAAAAACGGGGCTGCCTGAACAATGCTCAGACAGCCCCTGATATTTCCTGTTGCTACACTGGATACGAGCCGCCTATTCCCTGTCGAGAATAAATTCTACTCTCCGGTTTTTCCAGCGGTTATCCAGATCGCTGTGAGGCACCACCGGATCGGCACCGCCCACACCTCTGATCTCCATTCGTTCCCATTCAACACCGAGGATGGCCAGGGCCTGTTTTACTTCCAAAGCCCTTTGCCGGCTCAGGGGAATAAGAGTTTCCCTCTGCTCACGCTCCGCTGCAGCTCCGCTGAGAAGCTGAACTGCATGACCCTCAATGGTGATATCGTACTCTCCGTACTTGTTCAGAATGGATTCAAGTCTGCGCAGGGTCTCAAAATTCCGCTCCTGTTCCCCTGCGGCCACATCGAAGAGGTCGGCGGTGTATCCTGCAAAGTAGATGGACGGAATGTTGATTCTGTACTGATCTCCTTCGGCGATTACCAGAATATCGACGGGTATTACATCGGTGGCAATTCCGGTGTTTTTCAGATTGTCTTCCAGAGTGAAGACTACCGTATAGTCGGCGGCTGACTGCACCAACTCGCCGTTATCGCCGATTCCGTTCCATTCCAGCTGTTCCGGGGGAAGACCTTCTCCCTCCCAGGTCTTGAAACTGTTTCCGTAGGGATCCAGGATTTCCACATCCCAGCCGCTGATAGGCCGGTCCGCAGCTCTGGCATCCAGACCGATGGTAACCGTGTCGTTATTTCCGTCACCGTCTGGGCTGAACAACACGTTATCGTCCAGGTTTACGTATCCCTGGGGGGGATTGGTAACGAGTATTACCGTTTCATCCGCTTCCCGCTGGGTGTAGTTCCCGTTTTTGTATTCCACAAAGAAGGTAACCGTGTATTCACCGTCCTGTACGTTTCGAGCATCGTTCTCCCCGTCCCAGACGATCTCTTCGGGAAGATTGCTTCCGCCCCGGAAGGTTTTGTTGATAAGTCCGTCCTGGGTGGTGAGCTTGATTTCCCATGCCCGGAGATTTTCGGGTATTGCAACCGAGGGAAGCAGGGTCACAACGTCTTTGTAATCATCGCCGTTGGGACTGAACACTTCTTCGTCTGCTTTGATGCTGATGGTTGCGCTGAGATTATCGATGCGCAGATTCACCAGCTTTGCGCTGCCGATGTTGCCGAACTTGTTCTCGGCGCTCACCGTGTAGGTGTAAAATCCGTCGGGGAGCACTTCTCCGTCTTCACCGGTTCCGTCCCAGACAAAATCTTCAACCTCACCTTCCCATGTGAGGGTTTTCACAACTTCACCGTCCTCGTTGGTGAAGGTACCGGTCCAGAGATCCTGTTCGCTGGATTCCTGGGTGATTGAGATGGTATCCCGATCTCCGTCATCGTTGGGAGTGAAGAGTCTCCGGTCCACATCTGCGGTAACCTCCGGACGGTCTCTGCCCACTTCAATGGCCTCATCGCTGCGTACAAAAGGATTATCACCATTGAGATACATAATATTCATTTCGACAAAGTATTCGCCGTCGGGCACCGGCTGATTGTTGTTCCGTACGCCGGCCCATTCGATGTAGGGAATTACTTCCCTTACCTGACGGGTAAAATAGGGCCGCCCATCTTCGCTGTTGACAATGGTGAGAACGAAATACTCGATTCCCTCTGTGACGGGAACCTGGGGCGTTATTCTCACAACTTCGTAGCCCGCATCTCCGCCGGGAGCAAGAACGGTTCCGGACAATTGAATCGATGTGGCAGCCCGGCTGGTGGTGTCTTTAATAAAACGGGCCACATCCGAGAGTCCCTGGTTTCCTGCCTGATCGGTTGCTCTCAAATAGAGCTGATAGTTACCGTCGGGGATTTCGTTACCTGTCAAGGGATTGGTTCCGTCCCAGTTCAGGGGAAATTCGATTCCGGCGTTCAGCACTTCCTCAAGGGCCACGACCGTCTGGTTCTCCTCGGCATCTTCAAGAACCAGCTCCCACTCCACGCCTTCTTCATACTGGGCGTCGATTGCCAGATACGGTTTGGCTTCTCCCCCGAAATATATGGGATTACCAAGCTCTCTGCCTTCGGGGGCTGAGTCGGCTGAGAGAGTGGCTTCAGGAGCCGTGCTGTCCATGATGACATCCACCGCTTCCGATTTGGACAGATTGCCGTTTTCATACGATACGGAAAACACCGCCTCATAGGTTCCGTCCTCCAGGGGAACGGATCCGGCTTCCGGTCTTCCGGGGTTTCCGGTTCCGTCAAATGATATTCTGTCGGGGACATTGGAAGAATCTCCGACAAAACGGCGGTATACAATGCCTTCCTCATCCTCTATCTCAAGCTTCCAGCTGGCCATGCCGTCGGTTTCATTAATGCTGATAACAAAATCCAGAGCCTCCCGCTCAAATCGGGAAAAATAGGGGTTTTCACCGGCTATGCTCATTTCCACATTGGCAGCCGCATAGCTGAGAATAAACTCAATGCTCTCTTCCACGCTGTTTCCCGCCCGGTCGGTTCCGGTAAGCCTGAACTCGTACTCCCCTTCGCTCTGGCGGGTTCCCGAAGGATCGTTGCCGTCCCAGCTGAATTCAGAAGGGGCCAGAAGATCGCTGGCTGCAGTATCGCCCTCGGATGCCCGGGTCCGGCTGATTACCGTTTCTCCCGATGAGTCAAGAACCTCCAGGTCCCATCGTTCTGCGGTTCCGGTCTGAATATCGAAGCTGATGCTGTCCCGCTTACCGTCATTGTTGGGTGAAAAAATGAGAATTTCCGGTTCAAGCTCAACAATTTCCGGCGGGCGGGTGTCCACAACCACCGAAAGGGGGGCGGTTGAAGCAAGCTTATCGAAGGAATCCCTGACATACAGCTGATAAAAATACTCTCCGTCGGGAACGGTGTTACCCTCGTTATCGGTACCGTCCCAGATCAGGCTCTGGGGAACTGCCACCGAGGGGATTTCTCCCACGTTGAGCAGTTCGCCTACGAAGCCCCGTCCTTCCAGGTTCTCTTCGGCAACCGAATAGATCACCTCACCGCGCTTGTTGTAGATGCGCAGTTCATAGCGCTGGATGGCGGCATTATCCTGAATGGTAATCTGGATGTTCTCTATTTGAAGAGTATCCTTACCTGTTTCCGGATTGCCGGGACTGATGTACCGGGGAGGCTGGCTGAGAAAAATTTCCGTTTCAACCTCCTGTCCTCCTCCTGCAAAAACTGATGCGGAAACTATCAGCATCAAAAATACAACACTCAGTATACGTTTCATATAGATCACTCCTAAATACTCCTCCGCTTGGGAACGGGCGAATCAAAAATCGATGATTTCCGAATCCGCCTTCCTAAAATATAGCACCATATGTCCGGTCTTTGGGAGATTTTACCTGAAATCTCGATAAAAACCGGGATAAATTGCAAATTTCATCATTTTGAGAAACAATGGAATGGGATACAAGATACCGGAATGAACCGGAAATCACCCCGGGAACCGTCTGCGCCGGTATGCTGCATCCCTGCAGAGGGGCCGGACCATCTTCTCCAGGCCGTTGACTTTAATTTCAAGCAAATTCTCCATAAGCACCCCCAGTCGTCCCCCGGGAAATCCCTTTTCCCTGAACCAGAGTACATAGGCTTCGGGAAGATCCACAAGATAACGTCCTGCGTAGCGTCCGAAGGGCATTTGGGTATTGGCTATTTCAAGGAGAATCTGCTCACCGTCCTCAGCCTGCCGTTCTTCCATGGCCCCACTCCTCGTGCTCCGCCGATACTGATCTGCGGAGTTCCATCCTCAGTGTATACCTCACTAAATAATTAGGGAATAGCCCGCTGTTTTTGTTGAATTTGATTCAATTATACCCTACCATCTGATCCTAGCCTCAGCCAACACTCGCAGGAGATAGTATGACGAGAAAAGACCTTACTCAAAACCAGTTGCGCCGATTTTACCGATATATGCTCAGTGCCCGGGAGGTGGACCGCCTGGAGGATCAGTTTACCAAGCGGGGGGAAGCCTTCTTCCATGTTTCCGGAGCCGGACACGAAGGTTCAGTAGTACTGGAAGATATTCTCGGGGAGCAGGACTGGCTCCATTGCCATTATCGGGACAAGGCTTTGATGCTGGCCCGGGGGGTGAGCAGCGAGATGTTTTTTCACAGCCTCTTCTGTAAAGATGCCTCCCATTCACGGGGGAGGCAGATGTCCGCTCACATCAGCGATCCCCGGCATAAGGTTCTCAGCCTGGCCGGTCCGGTTGGAAACAATGCCCTTCCGGCGGCGGGTATTGCCGCCGAGGTGAAGGATCAGGAGGGCAGCCCGGTGGTTCTCTGTGCTCTGGGGGACGGGATGACCCAGGAGGGTGAGGTTCTGGAATCCATTGCTCATTCTGTGAGGGAACGGCTTCCGGTCCTCTATTTTATTGAGGATAATGTGTACGCAATATCCACCCAGACCAAGGGGCAAACCTTTTTCTCTACCCCGACGGCGAAGCTGAAAGCTTTTACGGCATCCCCATTGTGAGGATTGACGGCTGCAATATAACCGAGTCCCATGCCGGGCTTTCCCGGGTGGTTAACGAAATGCGGGAAACCCGGAAGCCGGCAATCGTCATTTTCCAGGTTGACCGGATTTCCAATCATACCAATGCAGACGACCAGAGCGTATACCGCAGCGCCGAGGATATCGGCCGCTCGGCCTCCACCAGGGACCCCCTGGTTCATTGCCGGAACCTTCTTCTGGAATCGGGAATGAGCGAGGATGAAATCACCTCTCTTGAAGAGGAGGTGCGGGAGGAAGTACATCAGGCCGCCGACCGCAGCCGCCGCTCACCGGAGCCCGATTCGGTGTTCGATGCAAAACGCCCCCTTGCCCCCGCCTACCTGAAAACCGAAGAATACCGGGGCAGCCATGAAGGTCCTGCGCCGGAGGGTGAACAGCCGAGCCTGACCATGATCGAAGCCATCAGGGAGAGTTTCCGGCTGCGCCTGGAAAAGGACCGGCGGCTGAGCCTGTTCGGGGAGGATATTGAGGATCCCAAGGGCGATGTGTTCGGCATTACCAAGGGGCTGAGCACAGCCAACCCCGGGCGGGTTCTGAACAGTCCGTTGAGTGAATCCACCATTGCGGGGGTAAGCGTCGGCCGGGCCCTTGCGGGAGGCAGGCCGGTGGGATTCATTCAGTTCGCAGACTTTCTCCCCCTGGCCTACAACCAGATTTTCTCCGAAATGGGCAGCATGTACTGGAGAACCGACGGCGGCTGGGAGGCCCCGGCAATTCTCATGATCACCTCCGGAGGCTACAAGCCCGGGCTGGGCCCCTTTCATGCGTCCAGCCTGGAAGCCCTTGCGGTTCACACCCCCGGAGTGGATGTGGTCATGCCCTCGTCCGCCGGAGACGCCGCCGGCCTGCTGAATGCGGCCTACGAGTCGGGACGCCCCACCCTCTTTTTCTATCCGAAAAACTGTCTGAACGACCGAAACAGGGCAACCAGCCCGGATATCGCCAAGCATTTTGTCCCGGTGGGCAAGGCCCGGCGCATCCGTTCCGGCTCGGACATCAGTCTCATCGGCTGGGGGAACACCATCCCTCTCATGGCCAAGACCGCGGCAGCTCTGGAAGAGAAGGGAGTTGAGGTGGACCTGATCGATCTGAGATCCCTTTCCCCCTGGGACAAGGATATGGTACGGGAATCTGTGGCCGCAAGCCGCCGGGTGATCATCGCCCATGAGGATAACCGGTCGTCAGGCTTCGGGGCGGAAATCCTGGCGTATCTCAGTGAGGAATTATCCGGAGGTTTCAGCTCACGGCGGGTGGTTCGGGAAGACACCTATGTTCCCTGCAACTTCGGCAATCAGCTGGAGGTACTTCCATCCTACCGGGAAATTCTTGAAGCGGCGGTTGAAATGCTTCAGGGTGATATGGACTGGGATAAACCGGTAAGCGCCGGAGAGGGTGAATTCCTGGTTGAAGCCATCGGTTCCAGCCCCTCGGATGAAATGGTGACCGTCATCGAATACCTGGTGAAGGCAGGGAAGAGGTGAAAGAAGGGGATCTGATCGCCAGTGTGGAAGCGGACAAGGCGGTCACAGAGATTGCCGCCCCCATTTCCGGCACGGTGCGGGACCTGCTGGTGGAAATCGGAGATGAGGTTGCAGTGGGGACCCCGCTGATCCGGCTGCTCACCGAGGATGCGGCGGTACCCAAACCTCCCACCCGGGAAGAACCGGGAACCCCGGTGATCAGGCTGGAACCCCTTCAGTTCCGGGACAGCCGGACGCCGGCCCCAACAGGAACACAGGGGGAAAAAAAGGGCGGAACACAGCACGAAAAATCCGGAACTTCTTCCGGGATTATTGTGGGGATTGCCGGAGTCGCCCACTCCGCCGGTTCGCGGGTACTGGAAAACGAAGAAATTTCACAGCTCTGTCCCAGCTGGAGTCCCGAAGATATTGTAAAGCGAACAGGAATTCAGCGGCGACGCTGGGCGTCGGATGATCAAAGCGCCGTGGGTATGGCGGTGGAAGCCGCATCCGGGCTGATGACCCAATTTAATCTCAAAGCAGGAGATCTGGGGGGCATATACCTATCAACCGGAACACCTGACAATATTACTCCCTCCCTGGCATGCCGTGTTCTGGACAGGCTGCCGGGAAGCGACGGCAGTACGGAAATTCCCGCCATGGACTTTTCCGCAGCCTGCTCGGGATACATCTACGGTCTCCAGCTGGCCCATGATGCCCTGCTCAGTACCGGAGGCGGGAAACCCATTCTGCTGATTACCACGGAACTGCTCTCCAGGCGCCTGGACAGCAGCGATCCCTCAACCGCCCCCATCTTCGGGGATGCGGCAACCGCTACGCTGATCTGCGCAACGGCAGACGGCGGACCCGCAGGGGAAAAGGGGCTGAAACCCCTCTACCGGATTCACCGCCCGTCATTGTACGCAAGCCCCGATACTGAACAGGCACTCACCGTACCTCTTCATGAGCAGGGGGGCGGAAACGCCGAAAATGAGTATATCAGCATGGAAGGACCGGTAATTTATCAGAAAGCGGTGCGGGCCATGATCTCATCCCTGGACTCGGCAGCCAAGGCTTCGGGATTCAACGCCAAGGCGCTGGAGCTGATCGTACCCCACCAGGCGAACCAGCGGATTATCAACGCTGTGCGCCAGCGGATGAAACTGGACAGTTCACGGGTATTTTCCATGATCAGGGACTGGGGCAATACCTCTTCATCAACCATTCCCCTCTGTATTGAGCAAATTCTCAGCAATGCGGATGAACTGGGCCAAACCGGCACAGCTGCAGGAAGCAGCGGCAGCCTGCCCGGCACCCTGGGGCTCACCGCCTTCGGAGGCGGGTTCACCTACGCAGGGGCCGTGCTGGAGCGGGTGTAAGACCCGGCGTAGATGTAATGCACGGGGCGGGTGAAATTCCCGCTCCGTGTTTCCCCGCCGGCTGACTGCCTCACCGGCTGACTGCCTCACCGGCTGACTGAATTTCAGCTCACTGACTTCCCAGCTCACTGACTTCCCAGCTGACAGGGTTTCAGGCTTTCAGGATTATGGTGGCGATACTGTGTGCGGGAAGTCTCAATTCGAAGCCCTGCGCTCCGATTCTCAGAGTGCTGCTTTGCCCGTCATCGCCTTCGTTCATTGCCACAGCCGCAATGGAGCCGTCGGGGCGCAGGAACGCAGCCCAAAGGATCCGGTCCTCTTCTCCGGCATGGGAAGCGGCTCCGGTTGCTTTCCGGGAGAGTTCAAGGGCTTTGGATCCCGGGGGAACAAAGCGGCTGAAATGACCGATGTAGTAGTAGGATGAGTTATATATCAGCCTGTCGTTCAGGGTGTCGGCGATAATCGGAGCATCGCAGAGATTGTTCACATGGTTCGGGCCGCCGGTTTCATCCAGCACCAGATTCCAGTCGATATATCCTTCACACCAGTTGTTGAAGTCGCCGATCATATTTCGGGCGTAGCGTTCCCCGGTGAACCATTCGCCGATTTTGCACCCCCCTTCCTGACACCCTTCGGTAAACAGAAGATGCTTATCGGGAAATGCATCGTGTACACGGGACAGATTGGAGAACTCTTCGGATACATACCAGTGGTATCCCGTACCCCACACATATTGGGCTGCCTCAGGGTCCGAGAGCACGGCTTCAGCCCGCTCCGCCATAATATCCCTGTTATGATCCCAGATCAGCAGCTTGATATCTTTCAGACCGTTTTCCCGGAGACAGGGTCCCAGGTGGTCACGCACGAAATCCCGCTCTTCTTCTCCGGAAAATATGCAGGAATCCCAGATTTGTACCGCAGCAGGTTCATTCTGTACGCTGATGCCCCACAGCGGAATTTCTTCCTGATCATATGCCCGGATAAATTTCACATAGTACCGGGCCCAGGCATCCCGGTACCGGGGAAGCAGTTTCCCTCCGTTGTTCATCTCCCCGTTGGTTTTCATCCAGCCCGGAGGACTCCAGGGAGAGGCCAGTAATTTCAGATCTTTCGATGCCATGCGGAAGGCATCCCGGATCATGGGAATAATATGCTCACGGTCATGGGAAATATCGAAGCTATCCAGACTCTCATCGTGTTCTTCCACATAGGTGTAATTGGAGAGGGCAAAGTCGCAGCTGTGAATGTGCACTCTGCCCAGGGAATATCCATGACCCCGCTCAGGGTGGAAGTAGGCCTCAAGAGCCTCCTCTCTCAGCCGGGGATTCAATTTCGAAAGACTCAGTGCGGCGGCTTCCGTAAAGGCGCCGCCGAATCCCATAATCTCCTGACGGGTTCGGTTCAGGTCTGTTTCAATATCTGCAGAAGCCTTTCCATTCTCCGGGAGAGGTGAAATATAATCTCCCGGATTTGTCTGTTGAAGCTTCTGGCCTCCATCTTTGGAGCTGAGAATAAATTTGTCTATGTTCATGATTTCTCATCCTGTACTGCCCCTGAGGGCAGGTCTGTGACTTTCGTTGGAATAATCTGATCCGGCGGATTACGCCGGTATCACTCACTGCTGCAGGCATGAATGCTTCCCCGGGGTTCAAATACCACAGGGAAAATAATTTCCCGTTTATCCAGGGGTTCTCCGTGTATCTGCCGGATAAGCGAGCGGGCGGCTTCATAACCCATACCCTCAAGATCCTGTACCACGGTGGCAAGAGGAGGATTGGTGTAGGCGGTAATTTCGTGACCGTCGAATCCCGCAATGGAAAGATCCTCGGGAATTCTGAGTCCCACTTCAGATGCACCTTCCAGCAGCCCCAGGGCCATCAGATCGGTGGCCGCAATGACCGCAGTGGGTCGGTTTTTCATCGATGCGATTTTCCTCGCAGCTGTCCTGCCGGACTCCATGGTGAAATCTCCGTAAAGTAAATACTCCTCAGGGAATTCGATCCTCCGCTCACCCAGTATCCGTTTGAAACTTTCCAGACGGTCAGTGGTATCCTGTGTCCAGCGGTCAACATGAAGATAGGCAATGCGCCGATGTCCATGATTGATAAGATACTCGCTGATAAGCCGGGTTCCCCAGCTGTTATCCGAATCCAGATGGCATATCTCGGGATGAGTTCCGTGTTCGCCGATAATCACACAGGGGATCTCATCCTCCAGCACTTTCTGATAATCTATGTGGGCCTTATCAATTCCCAGAAGTATTAATCCGTCTGCTTTGCGCTGATAGTAGGGGCGGAGAAAATCAAAGTGTTCGTCCCGTTCCCGCTGTGTGGAGAGAAGAATATCGAAGCCTGCCTGCATGCAGTATTTTTCGATACCGATCAGCAGACGACGGTAATATGATGTTTCTTCCACTCCCACGGCATTCGAAAGATGAGGCATAACGGCTATTGTGTTCACACGGTTTGCGGTTAATCCCTGGGCGAAGCTGTTGGGGTAGTAGTTCAGCTCCTTAATGGCCTTCAGCACCCGCTCCCGTGTATCGGGTTTCACGTTCCCCTTATCGTTTATGACACGGGAGACGGTGATAAACGATACGTCAGCCAGCCGTGCCACATCTTTTTGTGTTGCCACCCTTTGCCTCCCCGGCATCTGTGTTTCCCGGGTATCAGTCTATCCGAAAACCCTGAGTTGTGTGAATAAACCGTCCCGGATACATTCTGTACCCGGGACGGCGAAGCCCGGCCCTGCCGGCCGATTCGGGATGTGAACCGGGAGCTGATTAATTCAGCCCCAGTTTGGTCTTGTTTACATCCACCTTGGTCTGCTGATATTCCATCAGCTCTTCCAGACCCAGTTCTTCTTTTCGCTCAATCCAGCTGTCCCAGATCTCTTCGAATTCGGCTTCGCTTTCAGCGTTCAGCAATGCAGGAAGCATTTTTCCCCTGAGCTCTACAATTTTACTGCTGATAATACCAAGCTCGGTACCTGCAGGGGGCGCAATATTGTCATACGCCGCATAGCTGACGGTATAGGGAAGCGTCCATTCCACCAGTTCCTTTCCGGGACTCACCGGTTCGGGTTCCCACTGGGCAAACATGGCGTTGTCCATAAGCATCCAGTACGTGGTAACTGCACCATGGACTTTATCGAATTGTCCCCGGTCTGTCTGAAGCATTTCCAGGGCTTCTGGAGTGAGCTGATCCTTGCCGTCACGGTTTTCCCATGTTACACCTTCAACCCCCAGGTAGAAATCCTTCTGTCCTTCCTCACTGAGCATATAGCTCATGAAACGGATGGCCCGTGCAGGATCTTCCACGTTCTTGGATATAAGAGTGATGGTCCAGCCGGCAACACCCTGCCCTGCGAGCCTGGGATCATCCATGTCCGAATTGGCCGGACCGTCCACTGCAATGTAGATGGAGTCGGGATCATTCTCGAAGAGAATCTGCTGCTGACCTGCAAAGTCGGTCCGCTGATACAGCATGGAAAAGTAACGCCCCTGTGCGATCTTTTCTTCCATCTGAGCCCGTTTATCAACAAACACATCGGTGGTAATTAGACCTTCTTCCCGGGCCTGGCGGAGGGTAAGAAGCCAGCGTTTGTATTCGGGATGTGCGAAGCGGTCGATCAGCTGACCGTTCTCTTCATACGGGATGGCCAGGAAGTTCTGCAGATATGCTTCCAGGCTGTAGTTTCCCGAGTCGCCGAACTCATGCATTCCGAAGGGGATGAGGGGTTGTCCGCTGGTCTCGGGGAACATCTCTTTGGCCCGCCGCAGAGCATCCAGGTAACCTTCAGGGGTGCGCATTTCCGGTTCGCCCAGGGCTTCATACATGTCCTTTCGAACCAGAAATGTTTGATTCGAGGGCAGATCATACTTATCATAGTCGGAGGGTGAGAAGGATGCGTTGGGATATCCATACACGTGACCGTCATCACGGGTATACCATCCAAGACGTTCATCAACGGCAACCTCAAAGAAGTAGGGATCGTATTGCTCGGCCAGTTCATCCAGAGCATACACCAGATCCCCGTCTATCATATCGTTGACCTGTCCTTCCCACCATCCCAGGGTGATGAAGTCGGGAAGCTGATCTCCGGCTATAAGGGTATTCAGCTTCTCTGCTTCGTTGCCTGCGGGTACGATGAAATTGATGTCCACACCGGTTTTCTCGGTAACATACCGGGAAACCGCATCTCCTTCACCCCATTGGGACGGAAACCACGAAAAATGAATATACCAGTCAAATGTGATGGGGCTGGTATCCACCTTCCAACCGGGCTGATCGGCACTCAGCTCAACATTTGATCCGCCCGCAGAACCGCCATCTTCCGCTTGACCTTCGGCGAAGAGCGGCATGCCCATCACCAGGGCAAACACCAGAATAATATTCACTATTCTGTTCATACAACCTCCATATTCCCTTCAGGGAATTAACCTTTTACTGATCCGATCAGCAGACCTTTTACAAAGTATTTCTGCAGGAACGGATATGTAACGACAATTGGCAGTGTGGCCACGATCATGGTGGCCAGTTTGATTGATTGTGATGTCACCGACTGGGAACGCATGCCCTCGGGCATATTCGCCAGCATCTGATTGGAGCTGGTTTCAGCAATTACCCGATAGAGGTAGGAGGAAATGGGCTGAAGAGATTCGCTGTTAATGAAAATCACTCCGAAAAAATAATCATTCCAGTGCCAGACCCCGTGAAACAGAGCAATGGTTGCGATTACCGCAGTTGAAAGGGGCAAAATAATTCTGACGAAAATCATGAATTCATTTGCACCGTCCATAAGAGCCGACTCTTCGATGCTTTCGGGCAGTTCCCGGAAAAACGACATAAAAATGATCAGATGGAAAAAATTAAACATGGTCGGAAGAATGTAGACCAGGAAATTATCCAGAAGATGAAGCTCCTTAAACAACAGGAAGGTGGGGATAAGCCCCCCGTTGAAAAACATGGTGAAGGTTCCCACGGCCAGAAAAAATCCCCGGAACGGCAGATGTTTCTTGGAAAAGGCGTACGCCGTCATTCCGGTGAAAAACACATGGGTAACCGTCCCGATCACTGTCCGGAGAACAGAAATCACGAAGGCCCATATAATATCCGGAGACTGGAATACCGCCTGATAGCTCTCCAGACTGAACTCCCTGGGCCACCAGTAGATGCCCCCAGAAGAGCATCGCTTCCGTCATTGAAAGAAAGCACCACGGTATACCAGATGGGATAAATGGTTACGCCGCAGATAATCAGCATGATACTGATATTGACTATATTGAATAGGTCGAATTTTCGTTTTTTCATTCCTGCTATTGCCATACCCGCGTCCTAATATAGAGAGTGTCCGTTCACCTTCCTGGAGAAGGTGTTTGCTCCCCAGAGAAGAATGAGAGCTACAATGGATTTGAAAAGTGCGATTGCCTGGGCATAGGAGAACCGGGCATTCCTGATCCCCACCCGGTAGACAAATACATCGATTACATCACTGGCGCTTTGATTCAGGGAGTTTCTCAATACCAGTATCTGGTCAAAGTTCGTGTTGAGAATTCCGCTGATGGCCAGTATGAGGAGAATGGAAATGGTTCCCGCAATGCTTGGAAGGGTTATGTGCCGCATTTTCTGAAAGCGCCCTGCGCCGTCCATGGTGGCAGCCTCGTAAAGACTGGGGTCAATACCGGATATCGCCGCGATATAAATAATTGCTCCCCACCCCAGTTCCTTCCAGATGTCCGAAATAACCACTATGCCCCAGAATTTATCCGGTTCGGCCAGCCAGAATGCCGGTTCATCAATCAGGCCCAGTTTCATGAGTATTTCATTGATGATCCCCACATCAGAAAGCCAGTTCATCATTATTCCCCCAAGAACAACCCATGAAAGGAAGTGGGGAAGATAGGAAATCGTCTGTACGGTCTTCTTGAATTGAAAACTCTTAATCTCATTAAGAAACAGCGCAAAAATAATCGGCAGGGGAAAACCGATCAGAAGCTTGTAGAAACTGATTCCCAGGGTGTTTTTCATAACCCGCCAGAAATCACCCTCTGCAAAGAGCTCCCTGAAATGGTACAGCCCGACCCAGGGCGCCTCGGAGATACTCTGAATGATCCGGTAATTTTTAAACGCTATGACGATTCCGTACATGGGGATGTAATTAAACACAATCATCCATACCAGTGCGGGTACCGCCATATATAGGAGATACCGGAAACGGATCAGTTTCCGTCTATCCGGCAGCTTTATCGATTTCATATATGCCGTCCTGTTTCGTGAATACAAAACAGTAGCACGGGTCCATGTTTCCGTAAACATTTTTTTCAGAGATTTTCACGACCTGTCTCCGCAGAATCTGGAGTATCAGAATAATTCCCAATAACTATCTTCTTCTGCAGCAAATACAAGGTGTTTTCGGGTTGTTTTTTAAGCTGCTCCGGACATTCTTTGTGTTTACGCAAACATATTTATATGTTACTGTGGTAAGACTATCCCGCACATATTACTCGTCAGGAGACAGAAATGAATACTCAACAACTCAAAATCGGAACGTCCCCGCTGCATACACGGGAAATCATCCCCCAAGGGGAAATCCTGCGAAAACAGAATCGGGAATGGTACCGTATTTCGGATTATGATTGCATGGAACCCTTTTTTATGTCCGTAACCAACCCGGATAATATCTGGATGTTCCTCTCCTCTACCGGCGGTATCTCTGCGGGCAGGGAATCCAGGGATAACGCCCTTTTTCCCTATTACACCGTGGATAAAATCACCGAAAACTTCAGGAACACCGGCCCGGTCACCAGAATCCTGGTAACAACCTGCACAGGTACCTATTTTTGGGAACCGCTGCTTTGGGATGCCCCTGAACTCTACAATACAAGCAGAAACCTGTATAAGGCAGTATACGGGGATGCCGTTCTCTTCGAAGAAATTAATCACGATCTGGGCATCACGTTTTCCTACTCCTGGGAAGCCAGTCCCGGCTTCGGCATCCACAGGGGAGCTTCCATTACTGCGGATAACGGAGATATAGAACAGATCCGCATATTGGACGGTATCAGAAATATTCTTCCGGCCAGCGTACACGAACAGCTTCAAACTGGTATGAGCAATCTGCTGAATGCATATAAGAGAAATGAGTCCGATCTCCAGACCGGCCTGGGCATCTACACATTGAATGCTACCCTCACTGACCAGGCCGAACCCAGTGAAAGCTTGCGTGCCACCACAGTCTGGTCATACGGAATTACCGATTTCACCCTTCTTCTTTCGGAGGCCCAGACAGGAAATATCATGAAAAACATGCCCACCCGCAGCGAAACCGACATCCGGGGACAGCGGGGTGCATATATTTGCGACTTCACCCTCACCGGCGGCAACGTCTCAAAAAGCTGGGGAATGGTAGGCGAGCTGAAACAGGATCACAGAAGCGTTCACAACCTTCGCAAGAAACTTCTGGAGCAGAAGAGTTCCCTGGAAACGGAACTTGAAGAGGATCTGAGGCGGTCACGGAACGATCTGATCCGGATTCTCGAGCTTAATGACGGCCTGCAGGAGGTCGGCAGCAAAGAAAGCCAGTATCATCACAGTCTCAATGTGCTCTTTAACGTGATGCGGGGCGGATATTTTCTCAACGGATATACAATCAACGGCCGTGATTTCGCAGACTTTGTTCAGGAATGGAATTCCCATCTCCACCGGGCTCAAAGCGAACTTCTGTCCTCCCTTCCTTCCCAGCTATCCATTCGCGAACTCCAGAACATCTGTCAGAAAAGCGGTGATCCCGATTTGATCAGAATGAGTTTTGAGTATCTCCCCCTGAATTTCAGCCGCCGTCACGGCGATCCAAGTCGTCCCTGGAATATGTTCTTTATTAAAACCAGGGATGAGAATAATGAACCGGTAACCGGATACCAGGGCAACTGGCGGGATATATTTCAGAACTGGGAGGCTCTGTGCTTCTCATACCCTCAGTTTTATCTGTCTGTGATCACGAAATTTCTGAACGCCACCACCATAGACGGGTATAATCCCTACAGAATTTCCCAGAAAGGCATCGACTGGGAGGTTCCCGAGCCGGAGAACCCCTGGGCGAATATCGGATACTGGAGCGATCATCAGATTATTTATCTGACCAAACTTCTGGAAAATGCCGCACACTTCCTCCCGGAAGGTCTTTCGCGGCTGTTTCACACCAGGATGTTCACTTTTGCCCGGGTTCCCTACCGAATTGCAGATTTTTCCCGGCTGGAAAAAGACCCCTACAATTCAATCAGCTTCGACTATGAGCTGGATGAGAGCATTGCATCCCGCAGAAAGGAGCTGGGAGCCGACGCAGCCCTCATTCCCGACGGCGAGAACCTGCCGATGAAGACCGGGTTTCTGGAAAAGCTCTTTATTCTGCTTCTGGCCAAGGCTGCGAACTACGTTCCCGGAGGCGGCATCTGGATGAACACCCAGAGGCCTGAATGGAATGATGCCAATAATGCACTGGCAGGCTGGGGACTCTCCATGGTGACTCTCAGCTATCTGCTGCGCTTCATCGAACAGATTGAATCATTGCTGAATCTCGTTGATGACAGCCATGTGGAAATTCATGAAGAAGTGTACAGCTGGCTGGAGAAAGGCAGAAAAACCTTTCAGGCTCTGCCTGATGATGCCCACAGCGATCCACAAAAGAGATATTCCGTGCTGAAAGAGCTGGGTACGGCAGCCGGGCAGTACAGAAAGAGCGTATATGACCGGGGTTTCAGCGGAAAAACCGTAAACCTGAAACGTAACGCCATTCTTGAATTTCTCACCGACTGCAAAACCAGCTTCATCCGCACCATCGATTCAACCCGCATGGAAGACGGAAGCTTTGAATCCTATATGGTGCTGGAATTACGGGATCGATCGGCGAAGGTGCACCCCCTGTACCCCATGCTGGAGGGACAGGTTGCAGGACTCTCACTGGATATTTACCCCAGCGAAGAAATTATCCGCATTCTGGATCTGCTGAAAAAAGGCCCCCTCTACCGTGAGGATCAGAAATCCTACATGCTCTACCCCTATCGTCATGTTTCCAGGTTTCTGGATAAGAACTCGGTGACTGAGGAACACATGAACAGGCTTTCCCCTGAGCTGAAAACACACCCCCGCCTGCAGGAACTCCTCATCAGAGATGATAACGGCAGCTGGCACTTCCACGGCGATTTCAGAAATGCCGGGGATCTGGAAGAACGGGCTTCCTTTCTATCTGAATCACACCGAGCGGAACTGCTCCGCCTGTTTGAAGAAATCTTCCAGCACCGGATGTTCACCGGAAGATCAGGAACCTTTTTTGCATATGAAGGTCTGGGAAGCATTTATTGGCACATGGTTTCCAAACTTCTGCTGGCGGTACAGGAGCGTCTCACCGACGCAGTCCTCAGGGGGGATTCACCGGAATCAGTCTCCAGACTCAAAAGGCAATATATCGATATCCGCCGGGGACTCGGGTTCAACAAGACGCCTTTGGAATACGGAGCCGTCCCCCTGGACCCCTACTCCCACAGCCCCTGGGAACAGGGAGCGAAACAGCCGGGAATGACCGGTCAGGTAAAAGAAGAGGTTCTCACCCGGTTTGCAGAACTCGGAATGGTAATCCGGGACGGGCGCATCTTCTTCATGCCCGAGCTGATACTGGATGACCAGTGGATTCCCGGTGAGGATCGCTTCAGTTTTCAGTTCTGCGGCATCAGGTTCACTGTGGCACGGGCAAAAGAGAACAGAATCGAAATAGATAGATCCGGTGAAGAGTCCGTAGTCATTTCCGGGCTTGAGATCTCTGAAGAATTGTCCCGGAACATATTCCTGAGGGACGGAAGCGTCACTGCAGTGACGGTGACGATAAAAGGGGGAAAATAATGAACAGATTGCACAAACCTGACGCACCCCGGCGCTATCGCCGGGGTATTGGTACCGGCGGAATGGCTGCAATAGCGGCTGCAGGATTAATCATCCTGCTTTCTGCCTGGACCTCATGCACCAACCTGCAGACGGCGGGGACCGATACTGATATGGCAGAACTGCAAGATCAATGGCATCTGGTCTGGGAAGAGGATTTTTCCGGTGACAGCCTGGATGCTCAGGTGTGGAACTATGTGATCGGCGCAGGGGGATACGGCAATAATGAGCTGCAGTATTACAGCGACCGGGAAAAAAACGTACGGGTTGAAAAGGGCCGTTTGATTATTCAGGCCCATGATGAACCTTTTCAGGGTAGCCCCTATACATCCGCAAAGATCACCACACAGGACAAGGCGGACTGGCTGTACGGACGCTTTGAATTCCGCGCCAAACTGCCTGAAGGTCAGGGCATATGGCCTGCAATCTGGATGATGCCCACGGATTATGAGCTCTACGGTCAATGGCCCAGCTCAGGTGAAATTGATATTGTGGAACTGGTGGGGCATGAACCTGATACCGTACACGGTACCCTCCATTACGGGCTGCCCCACACCTACACAGGCAGTTCATACCCTCTCCCGGAAGGAAAATTCTCCGATGATTTTCATACCTTCGCCCTGGAATGGGAGCCGGGAATCTTCCGCTGGTATGTGGACGGGAACCTGTATCGGACACAAAGCGAATGGTTCTCCCGGAAAGAGGGGCAGCCTGCGGATTACACCTGGCCTGCACCCTTTGACCGTTCATTCTATCTGCAGCTGAACCTGGCAGTGGGAGGTAACTGGCCGGGATATCCTGATGAAACCACCCGGTTCCCCCAACAGATGGAAGTTGATTACATCAGAGTATATGAGAAACCCGACGGATATCCTGCCGCCCGGGCACCTGATAGCGAAGGCGAGGAAGAGAAAGCACCGGAGGGCAGAGCACCCACAGCCGATGGGAACCTGGTGTACAACGGCAGCTTCTCGGATGAGCTGGATTACTGGGAGTTCGGCAACTTTGAGGGCGGCTCGGGGTCTGCGCTGTGGGATGACGGAGAAGTTCATATTCAAATATCCCGGCCGGGAAACCAGATCTGGGCCAACCAGCTGATTCAGCAGCAGATGAACCTGCAGAAGGGCGCAAACTACCGGGTGAGCTTCAAAGCCCGTGCAGCTGAGGAACGGGATATCATGGTCAAAATGGGCGGTCTCGCACCCCGGGGCTGGGCTGCATATTCCGGTGAACGGTACATCAGCATCGATACCGAAATGAAGGAATACAGCTTTGAATTCACCATGTCCGAGGAAAGCGATGTTCTGGCCAGATACGAGTTCAACATGGGCCTTTCGGATGCCGATGTCTGGATAGATGATGCCCGTCTTGAAAACCTGGACGGGGCGGCGGGAGACGCCGCCCAGAGCGCAGATGCAGCCGCCGGAGAATCCGGAAACACTGAAGCCCTGATCAAGCCCATGCTTCCCGGCAATGAACTGATCTATAACGGCGGATTTGAGCTTGGAACGAAACGAACGGAGTTCTGGGAGCTGGAAACCGACGGGGATTCTGAAGCGGAACTGCGGGTAAACCCCCAGGTAGGTGAACGGGCTCTCCGCATATTCATTGCCTGGAGCGGTGATGACGAGGAATCGGTGGTGCTGCGTCAGAAGGGTCTGGATATCCGCCCCTCTTCCAGCTACATTCTCAGTTTTGATGCACGTTCCAGCAAGGAACGCCCCGTTGTCACGGGCATCGGTTCGGCAGGGGATGCATTTTCCTATTCCGGCAGAAATGAGATTACCCTCACAGAAGAATGGAAGACCTTCAGCAATCCCTTCTCCACTTCCGGCCAGGCCGGCGGTGCGGGAATATTCAGTCTCTATGCATTGCCCACCGGGGTAATTACCAGGGATGTGTATCTTGATAATGTATCCCTGGAATTCATTCCTCCTCCGGTTGAGGTCGGATCGGGCATAACCCGGATAGAGGCGGAGGATTTCTTCGGTAAGTCCCCGGCTCCCCGCACACAGCCCAGCTCTGAAGGCGGGCTTAATGTGGGCTGGCTGGAAGACGGTGACTGGCTCTCCTACAATCTGGACGTACAGGATGCGGGAGAATACCTGATACGCTACCGGGTTGCAACAGATCTCACCAGCGGCAGCATCCGGCCGGCGCTCAACGGCAGCGGGATGGAGATGCTCCAGCTGGAGTACAGCGGAGGGTGGCAGGAATGGACCACCATTGAAGGTACACTCTCTCTGGATTCAGGAGAACAGGAACTGCGGGTCTATGCATCCGGTCTGAATCTCAATTGGATTGAGCTGGAGAAAAGGTAAGATAATATTCAGCATTCCAACGAGCCCGGCTGTATCCTGTACCCGGCCGGGCTCGGCAGTTCACTTCTACACGCCGGTTTAATATCACACGCCGATCACATGCTGCACGCCGATGACATACTACATAGCAATTGAACCCTGCCAGTCAGGCAGGCGCTGCACGCATTGAAGCTCCCGGATTCCCGAGATCTCCTGGTTCCAGTCAATAATTCACGGATGATCACGTAGTTCGCCCGACTTTCATGCAGACCCCTTGCAGAAGCCCGGCAAAAAAAGGCTCTCCCGAAGGAGAGCCCCAAAAGACTGATAGAAGAGGAGGCTGTATGCTTATTCCTTCACGGCTCCGAAGCTTATACCGGCTATGAGGTAACGTGAGAAGAAGGCAAAGGCAATAATGATGGGCACGACACTTACCGCCACACCGGTATACAGAGCACCAAGGTCCCTGTTGTAGGTGGTTGTATTGAGCTGCTGAATCACCAGGGGCAGCGTGTATTTCGACTGTTTGTTCAGCAGAATCAGGGGCATCAGGTAATTATTCCACTGTGCAAGAAAACCGAAGATAGACATGGTGGCAATCCCCGGAAATATGAGAGGCATTGCGATGCGGTGGAAAATTCCCAGTTCGGAAGCACCGTCCATCCGTGCCGCTTCAAGCAGACTCTTGTTGAACGCAGATCCGATATATCCCCGCAGGAAAAACACCGTGTACGGACTGGCGATGGCCGGCAAAATCAACGCCCAGTGACTGTTGTACAGCCCCAGCCCCACCATCAGCTTGAAAATACCGATCAGCGTAATAACCGGCGGCAGCATGATAACCGACAGAAGCACCGCAAACAGAATTTTTTTACCCCTGAAATTATACATGGTAAATCCGTATGCAGTGAGTGCCGAGAAATAGCCTGCAAGAATGGTACCGGTCATGGCCACATACAGGGAGTTCATAAACCCCCGCATAATATTCAAGCCCCCGGCTCGTAAGCCGGTTTCAGGATCCAGACGGCCGAGCGTGAGGGTCTTCCAGTTTTCCACCAGATGGGAACCGGGAATGAAGGTGGGACCGCGGTTGATTTCCGCATTCGACCGAGTTGCATTCACAATCATCAGATAAAACGGAACGATACAGAGAATCACCAGTACAATCAGAAAAATATAGATCAGAACCTTGGATACTATTTCGCTCTGCTTTTGCTTTTGAATATTACTGAGGTATAAATCTTTTGTTCTCATAACCTTATCCCTCATTTCGAGATTTTGTAAATTTCAGGTAGAAGACGGAGAAAACCGCCGCCATCACAAACAGAATGTAGGAGATTGCCGATCCGGTACCCAGCTGATACCACTGGAACGCTCTCTGATACATATACACAACTGCGGTGGTCAGGGACTGTTCGGCACCTCCCCTGCCCTGGGAGAGCACCCACGGGAAGTCAAACATATTCAGCCCCCCGATGAATGAGGTGATCACCACATAGACCATTACGGGGGTCAGCAGGGGCAGGGTTATGCGCCTGAAGGTTGTCCATTTGTTGGCCCCGTCCACAATGGCGGCCTCAAAAAGACTCTGGGGTACGGTCTGTATGCCGGCCATGAATAGAATCATCGTGTAGCCGAACCACATCCAGGTCTGAACAATGGAGACCACGCTTCTGCTGGCCACCGGATCATTCAGCCAGAAGATATATTGCTCCACTGCCTCGGGTCCGGTTCCAAACAGAATCTGGTTCAGCGTCCCCCGCTGCCAGTCAAGGATGGCATACGCAAGGATTGCCACAGATGCGATGGTTACCAGGTTGGGGAAGAAAAACACCGCCCGAAACACCCCCACACCGCGGATTTTCATCCGTTTATCAGTCATAACCACGGCCAGAAACAATGCGATGCTGAGCTGAGCAATGATATTGGGAATCCAGATAATAAAGGTATTCGCCAATGCCCGCCAGAATGCAGGTCTGGTAAGTTCATCTACATAATTCTTCAGCCCGATGAAACTTTTTTCAGCCATCGTGAAGTCTTCATTCGTCAGGCTGGTCAGTAAGGTGTTAATTACCGGATACACCCAGAAAATTGCAAAAGCAATAAAAAAGGGCAGTATAAACCAGTACCCATAGCGTTCGTATGATTTCACCTTGTACCTCCAAGTAAAACTTTTCTAATTTCTGCTCACAGCTATATCCATGATTCCCCACACAGACCTTTCACAGATATATCTCTGAACAGAACCGTTCTGTATAATCCCGTCCGGTGCGGCTCCATACCCAAGGCTGAAGGGATACAGAAGAACACCGGCACTGTTTCCACAGCACCGGTGCCGGTCATTCCCGGAAGCCGCCGAATATATCCCGCATATGCCGGCGGCTCACGAAAAATTACTCTGCTGCCGTGAGACGGGGGTAGGCCTCAAGAACACGTTTTGTGAGTTCCTGCAGGGCATCTTCATAGCCCAGTCCGCCCTCCAGGTATTCGTTCATCACCTGGCTGAGAATCTGGTTGATCTGGTAGTCATAGCCTTTGATGGTGCTTCCGTCGATCTCTTCCGCAGCTTCTGCGAAGAAATCAAAGTGGTTCTGACCATCAAGCACAGGACTGGACATGGTGGGAACCACCTCTTCCATAACTTCCTTGTTGGAAAGGAAATCCTCGGAACGCTTGGCGTACATGGTCATATACTCTTCATCCTGGGTAAGCATTTTGATGAATTCCCAGGCTGCAGCTTTGTTGGTCGCCGGAGCATCCTCATAAATACCCAACCATGTTCCTCCCCAGAAGAATGGGCCGGGACCGGCAGTAACCGCCCAGTCGCCGCTGGAGTTTTCCTGTCCGGAAATAACGAACTGAAGTCCCCATGTGGGAAAACCGTACACGAATACGTTGGCATCGCCGGGGGCTGTGTTCATCTCTTCAAACCAGGGACCGGACCAGTCTGCCAACTTGGCATCATAGCCCATATCACGAACAGTCTTGGTTACACGGAAGTATTCCTTGATCTGATCGTCAATTACAAATTCGTTGTTATCGTTCACCCAGGCTTCGTCACGGTTCGCATAGAAAATGCGGAACAGTGTTTCACCGATTCCGGGGAACATGGCGTATCCGTTTTCTTTAAGCGTTTCTGCTGTTTCGAGAACAGTGTCCCAGTCAGAAAAGAGTTCTGCCACTTCTTCGGGAGATTCCACTCCGAAAACATCCTGGGCGATGCTTCTTCGGTAGAACCAGCCGCCTGGAGTGGTCTGCCATGTGAGAGCTACAACATCGCCTTCTTCGGTGGAACCCATTTCAACGGCATAATCGTACATGTTCGAAGTATCTGCGTTGTAGGGAGCTTCTGAGAGAGTGTCCCAGTAACCGGCTTCCACGAACTGCCGTACGAATGCAGCCTCACCCAGGAAAATATCGGGTACTTCGGTACCGGTAGCCAGAAGAGGACGAAGCTTTGCTTCGTAGTTTTCTGTGGGAACTACTTCCATCTCCACGTTGATTCCGGTGCGCTCTTCGAAATCAGCGATTATCCCCTGATCGTTAAACTCGGTGGAAAATGACAGAATGGAAATTGTGGTTCCCGCCAGATCTTCGGGAGCGGTTTCTTCAGCACCACCCTCGGCAAATACAAACACAATGCTGCTCAGAAGCAGCAGAGTGAAAAGCATGATTCTTTTCATCTCAATCCTCCTTGGAATGAATCTGGTCTTGCGCCAGTTGTTGGTACAAGCATTCTCAAGCATACCAATATTTATGTCAAGAATAAAATTTAAATAATTCTTTCCAATGCTGGATATGATGCATTTCCAAAATTTTCCGGTAATTTCGCCGAATTTATCGTCTCCCGACTATATCGGTTGGGGGTATGTACTAGAAAAAGTATCTTTTGCGCCGTTTACGCCGATCACCTTCATCTTACTTGTACCTACATATCAACAACTTGTATTATCTTAATTATCATGCTAACGTGTGCATAATTCAGTTGCGGACGGTGAAGAATGGAAGATCAATCAAAACAGCTGCCGAAATACATACAGGTGAAAAAACGGCTGTTAAGCTATATTCAGGAAGAACAGCTGCAGCCCGGAGATCTCATTCCTTCGGAAAATAAACTGGTGAAATTATTTCATGTGAGCCGCAATACCGTACGACAGGCTATTGACGAGCTGGTAAATTTGAATGTTCTGGCAACCCGTCAGGGAAAGGGCACATACTTCAAAGGGTTCAAAAACTCCGGTAAAGTTCGATCCGGTCTGATCGGCGTTATTAATCATACCGTCCTTGACGGCATTTATCCGGCAATCATTCACGGCATCGAGGATGTGCTGCATTCACGGGAATATACAATGGTGCTTTCCAACTCAGCTCATAACACCGACCGGGAAGTTGCATCATTGAAGCGAATGATCGAGATCAGCATAGACGGACTGATCATCGAACCCACCTTCTCCGCACTAATGCAGCCCAGCGACACCACCTCGCTGCTCCTCCAGTCTCTGGATGTACCGGTTATTTTCACCCATTTTTCAGCACCTTTTTTCAGTAATTCCAGTATCGAGGTGGACGAATTTCAGTCGGGCTATTTAAGCGCCCAATATTTGATCCAAAAGGGTCACAAAGACATTGCCATTATCATTAAAACCGACACCCTTTCCCTCTGTCACCGTCTGGAAGGGTTTTTAAAGGCGCTATCCGATCACAATATGCAGGAGCGGCCGGAATTCATCAAAACGTTTGTGGAAAAAGATGAAAAAGAAATTCCCGGCGCCCACTTCAGTGAAGAATTGCTGGCATTGGGGAAAGGCCGGCCTACTGCAATCTTCTATTACAATGATGAAGTTGCGCTCCAGGGGTTCCGGTATCTGAAAAGCCGGAACATATCCATACCCGATGAAATGTCGATTCTCGGCTTTGATAATATTGATGATATAAAGGGATTAACCCCGGGACTCACGACATTTGAACATCCAAAGTACAGTCTGGGCCGCTGGGCTGCGGAAATGCTCTTCGAAGAGCTGGACAGCGAAGCCCCCTCCAGCAGCGTCATGTAAAAATTACACCCGAACTGGTCGAACGGGAGTCGGTAAAGCAAATCAACTGATTTCCCCGGTTATCTTCATATGAAAAACCAATCAATCGAATACGCCGGCGAAATTGCCGGACCGCCCAGGGAAAAAGCACAGGCTCTGGGAATCGGCAGTCTGAGCGATGCAGAGCTGGTTGCCCTGCTCATCGGCTGGGGAGCGAAAGGAAGCGGTGTTCTGGATGTGGCCATGCAGGCATGTGTGGTTTTGGACTCCGGCGGGGGGCAGGCACCTGGAAACACTGAGGCGCTGACGAAGATACGGGGTCTGGGACGGGTCAAAAGCATGCAGATAGCAGCGGCGCTGGAGCTGGGCAGGAGGCGCTATAAGCCCGGTCTGCGGAGAATCCAGAGTCCGGAGGATGCATGGAACTGCGTTAGGCATTACGGAGACCGTCTTCAGGAACACTTCTTCGTACTCTGCCTGAACGGAGCCCACGAGCTCACATGTTACGAGATGATCAGCAAAGGACTGCTCAACCGGTCGCTGGTGCATCCCCGGGAAGTGTTTGCACCGGCCATTTCCGGAAGAAATGCCGCCATCGTGGTAGCCCACAATCACCCCTCGGGAAATCTCACCCCAAGCAGCGAAGACATGGAAGTTACCAGAAGACTCCAGGAAGCCGGAGACATCCTGGGCATCAGTCTCCTGGATCATATTATCTTCTCCGCCACCGAATATATCAGCCTGCGGGAGCAAGGGGAAATATGACGCAGTTCCTGAGAAAAAATGATCGAATTCCGTAACTTCCTCTGTGCCAGGGAGGGTTTTCCTGGGTATTATCTATGTTGATATGTATGAGTAATGTTAATGGATAAGGAGCTCCCATGAAATCGATCCGTTCCTCCGCCGGTTCTTCATCTGACGGCCGCAACAGGCATAAACTCGGGTGGATCGCATTGTTTTCCCTCGCCAGCGGAACCATGATATCCAGCGGAATTTTCATTTTGCCCGGGCTGGCGTATTCCCGCCTGGGTTCCCTGGCACCCCTCAGCTATCTTCTCGCCGGTCTGGTCGCCCTTATGTCCAGTCTGGCGTTAATCGAACTCTCCACCGCCATGCCCAAAGCGGGAGGGGACTATTTTTATATTACCCGGAGCCTGGGACCCATGGTGGGTACAATAATGGGCCTCTTAAGCTGGCTTGCACTGATGCTGAAGACCGCCTTCGCCATCTACGGTCTGGCTGAAATGGGGTACCTGTTCTTCGGCTTCCCTTTGCAGATCACCGCGCTGGTTCTTACCCTGATATTCCTATTGCTGAACCTCGCCGGAACAGAGGGGGCGGTACGCTTTGAAATAATTCTCGTGGCAGTGCTTCTTCTGATTATGCTGGTGTACTCGCTGTTTGGTACCATTCGCTGGGACGGGGGAATTTTCCAAGCCGGCATAGAATATATGCAGAATCAACTCACTCTGAATTCTTCCGGTTCAGGAATAAACGGCGGAATAAACAACGGAGGCCCGGGATCCGGATTTCTCCGATCAATTATTGCCACCGGCGCCTTTGTATTCGTAAGTTACGGAGGGCTTTTGAACGTGAGCACCATGGCCGAAGAGGTGAAAAAGCCCGGAAAGAATATCCCCAGGGCCATTCTCGCTTCGGTGGCTGTCATCACATTTCTCTACGTGGCCATGGTTGCGGTAACCTCCGCAGTCCTTCCTCCGGAACTCTTCTCCGGTTCCCTCACGCCCATTGCCGACGGTGCCTTTGCCATGCTGGGTTCGGCCGGACTTTACGTGATCGCCGTTGCATCCAGCCTGGCATTTATCACCACCGGAAATGCGGGGCTCATGTCGGCCAGCAGATATCCCCTGGCAATGTCCAGGGACGGGCTGCTGCCCAGGGGAATATCCGGGGAGAACCAAAAGGGAATTCCTGTACCCGCCCTCTGCACTACCGCTATTTTTATCGGACTTTCCATTCTTATCCCCCTGGAAGCACTGGTAAAACTCGCTTCCACGGTGATTTTAATCTCCTATATGGCGGTGAATATCGCAGTGCTTGTTCTCCGGGAAAGCGGAGTACGCAATTACCGGCCCCTCTTTTCTCTGCCGGGGTACCCACTTGTCCCTGTCCTTTCCCTGGTATTTATGGCCATATTTCTGGTAGAGCTGGGAATCAGCAGTGTGGAAATCCTTCTGCTGTTCGCCGGAGGAGGGCTTCTGATATATCTGCTCTACGGAAAACGGCAAAACTCATATGAGTACGCAGCCCTCCATCTCGTAAAAAACGCCGTGGATAACAGACTTCAAAACGAAGGGCTGGAGACTGAGCTGAGAAGTATTCTGAGAAACAGGGAACAGCTGAGCCAGGATCTTACCGACCGCCTGCTTGCGGAAGCCCTCACCGTGGACATTGATTACCGGGAATCAGTCCACGGCGCCTTTCAGATGGCGGGCTCCCGACTGGCCCCGAAAACCGGAATGACTTCGGAGGAAATCACCCGGCTTCTGGAAGAACGGGAGTCCCGCTTCACCACTGCTCTCACAGACTTCGTTTCAATTCCCCATATCTTAATACCAGGTCGGGATGAAATTCATCTGGTTCTTCTCCGGGACCGGGAAGGACTGTATTTCGACGACAGCCATCCGTCCATTCATGCAATGTTCATTATTGTTGGGTCGGAAGACAGGAGAGATGATCACTTGAAACTCATCGCCGGATTGGCCCATGTGATTCAGCACAAGAACTTTCAGGATATCTGGCTTTCCGCCGAATCCATGAATGATCTGAAAGATCAGCTTATTCTGCTGGATCGAAAGCGGGTGGAGTAGGTTTTTTCGGGGGATATCAGAGCGGGAATTTCAAAGCAGGCATTTCCCGGGATGTGATGGATTGATATTTTCCGGCCGGCAGGTTAATCAGCCGCATCGGTTCCCGGAAGTGCGGGAAAGCGGTACACAACGGTGCCCTCTTCGTTGAAATCCTGCACAACCCAGCCCCGGGTGCACAGCCTCTCCAGCTCCTTCTCCGCTTCTTCGAAACCCAAGTCCGCCGCCCGGGCGCACTGCACAACCGTGAGCATGCCGCCGTGGGCGCTTGCGGAAGAAAGAACTCTCCGCTCCCGGTCCAGCGCCTCTTTTTGTTTACGCCGTTTACGGATGCCGAAGTTTTTCACCGTACCCACAATGCCGAACACCAGAGGCAACAGGCCCAGAAAGAAAAACGTAACGTAAAACCAGGGCGAACCATTGGCGAGAATTCCCCAGAGCGAAGCGCTTCCGGCCAGCAGGCCGAACACCATGTCCCCGGTTTTATCTTCTTCCTTGGGCTCGTTATCCCCGAATGAGATTTTCAAGTCTCCCAGATCTATGCCCCCCTTGCTCACCCGGGGCCGATGCCGTGAACCGGCATCGTTATCTGCCGAACCTTCAGGATTGAATCGATGGACGGCCTGGAAGCCGCCGGGATTCGTGTCCGCCTGTTCATCCCGGCCCTGGGAAGAAGAGCCCTCTGTGTCCGGCCGGGTGCCGGAGGCTTGTGAGCTTGAATACGCGGATGCTCCGCCTGCCGATCCCGGGGAGGAACCTTCCCCGTTAATATCCACATACCAGTCCTTGTCTTTCAATTCCGCCATGACCCGGTTCTTTTTTTCTTCCGGCATGTTTTCCCAGCTGTTCACTGCAAAATCCAGGGTTTTTTCTACAAAATTTTCAATCTTCTGTTCCAGGCGGCTCTTTTTCTCACCACGCTCCTCTTTGGAATCGTTGAAACCGGTTGAAATGGCATCCTTGATTATTTCGGCCACATCCATACCCAGAAAACTCGAACCGGATTTTGTGCCGCCGCTTCCCCGATGTTCGTCCCCTGCAGAACTGCCGTCGCCTTCATGACTCCGTTCTTCGCCGGAGGCCTTGTTTCCCTCTCTGTTTTCATTGAGGATTGTTTCTTCATGACCGGTTTTCACATAAAAGATCCGGAAGTCCCTGGATATATTTTTCATACCAGGGTTGGGAACTTCCTGGAACTGAACGCTGTCCTTGTTTTTAATCTGATGGTACACGTCTTCGGAAACGCAGATACCGCCGGGCTTGGACATTTGCTGAAGCCGGGCAGCTATGTTCACCCCGTTCCCGTAGATATTGTTCTCCTCAAACCAGATATCGCCCATATGAAGCCCTATACGGAGATTGAATTTTCTCCCGGGTTCCACCGACGCATTACGCTCTGCCACCGCATTCTGGATGTTCAGGGCACAGCTGACCGCCCCGAGCAGGGATTCGAAAGTAAGCAGCAATCCGTCACCCACCGAATCGATGAGACGCCCATTAAAGTTCTCGATGATGGGAAACACCATTCCATGATGCTCTTCAAGCAGCTCAATGGTGCGTTTCTCATCTTCCTCCATCATCCGGGAAAATTCGGCAATATCGGTAAACATTACTGCCATGAGTCTGGTTTCTTTCACAATTCCTCCAGTTATCTCCCTACAGTATATACATGAGAATTGCAGACTAAAAGAGTTTCTTTCGATAGCCGGTAAAACAAAGGAAAATCCACAGCAGATGTACACTCAAGGAGAGTACAAGGAGCAGCGGCTCGTTTCTCCCGGCCCGGAGATACTCAGCCATCCAGAATGGCGGCAGGACAGAAAACAGGTAGCGTATTCGGCCATCAAGAAAATATGCCGCCAGAGGAGCCATCTCAAAGAATGAAATCAGCTTCCCCAGGGCAAGTCCCTGTACCCTGTTTGCCGCATTTCCCGCCAGAAACAGAGCAAAAACGGGAACTTCGAGTATCCCCATTATGAGAAGCAGAGGCTGAAATACAAAGGGCAAGCCGGCGGAGAGTGAAAACAGAACTCTGCTGCCCCAGCAGCTGATGAGGTAAATAGACATAAGAGGCGGGAGCCGGAGAATGAATATCCGCAACGGACCTCTGAAGGAAAGACCCCAGAATGGATTGAGTCCCTGTTCATGCTCCTCAAGAAGGATAAAACCCCCGGCCATCCCGGTCATTATGGAGGGGAGAAGTATGAGAAAAAGATGGAGAAGGGGAAGATATTCCCGGGCCAAAAGATCCGACAGACTGAGTCCCAGACTTCTGTCAAGAAAAGGTATGAGGAAGCGGTAAAGAATGCCAAGTGCGGTCCCGGCAAGCAGGGGAACAATGATTATCAGGATAAGAAATCCATCACGCATCATCATCTTAAGGTCTCTGTTCAAACTTGCTGTGACAAAATTCAGCTTTCTTTGCATCATCACAGCCCTCCAGGCCTCTTGAGATAGCGGCGGATGCAAAGCCAGGAGTAGAGGGCGGTATTGGCAAGCCCCACCCCGCCGGAAATGATAAATACCCGAATTCCGGCGATATCCTGCATGAATTCACCGGAGAACTGCTCTGCCCTGGCAGCCAGCACCGCTCCGCCGCCGGGCAATACAAAAGATAAGAAAACTACAGTCCAGTCCCGGCTGAGAAATAGAAGGATAAGCGCGGGAAGAAAAAGGAACATTGCAGGAATAGCGCCCAGTAGAAAACCGTTTGTACTTTCTTTATTTTCAGCGGCAATCATGCCCAGAACCGTGGAGGGTACAGAACCGATGATCAAGAAACATGACAGATACAGTGCGGAGGCAGGTGAAATACTGCCGGGAAGCATAAGAGCAGCCAGCGTGAATACCAGCAACGAAACCACCCCTGCGAGCAACGCAAACGAGGCAATTCTGAGAAGAAGAATAGTTTTCCTGGCACCGGGAATGATTTCCAGGGCCGGGCGCAGATTCTGACCGTTCTCCAGGAGAGTGAGTCCGCCGGAAAAGAGAAAACCCGCAAGTGCGGCGTCCACGTAGAGGATTAAAAACAGCCCCGCTCTGTGCCATTGGGCCGGAAGGAGAGTTAAAACCGGTACCAAAACCAGTCCAAGAAAGAGAAAAGCAGCAAAAATTCCCTGTCTCCACAGATGCTTCAGTTCAAGCCTGAAAAGGGTTACGCTATTGTTCATCACTCACCGCTATAAACACCTGTTCCATGCTGGCGTCAAGTGTGCGTACAGAACGCAGATCCGGCGATTCCAGCAGTCCAAGAAAACGGGCGTTGGACGCCAGCCCATCCAGCGGGAACTTCTCAATGGCAGAAGAGGTCCGTATTTCAAGGAGCTGTTCACCATAGGCTGCTTTTAATACATCAGGATTCTCCAGGGCTTTAAGCTTCCCTGAGGATATAATTCCCAGACGGTCACAGAGCTTCTCCGCAAGCTCCATATTGTGTGTAGTCAGGATGATTGTTCTGCCCGACTCTTTCTGACGGAGGATATGTTCTCTCAGCCGCACCTGCAGCAGCGGATCCAATCCCGCCCCCGGCTCATCAAGAAAAAGCAGCCGGGGATTGTGGACAAGCGCCCGGCAGTAGTTAAGACGGACCTTCATCCCTTTGGAATACGCCCCAACCGGCTTGGAAAGATCTCCCTCCAAGCCCAGATCAGCAGCTGCCTGAAATGCGACCTTCAATGACTCGCCATCGGCATCCTGCAGAGCAGCGAAAAAGCGGAGATTCTCTTCACCGCTGAGTTTCTCATAAAGGGCGGGAGTCTCAAATGCCACGCCTATCTGCTTTCTTAAGGATGGGGGAAAATCAGATCCCTGACATGGATCACTTATTCCTCCGAATTTCGGGAATACAAATCCTTCATATCCAGATAGAACTGATGTCTGCTGGATTCCCAGGTGTAAAACATGTGTCCCCCGTCATAATGCTTTACCTGAAGCTGACGTTTCTGATCCTTTCCCAGTTTCATCAGGTTTGATATCCGTTCGGCTGCAAAATAGGGAGTCACCAGGTCAAATATCCCGTGACAGAGAAACACCTTCATATCGGGATTCAGGCTCATACCGTAGCGAAGATCATCGGTGGCGCCCACCTGGCTCTGCAGAGCGTGTTTTCTGGTGTCGATTTTCCACTTGCTGTTCACATCCATGCTGAGAATTGTGTAATCCCGCTCGGTTTCCAGACCGATGTGCTTACGCAGCTGGGTGTTGATACCTGCGGCAAAAACCCGGTCGACGTTATGAAGTGTGGGATCAGGTCCGGTGTATTCATCCCGGTCCGGATACGGGTCCCGAACCTTCAGGGATGCATCGTAGAGTCCCAGATGGAGCCCCTGATCCCGCAGAAGGTTTTTCACAAAATACCGGATATCCACTCTGCCGTTCTTTTTCACTACGGTATCCCGGGAGAGTCCCAGGTAATCCGAAGCCAGGCGAAGCACCCGTTTTTTTTTCTGCTCTCCGTACATATCTCCTGCCGCAAGAACCGGAAGCAGATCCTTCAGGGCAAAATCCGCAGCGCGCTGCATGTAGGATCTCAGATCCTCGCCTTCCCGTTTTTTCCTGCTCTTTCCGTGTACATGGGCCGCCGCCGCCATGGTGGGAAAAGTATCCAGCCACATGAGTACATCGTAGTCCGAGCCGTCAAGGAGGGTGAACTCCATTGCCGGTGAAATGATGATGGCTCCGGAAAGCCCCACCCCGAAATCCTGCTGAAGCATTCTGGTCAGCTTGGCGGTGCGGAATCCGCCGTAACTTTCACCGGCAATATATACCGGGCTTTCCCAGCGGCGGTGACGGGAGAGGTACTTGCTGATAAATTCACCCAGAGATTCCAAATCCCGTTTCAACTGCCAGTACTCGCTGGAATCGTCACCGGAAGCGCCGCTTTGGGAATCGTCAGTTTTCCCGTTGCCGCCGTTTCCGGTTTTCCCTTCTTTCTCATCCACCGGACGGCTCAGGCCGGTACCGATGGGATCGATAAACACCAGATCGGTAAACTCGAGCCAGCTGTCCGCATTGTCCATGAGGCTGTGGGGAGGAGGAGGAGCGGTGCCGTCGGCATTAAAACGGGCCCGCCGGGGCCCCATGGCTCCCAGATGAAGAAAAACCGATGAAGCGCCGGGTCCTCCGTTGAAAACAAAGGTAATCGGCCGGTCTCCTCCGTCCTTTTTCACATAGCTGATATGGAACATCTCCGCCGCAGGCTTATCTTTTTTCCGGAGAACCATCCAGTCCGCAGAAGCACTGTAGTCCATGGTTTCTCCGCCGAGACTGATGCGGTGATCCATGCTTGATCCTCCCGGCGGGGTGTAATCGCCGTCGGTTTTACGGGTATCTTTTTCGTTGGTAGTGTCGGGCATAGGACTTCCTCCGTAGGTTGTTGATATGGTCTACTGATAACGGAGGAATTATAACACGGCTGATACGGGCATGCAGCCCGTTTATCAGTGCACAGAAGCTTGTGAAGCACTCCTTTTACCAACAAAAACCAACATATTTAGTGCCTGAAAAATACCCGACACCACCAGTACGGTCGAAATTTTCGAAATTGATATTTTTCACAAGCTTTGGTGCACTGTACAATATTTTAGGGCCGCTGCCAGATTTCGCTGGTTTCAGTTCCCATTCTTCTTTCGAATAATTCGATGATATTCTCGCTGGGGGAGCCTGCGGCATTAATGAGTATCTGCCCCCGGCTGTCCACCAGCATGGCCCTGGCCTGTACCTGGGATGGGGTATTGGTTGCTATAAGGAAATCCCGCATTTCCGTATAGATGGGATAGGTTCGCCTTCTCCGGCGCTTTTCTGGAATGAACCAGCGCATGCTTAAAAATATGGAAGCCCTGGAAGTGAAATCGAAACGGGGCATCACCGGCATTTCAATATATTCAAAGAACGGGATGCGCTCTTCCCATTCTTCAAGCCGGGGGATCCATTGGGCAATGTCGTGCTGATGCTCCATGAGAAATCCCACAAGAACCACGGTCCAGCGCTGATTAAAACGCTGAGGGAACCATGCCTTTTCACTGAGTAGGTTCTGACCTGTAATATTTGGAAACCTGTGCATTCTTATAAATTACAAATAAGATCATCTTTTTGCAAACTGAAATCAGTGCACCAAAGCTTGTAAAAAACTTTCACCTCAGTCCGGCCGATACGCTCCGAAAAATCGATCCGGAATCCAGCCCGATTTCAGGTCCGCAACCAGTCCCGACCGCCCCGGCTCTTACACTTCAGCCCAGTCACACCCACACATGAAACGGCAGCCTGCGGCCTGAATCAATCCCCCGGTTTCGCCATCCAAGCAGCCAGGTCATTTTCTCATGCTCCCATAAGTTGCACTTGTTCAGGAAAACTCTCCTGTTCCAGTGTTTTCTGATTACCTCATGAAGCTTCCATCCCGGAACGCCAAGCTGTTCTCCTCTGGTCTTCCAGTTTCCTTTTCTCTGATCCCGTACCCTCCGGGGCATGAGATAATTATGCACCATCTGATATATGCTCAGCCGCACCATCATTGCTGCAGGAGATCGGGCGAACTGTACCGACTCCCTCACGTGGTTCGCCTGATCTTTGCGAAACTGCCGGTCCACATAATTTACCGGGAACAGCCGGTTGGTCGGGGTGCGCGGCAGGGTGGATGAATACTGACAATGACGGATCCGGGACCTGCCCTCAGGCACCTTCGAAAGGGCCCGAACATACGCCTTGTGATAGTCGGTATTCAGCGTAACATCCGGTATGTCTTTATCTTTCATGTATTTACACAAGTGGGTAAGGATGGACTGGACCGATTTCTCAACGGCATTTCCCGGAGCCTTGCCCAGGGTTTGCTCCAAGTCAGTTCGCTTCTGCTTCTGTTTATCTGTCATCTGTCCTTTACGCCTCAGCTGGGAGTAGCCCATTGCGTATATCAACTCTGAGCCGCTTCCCACCAGGATATTGATGTTGTTGGGGAAGAACTGACTCACGCTGAAGGATTCAAAGCCGTCCAGCGCGAACTCATCTTCCGGTTTGATCAGCTTGCGCATATCAGAATGGATGGCCAGAAGTACCCGGCAGATGCGCTCGTATCTGTTCTGGATCTGCTCATAGCGCATACCGGTGAAGCGGGTCATGTTGCCCTGTCCGCTGGAAGAGACAAGCTGGCGAATCAGCTGGATGTAGTCCACCGGCTTTTTCACGTAGTAATCCATGCGGAATGTCTGGAGGGAAAAGGTCTTGCCGCAATCCTGACAGCGATAACGCGGAACCCTGCCGAAGGCTTTGGTGAAGTAGCATCCATGAAACCTGAACCATGACTGATCATGGGGTTTCTGGTCTGCAAACCGGGGGCAATGGGGGTTTGAGCAGTGGGGGACCGGGCTGTGGTGAGTAAAATCAAGGGAATTTGTGCTGATTTGGGTCAGCAGTCTGGTGATGTATGGTTGTAATGTGTTCATAAACCATACACCGGAAAAGAATTACTGCTGCTTGTATTTGCTGTGTTTTTTTACAAGCTTTGGTGCACTAGCCAAGTTTCACCATGGCTCCGGGTTCCAGCTTTAGAAGCACAGAACTGCCTTCTGTCAAACTCTCCCAGGGGATGCGGTGATCCTGCACCCGCATTTTCATGGCGGTATTTTCAGGCCCCCATTCAGGGTGGCTGCAGCTGAGCCAAAGCTCCAGATGGTCGCCCCGGTAGTGGCGTTCCAGAATCCGGCCGGAAAAAGACGCCGAATCCGCCGGTTGCCTGCCTCCCCGGGAGGCACTGGCCCGTTTTTGGCCCGGCCCAGCCTGTTTTACGCCCGGATCATGCTTTTCTATGCCCGGCCCAGCCTGTTTTACGCCCGGCTCATCTCTTTCTGCGCCCGGATCATCCTTTTTCGATTCCGGAGTACAGATTCGCAGTTGCTCAGGCCTGATGAGGTAGGTCGCTCCTTCCCTGCGGATGAAGTTGGCATCTCCGAAAAATTCCGCCGTATAGCAGTCCACGGGTTCTCCGTAGAGCTGGGACGGGGTGCCTGTCTGCAGAATCCTGCCTTCGTGCATTATGCTGATACGGTCGGCAATATCGAACACTTCGTTTCTGTCATGGCTGACAAACAACAACGGAATGCCCACAGAATGGATGATGCGCCGGATTTCCGGAAGCAGATGCATTTTCAGCCGTCGATCCAGGGAATTGAAGGCTTCATCCATGAGAAGGATATCTGGCCCGGGAGCCAGGGCTCTGGCCAGGGCTACACGCTGGGCCTGGCCGCCGGATATCTCATGGGGATAGCGCCGGGCATAGGGAGTAAGATGAACCAGCTCAAGGAGTTCTTCCACCCGCTGCCGCCGGAGATCTGAAGAGACCCCGTAGCCGATATTCCCCGCCACGGTGAGATGGGGAAAGAGTGCATTATCCTGAAACACCATGCCCACCGAACGTTTTTCCGGAACCAGGTGAAGGGGGGGCCGGGCACGGCTGACGGTCTTCCCCTTCAGCACAATTTCCCCTTCATCGGGAACTTCGAACCCGGCGATCATCCGCAGGATTGTGGATTTTCCCGAACCGCTCTCCCCGGTAAGGGCATGAATTTCTCCCTCATTCACCCGAATGGATACCTGATTCACCGCAGGCGGGGTCCTGAGAGAGAACCGTTTGCTCAGCCCGTTCACTTCCAATGAAATCATGTTTCGCTCCTGTGCTGTATGAGAATCACCCCCAGAAGTCCCAAAGCCACGAGTATAAGGGAGGGAACCGCTGCTTCCTGAACCATCTCATTGGCTGCAAGCTCATAGGCCCTCACCGCAAGGGTGTTGAAGTTGAATGGTCTGAGAATCATGGTCAGGGGGAGTTCCTTCACTACTTCCAGAAAACTTAAGGCCAGTGCCCCGAAAATTGCCGGATAGAGGGAGGGAAGATGAATCCGAAAGAGGGTCTTCCATGGTCCCGCCCCCAGAGACCGGCTGGCTTCATCCTGTTTTTTCAGTTGATATTCCATCACCGGAGCAATTGCCCGATGGCTTACGGCGATAAAGCGTACCACATATGCAAAAATGAGAAGCATCAGTCCGCTCTGTACCAGGGAAGCGACGGAACTGTATTGCCCCAAGGTCGATGCAATACCCAAAACCCCCAGTGCGATTACCGCACCCGGCACGCTGTGCCCCACCAGGGAGAGATCCGAGAAGCGGTTGAGAATCGGGTAGCTGGATAATCTTCTCCCGTTGGCAAAGGCTATGCTGAGAATCACGATGAGTATTCCGCTGAGGACACCCAGCCCCAGGGTGTTCCCCACCCCTTGAATTATCGGAGACCAGTTTGTTCCCGGCAATACCCGCACTCCCCAGGAGAGCAGCTGGATCAGGGGAAATGCAAAGCCCAGGAGCATGGGAAGCATCACCAAAAGGGGAAAGATGAGCCGCTTCATCCCCCTCAGCCGGATCGGAGTCAGTTCCCGGGGAGAATGATCGCCGTAGCCTTTGCGCCGCTGAATCAGGAAGAACAGGAAGAGAATTGCCAGTACGCTGAGCATCAGCACCCCCCCGAGCCGACGGGCTGCAGGGAGATCATAAAAGCCGAACCATGCCCGGAATATGCCGGTTGTAATGGTGTTTCTGCCGTAATACACCACCGCACCGTACTCGTTCAACAGCTCCATGAGGACCACTGTCAGGGCGGCAGTGAGAGAAGGAATGCTCGCCGGAAGGGCAAGGGCGAAAAACTGTTTCAGCTCCCCCGCCCCCAGACTGCGTGCAGCCTCCAGGGAAGAGGTAATCCTGAACCTGAACTGATGTCTGAGAATAACATACACATAGGGGTGGAGGGCAAAACTCATCACCAGGATCAGTCCTCCCATGCCCTCTCCCATGCCGGTGAAACGGATACTCCGGAGTGCTTCGCCGCTCATACCCAGCCTTGTTCCAAGATTCCATAGAGGTCCGAAATAGTCGGTCATTCCCGCATACGCATAGGCGGTAATGTAGGCGGGGATCGCAAGGGGCAGAAGCATGCTCTTGTCCAACATCCTGCGCAGGGGGAAGCGGTAGCGGCTGACTATCCACGCGGGGACTGCGCCCATCACCGCTGTGACAGCCATCACCGACAGGGACAACACAAGCGTATCCCGCAGGTAATCCGGCAGCACGGTGCTTTTCAGATGCTGCCAGAGTTCGTTCCCCGGACGAAGCAGGGCATAGAGAGGTCCCAGAAATGGAAGGATGAGAAGCACAGAAATCCCTCCCAGGATGAGAACCCAGGAGGGATAGAGAGGCAGCCGGGGGAGGAAACGGATTCCTCCCCGGAGGTTATTGTTTCGGATCATTTCCTCTTCTCATTGGGCCTTTTCTTGTTGAGCCCATTCTTATCGGACCGGTTCTCACTGCCATCCGACCTGATCGAATATTCTCAGAGCGGCGGCATTGTTTTCTCCGATTCTCCGGAGTTCTAGGTCGTCTTCCTGGAAGTCTCCCCAGGATGCCACGGTTTCACCGGCTTCAACTGCGGGATTCACCGGGTACTCGTAATTTTTGTTGGCATATACGCTCTGGGCCTGGGAACCGGTGAGAAACTCAAGAAGCTTCACGGCATTTTCCCGGTTGGGTGCTGAGCGTGTCACTCCGGCTCCGCTGATATTCACATGGGTTCCCCGGCCTTCCTGGTTGGGGAAGATAATGCCGATTTTTTCTCCCACTTCCTGCTCGGCAGGATCGCTTGAGTTCAGGAGAAGTCCCACATAATAGGTGTTTACAACCGCATATCGGCCTTCTCCGGCCACCAGCGCCTTCATCTGATCCCGGTCATTTCCCTGGGGTGCACGGGCCATGTTGTTCACAACACCCTCAGCCCACTCTGATGCAGCTTCCTCGCCCTGGTGGGCAATAATGGATGAAAGCAGGCTGATGTTGTAAATATTGCTGCTGGATCTGATAAGGATTGATTCACCCAGCCCGGGATCCGCCAGATCTTCATATGTTGATATTTCTGGCTCGGTCACCTGATTGTTGTACACAATCACCCTGGCCCGCTTGGTGAGACCGTACCAGTTGCCGTCGGTCTCTCTGAGATGAGCGGGAACCTGCTCCTCCAGAACCGGTGATGTTACTCCCTGGAGAAGTCCCAGATCCTGTGCCCTGTAAAGCCGGCTGGCATCCACGGTAATCAGCAGGTCTGCGGGACTGTTCTCACCCTCGGATCTGAGCCGTTCAATCAGCTCATCAGATTTGGCCAGAACCACGTTCACCTGAATACCTGTCTGGCGGGTGAACTCGTCAAAAAGCTCCTGATCGCTGTCGTAATGCCGGTGACTGTATACGTTCACCACCTCTGATTCTTCGCCGCTGCCGTTGGCAAAGAGCGCTGCGGAAAAAACAAGCAGAAAAGCGGAAACCAGAAGTCCGCGCTTCAATATATGAATCATAGAACATCTCCTGAATACCTCAGTACTATTTCCCGCCGGGAGAATAATACATTAGTATTTTTGTAAGGTTTATGTTTATGCATGTTAACGGAGATGTTTCAGTGGGTCAAGCGGGAATTTCATCTGTCCGCCGTATTTTCATCCACGGATTTACCCTCCACCGGTTCGATATCCGCCCGGCTGAAGGGGTAGCTGCGGGGAAAATAGTCTCCGGTCACTGCCCGGGCATTTTCCCCGGCAATACTTCGCAGGATTTTTTCAACATGTACGTGGCTTGTACCCACGAATTGCCGGTAACTGTCCCGTCCTCCCGAAACCGAAGTTCCGGCAAAATACAGCCCCGGAACATTGGCTTCCATGGTCGGTTCATTCAGTACAGGCTCGCCATCCGGGTTGAGCTTCACACCCAGTTCATGAAGCAGACTCAGATCCTTTTCAAATCCGGTGCAGAGGAGAACAAAGTCCCACGTCCCGGTTTCTTCCTTCCCGTTTCGCAGATAGCTGATCTCGTCATTTCGAATTTCCCTGATCTCAGACGAGCCTAGGAACCGGATACGTTCTTTCTGCATAAGGATGGATATTTCAAGGTGATATCGGCTGTTGAGCTTCTCTTTAGTAAGTTCGGGTTGGCGGTACATGAGGGTCACCCGTGCACCCCCACGCCATGCACGGATTGCCGCCTCAACGGCGGAGTTTCTGCCGCCCACTATGAGCAGGTTTTGGCGGAAATAGCGGTGGATGTCATCATGATAATTGTCCACGAACTCAAGGTCTTCACCGGGTACACCCAGCCTCCGGGGCGCATGCATGTTGCCGTGGGCCATAATGAGATTTCGGCAGCTGAACTTTTTCTCCGTTCCCCGGTGCTCAACCGTGAGCTGAAACCGCCCGCCTGTACCGCCGGCTCCCTGGGCCCGGGCCGAGATCACCCGGTGATACAGCAGCGGATGGAGGTCGTAGTGCTCAACCACCGTTCTCAAATACGCCAGGTACTCTTCCCCGGTCACCATGCTTTGATGGACGGTCTGAAGAGGAATGCCGGCAATGGCGGTTCGCTCGGGACTGGAAAAAAACGGGGTGCTCGCCGGCCAGTTCATGATAGTCTGGCCCACCTACCCCGCATCAATTACCAGAACCTGCTGTCCTGCATTTTTCAGATTCACCGCCATCTCAATTCCGATGGGTCCCGCTCCGATTATAATATTCTCGCTATGCATAATCCGTCCTTTTGCATTATCCTATGGCTGTAAACCAGCATCCACCAGGAGATAGTATGTATACTGATGTTTCATTAGAGGGTCAAACCGCAGTGATCACCGGTGCAAGCGCGGGAATCGGCGAGGCCTGCGCCGCAGCACTGGCTCATGAAAAAGTGAACCTGATTCTCTGTGCCAGGCGGGAAGAGAAAATCCGCAATCTTGCCCGTCAGCTTGAAGAAACCTACGGTGTATCCGTGCGGCCGGTGGTTCTGGATGTCAGGGACCGGAAGGCGGTTAAAGAATTTGCGTCTCAGCTTTCATCCGAGGGTCTGGGTATTGATATTCTTGTGAACAATGCAGGTCTTGCCCGGGGCAAGGATCCTCTGCAGAGCGCGGACATGGATGACTGGGATGAGATGATCGACACCAACGTGAAAGGCCTTCTCTACATGACCCGGGGGATCGCCCCTCTGATGCTGGAAAGCTCATCAGCTCCGTTGATTATCAACATCGGCTCCATAGCGGGAATGCAGGCATATGAAGGCGGCGGAGTATACTGCGCAACCAAGGCTGCAGTGGGAATGATCAGCGACGGCCTGAGAATCGATACGGTTTCCTCTGCCATGAGGGTGTGCAACATCCGCCCCGGGCTTGCGGAAACCGAGTTTTCCCTGGTGCGCTTCCACGGCGATAATGATAAAGCACAGAAGGTGTATCAGGATCTTGAGCCCCTCTACGCCGGAGATATTGCAGATGCGGTGCGCTACGTGTGTACCCGTCCTAGCCACGTCCAGATCAGTCAGCTCACCATTATGCCCACCCGCCAGGCCAGCGGCAGCGTAGTGCACAGAGGGGATTAAGGTTTGCGAATTTCCGAAAACGATCTGGTTCATATAGAGAAAAAAAAGCCCTCATATCCCGTATCCAGCAAACTGAACGAATATCTGAAGGAACACGGCAGAGGCATGGAACAGTCCCTCTATTACGAAGAGTTGAAGGATTTTTCCGAGCAGATCCCCCTGTATCATGAAGACGGTGCGGACTCCTACTGGCAGACCGTGCTCTACGGCCCCGGAGACCGTGACCAGCTGGAGGAAAAGCTTCGTCTTATCTATTCCTGGCTGAAGATGGAGGGAAACACCTCTCATCTGAACCACCTTTTCATCGACCGCATAGACTACTGTGAATTCGGCAACTCCCAGCCGTTCAGAATACGGGTGATGAACCGCTTTAACGATAACCATGACTATTACTATGTGAAAAAAGCCGACGCCAGCAGAATATACGGCCTTGAACTGGAGCACATTCTCTCACCCAACCGAATCAATTCCATGGTATACGGCGACACCCTCATTGAGGAACACATATCCGGCATTCCCGGGGATGTGTTTATCGAGGATTACCTGGGGGATGTATCGGGCAACAAGATTAATCCCATCCGGGTTGCCAAAGAGTTTGTGAAATTCAGCGAGAGATGTTTCGTGAAGCTGCTGGGGGACATGCGCAGTTATAACTATGTGATGGTGCTCACCCAGGATTTTGATTCCCAGCAATACCGGGTGCGGGCCATCGATTTCGACCGCCAGTGTCATGAGGGTCAGCTCAGAGTGTACATGCCCCAGTTCTACCGGGAAAATCAGCCTGTGGTGGAGATGATCTGGGATAATCTTTCAGTTGATACCATCCGCCAGTATCAGAATGAAGAGCGGAGCCTTATGCGCCGCAGAGCCCACAGCTCACGGGTGCGCCTGGAAGAGCTGTTCACCGCCATGGTGGAAGATGAAATTGCTCCACTGGAAAACTTTCAGGAACTTTCCCTTGAGCTTGCAGACTTTCACCAGGACCAGTCTTTTCTGCGGCTCCACAGTATGGGCGAACTGGTGAGACACCATATGTACAGCATGCTGGAAAAAAGCATTTAGACCCGCCGCAAAGCCGCTATTTTTTATTACACTTGAGATATATGCCCGATCTCATACCGGTTCTCATCAGTTCCACGGTTCTCAGCTCCCTTGGAGCCCTGACTCTGCTCGTTCTGTATGTGCGCAGGAACAGGAAGGAACCTGCCCCCCCTGAATTTCACAGGGCAATACAGCCCCTGGTGGGGAATGTAAACGGAACGGAAAGCACCAATCTTCAAATAATATACAGTTTAATGCAGGAACATCTGTTGGAGGGAGATTTTATTGCCCAAACCCTGATTCCCCTGCTCATGAGCCACTTTCGATCCCTACACCTGTATTTTCTGTATCCCGACCAGGACGGAGCAGACAAGGCATTGTTCGGCAAAAAAACTGCAGGACGGACCGAAATCACCGAACCTGATATCGGAGACGCAGCCTGGGAACAATCGAAAGCCGCGACCGAAAAGCTGGAACCGGTTGAGGGCCGGCTTCAGCTTGCAGACTCTATGCTCAGAATGGGAGCGGGAAATACACCGATGGAAGTACAAATGCCGGGATGCGATCCGTTCACCTCTGATCCCCGCCGGATAATCTCCGTTTCATTGAACACCGGAAACCGCCGTCTTCTCATGCTCATGGAGCTGGAGGATTCCCCGGGAGTTGACCCTCTGCTCACCGCCATGAACACCCGGATTATTCTGTCACGCTTTGCTGATATCAGCATGCAATCAAGGCTGAACAATCAATTGGAGAACTACCGGCAGATTTTTGAGGGAATATTCCGGCGCTCCTCCCTGATGGCCATTTACGCCCGCACTCCCGACAGCATTGTTGAAGTGAGCAAAGGATTTGCCGAATACTTCGGCTTTTACCCCCATGCACTGAAAGGAGGTCATGTTCGGGAATTGATGGATACCGATTCCCGGAAGATTCCATTATATGAGCCTGAGAGTCCGGCGGGAGATAATCCGGATCATGTACGCTTTGAGGCCCGGATTCTTCTGGATGAAGGGCATTCATGCTGGGTGAAGGTGACAATGGCACCCATTTTCAGTTTTAACGGGAGCACCCGTCATGTTCTCTATATATTTGAAGATATCAGCAGTAGAAAGGAGCTTGAGGAACAACAGAGAAAAATGAGCGAACTTCTGGAACAGAAAGTCCAGCAGCGAACAGAGGAGCTGGAAGAGGCTATGACCAGACTGAAAGATCAGGAACGGGCTCTCCAGGATGCAAAACAGGAGGCTGAAAACGCCAACGCCGCAAAAAGTGAATTTCTTGCAAACATGAGCCATGAAATCAGAACCCCCATGAATGCGGTGCTGGGCTATACCCAGCTTTTAGAGCAGATTGTCACAGACGAGCGCCAGCGGGAATATCTGGAGATCATCGAAAAGGCCGGAAAAAACCTGATGCTGCTGATTACCGATGTTCTTGACCTATCGAAAATTGAAGCAGGAAAAATGGTAATAACCCCGGAAAAGACATCCCTGATAATGCTGCTGAACGAAATTAAAGATGTGTTCCGGATTCCCATGGGTGAAAAAGGTCTGCTTTACGATCTGGATGTGGACCGGGATCTGCCCCCCACCGTTATGGTGGATGAAACCCGCCTTCGGCAAATTTTGGTGAACCTGGTGGGGAATGCGGTAAAATTCACCCATCATGGTAAGATCACCCTTGAATGCAGGGTGAAAAATCAGACGGAAAACCTTCTTGATCTGGAAATCCGGGTGCAGGACACCGGAATCGGGATTGCCCGTGAGCAGCAGCAGGTCGTTTTTGAATCCTTCAAGCAAAGTGAGGGACAAAGCACCCGAAAATATGAGGGAACCGGCCTGGGACTGGCCATCAGCAGAAAACTGAGCAGGCTGATGGGAGGAGAGCTCAGCTTGGAAAGCGAACCGGGTGCCGGAAGTACCTTTACCCTCCATCTTCCATCCCTGGAATATTCCCGGGAAGGAGATTCCCCTGCAGACAGCCTGAACAACCACGCAGATCTCAGCGGCTTCAAAATTATGGCGGTGGATGATGTGGCAAATAACCTGAAGCTCCTGGAACATATTTTAGAGAACGCCGGTGCCTCGGTGGTCACCGCCAAATCCGGACCCGATGCCCTGGAAATCCTGGAAACAGAGAGTTTTGACCTGATCATCCTTGATATCCGAATGCCTGAAATGGACGGCCGGGAACTGGCCCGGAGAATCCGCAGCTGGGAAACCCACCGCGGCACTCCTCTCATCGCTCTCACTGCCAGTGTAAGTCTCTCTCAGAGAGAAACAAACAACGACCTTTTTGATGACTGGGCGCACAAACCCTTTCGGGCCGGCGAGCTGCTCAGAATTCTGGATCATCATCTTGATGCTGCGAAAATCAAATACACCCAGAAGCATATTCTGAAAGAACTTCGGGAGGAGTTTCGTGAACTTCCCGAGCATATTCAGCAGGAATGGTCTGAACCGGTGGACCGGGAAATATTCCGTTCAGCCCGACGGCTGAGCAGCCATATTACCCTCACAGAGGCCCGGGAATTTTCCAGAACCCTCCAGGAGATCAGCCAGGCGCTGCCATGGCCGGCCCTGGCGGCTATCAGCCTTGAAATCGAAACTGCGGTAAAAACCTACCGAATGGACGTGGTGCATGCAAAACTGGCCATACTTGCAAAGGGAGATGTATGAAATCGAAACCCATAGTACTTATCGTTGACGATAATCCGCAGAATCTGCAATTCCTTGCGGAAATGCTGGATCAAAAAGGCTATGAACCTGCCGTGGCACTGAACGGCAACGAAGCAATCTCCTTTATCCGGAAAAGGGAGGAGATAGATGCGGTTCTCATGGATGTGATGATGCCGGGAATGAACGGATATGAGGCGACCAGGAAAATCCGGGAGTTTCGAAGCAAGGAAGAGTTACCCATCATTTTTCTCACCGCTCTAGATGACAGGAAGGATATCAGCAGGGGGTTCCAATCCGGAGGCGTTGATTATATTACCAAACCCTTTGACAGCGAAGAGCTGATGCACCGGCTGAACCTCCACATTGAGCTATCCCAAACCCGTAGCCAGCTGGAGGAACGCCTTGAGGAGCTTGAAGAAAAAAACCGTCAGCTGACCGATCTCAAGAAGAAGCTGGAACTGCTGGCCAGCACCGATCCGCTGACCGAGATCCTGAATCGCAGGGCCATGAGCGAACGCCTCCATGAAGAGATTGACCGGGCACGGCGATACAACCACAGTTTCAGCATCATCTTCCTGGATCTGGATCATTTCAAACAGATTAACGACAGCTACGGACATGAAGCAGGCGACAAAGCGCTGGTGCAGTTCTCAGACATTCTGAAAGAGAGCGTCCGCAGCGGAGACCTGGTAAGCAGGTGGGGCGGAGAGGAATTTCTTCTGCTGGTTCTGAATGCGGGAATCAGCGACGCCATGGATCTGGCAGGCCGGATTAAACAATCAGCGGAGAATGCGGACTGGGATTTTGTATCAGAAGGTTACCGGCTGAGCTTCACAGCCGGGGTGGTTGAGCTTGGCTCTGAAGAAGACTACGACAGTCTCTTCAAGAGGGCCGATGAAGCCCTCTATGAAGGGAAGGAAGGGGGCAGGGACAGGATTATTGCCGGTTGAACACCCGGTTTTCCTGTTCCGCCACCCGAATGAAGGTTGTGCGCTTACTCAATTCTTTCAGTCTTCCGGCGCCAACATAGGTGCATGTGGACCGGATCCCGCCCAATATGTCCAGAACGGTATGCTTCACCCCCCCGCGGTAGGGTATGGTGATGACCTTTCCTTCGGAAGCCCGGTATTCGGCCACTCCTCCGGAATGCTTTTCCATGGCCCTGGATGAACTCATGCCGTAAAACTCCATGTACTGTTCACCGTCAGACTCGATAATCTCCCCGCCGGATTCCGCATGCCCGGCAAGCATCCCTCCAAGCATGACAAAGTCCGCTCCGGCACCGAACGCCTTTGCAACATCACCGGGGTTGGTGCAGCCGCCGTCGGCGATAATATGTCCGCCCAGTCCATGGGCGGCATCGGCGCACTCGATAATTGCCGAAATCTGGGGATACCCCACACCGGTTTTCACCCGGGTGGTGCATACCGATCCCGGTCCGATACCCACCTTGATCATATCCGCACCGGCGAGAATCAGTTCTTCCACCATTTCGCCGGTCACCACATTCCCGGCGGCAATATTTACCTGAGGAAATTCCGAACGGACCTTCTTCACAAAATCCACAAAAGCTTCGGAGTACCCGTTGGCAACATCCACACAAATAAACTCAATCCGGGAGTCCAGGGCCATAATCTGCTTAAGTTTTGCGTAGTCACCCTCGCCGGTGCCGGTGCTCAGCATGAACCGGGCAAAAAAATCGTCATCAAGCTCCGACAGAAAATCTTTCCACTCATCGACCCGGTAATGCTTGTGCACTGCGGTCACCAGTTCCTGTTTTCCCAGGCTGGCAGCCATTGAAAACGTGCCCACCGTGTCCATATTGGCGGCCACAACCGGTATGCCCGACCAGCTTCTTCCGGAATTTCTGAATTGATACTCCCGTCTCAGCCCCACTTCTGAACGGCTTTTTAAAGTTGACCGTTTCGGTCGGAACATCACATCTTTGAATCCCAGCTTTATATCGGGTTCTATTCGCATCCGTACATCCTCCGGACGCTCATACCCCGGGCGCCCGATTGTATTGTTTTTCCATGCCCTATTCTGCGCTATTTTTCCCGGTATGCACAAGGGACAGCTGCATCAATAATTTCACAACCTTACTGGACACAGGGGATCAAGGCTGAATATCTTTAAGGGTATGAAAAACGCATATCTCCCGGCATTCATACTCACACTTCTGATATCTGCCCTGGCAAACGTCTCCGCTGCCCCCGGTTCGGAAACCGGGATTTCACCATCCCGTTCCAATTCCAATGTCTCCAATTCCAATGTCTCCAATTCAATTGTGATGGAAGGCGAGTCGGAGGAGAACGGCAGGTCCGGCACTGGAGCAGGTTCCGGCTCTGAGACCCCCGGCGGCCCCGTCCTGGAAGATTCACAGGAAGCACGGGAAGCCCGGCGGGTGGTTTTTGCCTTCGCCCGGGCATATCCGGATAAAATCAGCGAAACTGCGTACCGGGACGGAGACTGGGCGCTGCGCATCGGCGATCAGTGGTTTTACTATGCCGACCGGAAAATGCTTCCCTCCGAGGCCCGGGAAGAGCAAGAGCGGTACAGCCGCTACTCGTTTTACGAATACGAGAAAGAATTGCCGGAAATCCGGGAGTTCACTGAGGAGCAGATCGCCTCCATGGAAGAGCGGGTGGTTGACCGGGCAACATCGGGCATCGGCAGACATCCCGGCCTCACCGATGCCCTGTGGAATATCAATGACGCCGCCAGTGCCGATGCCGCGGCCAAGACCATGTATTTGTTCGGGGCCAGGGTGAACGTACACCGGGACCTCATGGAAGATCTGGCCCGGGTGGAAAGCAGGGTCAGGGAGCTGGCAGCGGAAGATCCTCAGCTCCGCCGCTTTATAAACTCTATTGTGAACATAGACGGCCAGTTCTGGCGGTCCATCGCCGGCTCATCAAACCGGAGCAACCACGCTTACGGCATCGCCATCGACATCCCCCCGGCACGTTACGACCGCTCCCAGGTATACTGGCGCTGGGCCCGGGAAGCAGGCTTGCCCTGGTATTCCCTGCCCTACGATCAGCGGCACATGCCTCCCATGAGTTTCGTTCGAGCCTTTGAAGAAGAAGGTTTTATCTGGGGAGGCAAGTGGTTTTATTTTGATACCATCCACTTCGAGTACCGGCCGGAAATTCTTCTTTACAGCGGATGGGAACTGGAGAAATTCAGCCCATAAGACGGCGCAACCTTGCAGCCGCAAACCGGCAGCCCGATTCGCAAGAGCTGGCTGGGGGCTTCATGGAATGTTCAGCGTTCCGCTTGCGGACACATGAGGATCGCAACAGGCATTCCGGTTGAAGCAGCATGGCCGGCGTTCCCCGCCCTTCATTTTATCCAGGGCGGCGGAAATGCGGCGCTGCCGGGTTTCCGGATTTTTGGTGGAGCAGATCCAGCGAAGCCAGTCTCTCCTGGCAAGGGGGGTAATATCCAGCCAAATTTCCCGGATCGAGGGATCCGAGCCCAGTGCATTCTGAACATCTGCGGGTACCTCCGCTTCGGGCCAGCGCTCCGAAGGACGGAATTTCAGCTTCAGGCTGTGGTTAGAGTGCAGGCGCTCCTTGAGCTCTGTTTTCAGGGTATCCAGGTAAAACCAGTGGCTTCCCCTGCCGTCGGGCTCCAACACCAGATGGATGGGCTGGTCTTCCAGCTCGCCTTCAACGCAGGCGGCCCCCGGGAGGGTAAGTGTCTGCTGGCCTCCGCCGGCAGAAGGGCAACGGTTCTCCTCCCGATACTGTGGAGTTCCAGCTCGCAGCTGACTGTCACCGCTTCACTCTGGCGTTTCCCTCCCACATGCTCCATAGCTGCTCCTCATCAACCGGCCGGGCATAATCGGTGAGCATTCCAGCAGCCAGGGCGCCGCTTGCCCAGCCGAACTGATTCCATGCTTCCGGCTTCCATTGTTTGAGAATACCATAGAGCAGGCCGCCCACAAAGCCGTCCCCCCCGCCGATGCGGTCAAGAACCGCAATCTCTCTGGGCCGGATAATATGCCACTCATTCTCAAAGAACATGATTGAGCCCCATTTATGGGAATTGGCGTCGGTCACTTCCCGCAGCGTGGTGGCGAATACCGCTGCAGCCGGGAATTGTTTCCTTGCGTTTTCGATCATTTCCTCGAATCCCCGGATTTTATCGGCAAGATCTCTGCCGCCGGGCTCAGGCCCGGGAATCCCCAGACAGAGCTGAAAATCCTCTTCATTCCCCACAAGAATATCCGCCAGGGATGCAATTTCTGCAAAGGTATGCGCCAGCTCATCTTCCCGGCCCTTCCACAAGGATGCCCGGTGATTCAGATCGAAGGAAATCAGGCTGCCGTGCTTCTTTGCTTCCCGGGCCACCTCCAGACAAAATGTCCCGGTTTCCGGCGACAGGGCGGCTATGAGGCCGGAAAGATGAACAACCGCCGCTCCCTCCGTTTCAAATATGCGCTTTAAATCAAAATCCTCTGCTGAAAGGAGCCGCCCCACTTCCCCGGCTCTGTCGTTCTGAACCCTGGGCCCTCTGCCTCCGAAACCGCTGTCGGCAATATTCATCTGGTGCCGGTATCCCCAGGGACCGCCCTGCTCAACTTCCGGTCCTTCAAAGCAGATATTCCGGGACCTCAGATCCTGTTGGATCAGCCGTGCAACAGGGCTGCCCTTCACAAAGTTGGTGAGAACTTTCACCGACAGCCCCAGGGAAGATGATACGCTACCCACATTGCTCTCGGCGCTTGTTGCATGGATGCGGAAAGCTCCGCCTGCTTCAACGGGCTGGCGGTTCTCCGGGGTGAGCCGTACGCCCATGCTGGTGGGGATGACCAGCGACCAGTGATGATGTTCTTTGAGTGTAAGCGGCATGGTATGCTCCTCCCGCCGATACTCTCATGAAGACGACGGAAACCGCAAGCATGCAATTGCCCGATGCGGGACGTGCACCGCCCCCGGTTTTCAGCCCTTAACAGAGCGGGCACAACGCGCTACAATCCCCGGCCATGAACCACGAAAAGGATACGATTTACTCAACCCCCATGGATCCGGTACCCCCTTTCACCTTTGACGACCGGGTAGCTAGGGTCTTTCCGGATATGATCAAGCGTTCGGTTCCCGGTTATGCCGATATTATTGATATGATCGGGCTGTTCGCCCGGCACTATGTGCAGCACGGAAGCAATTGCTATGACCTGGGGGCCAGCCTGGGTGCGGCCACCCTTGCCATGCGGCGGAATATTAACGTGGACGGGGTTACCATCCATGCGGTTGATAACAGCGCAGATATGCTGAAACGATGCGGAGAAAACATCCAGTGGGATCAGAGCCGGACACAGGTGGAGCTGCTGCTGGGAGATGTTGAAGATATTCAGATGACGGACGCCAGCATGGTTGTGCTCAATTTCACCCTTCAGTTTATTCCCGCAAAACGCAGACAGCGGATTGTCGACAGGATATTCAAGGCTCTCAGACCGGGAGGAGTGTGCATTATCTCTGAAAAGCTGGTGTTTCCCCAACGGGAGGGTCAGCAGGAGGTTCTCACCCACATGCATCTTGATTTCAAACGGATGCAGGGGTACAGCGACCTGGAAATCAGCCAGAAGCGTCAGAGTTTGGAGAATGTGCTTGTCTCCAACAGTTCGGATGAGATTATAGGCATGTTCGACAATGCGGGATTCAGCCGGTCGTTTCAGTGGTTTCAGTACCTGAGTTTCGCTTCCTTTTTCGCAGCAAAGGCCACCACCCATGCTTGAGCCCCGAATAATTATGTCCCCCGGGGCGTACCGGGACTTCTTCAGCCACAGAAAGACCGAGTTTCTCAAGGGGATCGCTAAGGAGCTGCAGGGCGTACTGGAACACAACCTGGCCCCCGACAGAAACTGGCAAATGGACGACTGGAAAGGTGCCATCGCATCCCTTCCGGAGTTCGACGCCCGGGGAATGTCACCGGAGCTCTGTGAACTTGCCGGTCTCCCGGGCTCGGCGGCGGTGCAATGCGGTCCCGATGCGTCTACGTCCACTTCTATTCCCATGCCCACCTCCGTGCCCATGCGCCAACGGGAACAGATTACCGGAAACCTGCGGCAGCTCATGCCCTGGCGGAAGGGCCCCTTCAGAGTATTCGGCGTGGACCTGGATACCGAATGGCGGTCGGACTGGAAGTGGGACCGGGTTCTGCCTCACATCTCCCCCCTCAAAGGACGCAGAGTTCTGGATGTGGGCTGCGGAAACGGATATCACCTCTGGAGAATGCTGGAGGAGGGAGCCGATGCGGCGGTGGGTGTGGAGCCCCACCTGCTGAATGTGGCCCAGTTCGCCCTGATGCAGCGTTATTATCATCGGCAGCCTGTCGCCGTGCTGCCCATGGCCCTGGAGGAATACCCGGTAAATACCAGAATCTACGATACGGTATTCAGCATGGGGGTGTTGTATCACCGTAAGAGTCCGGCCGATCACCTGCTGCACCTAAAATCCTGCCTCCGGGAGGGCGGTGAACTGGTACTGGAAACCCTGATTGCGGAGGGGGATGAACATACGTCCCTGCTGCCTCGTGAGCGCTACGGCAAAATGCGGAACGTATGGAACATCCCCTCCCCCGCATATCTTGAGAAGCTTCTCCAGCGCTGCGGCTTCACCCATATTCGGCATGCGGACTCAAACCGCACCAGCATGGAAGAACAGAGAGCGACCGAATGGATGGAGTTTGAAAGTCTGAAAGATTTCCTGGACCCCCGGGACCCGCTCAGGACAGTTGAAGGTTACCAGGCACCGGTTCGGGGAATCTTTATTGCCCGTTCGCCCTGAGGCCGTTTCGGATATCCGACCAGAGGATTGACGGCAGCCGGATGGAGCCGTTTTTCAGATGGCTGTTCCGACGTTCCTGGCTTTGCTGCCCGGGATAACGCACCCTGTCATACCCGCCACGGGGCCGGGATTCATTCAGTGCGGTAAGCAGCTCGCTTCCCTGTGCGGAAACCTTTTCGTCATCCCCCAGAAAAACTCCGGGCCTGATCAGAATGTAGGTCCCCCCCCAGCCGCCGTCAACCACGGTTCCAACCCGGCTGCCGGTGAGGGCTCCGGCCATCAGTTCAACCATGAGAGCCATTCCCGACCCCTTATGTTCACCCATGCTTAAAAGGCCGCCCTTCATCCCCTCAACCGGGGATCGGGTTTCATTGCCCTCTTCATCCAGGGCCACACCGGGAGGCAGCTCTTTCCCTTCCCGCTTCAGGTTCATCATGGCTCCCCAGGTGATCACCGAGCTGGCGGAGTCGTGCACCATGCTGGCTGAGCTTTCGCTTCCCTGTGCGGGGAAGGAAAAGGTTACCGGGTCCGTACCCCACTGGGGGTCCCGGCTGCCGTGGGGAATCAGAATGGGGGGGGAATTGAAAAACGACAGAAACAGAAGCCCTTCCTCTGCGGCCATCCGGGCGTAATCACCGATGTACCCCGAAGCATAGGACATATCCTTAATTCCGGTAACTAGAATATTCCGGTCCGGCTGTTCCCGCATCCTGGCAAAGGCAACCTCCAGACTGCGGTAAAGGGCCACCGAACCGCTCTGATATTCGGCATCAAAATGAAGGGCATCGCCGCCGTCCCGCACCAGGCTGAGCCCTGATGTATTTGTCCGGATATCTCCGCTGGCAATCAGTTTCCGCAGATCCGGCAGTCTGATAATTCCGTGGCTGCGCTTCTCCGCAAGCTCCGCTTCAAGGAGGTTGCGGGTGGTAAGCTCCGCCTCGTCCCGGTTAAACCCGCTTTCCTCAAGGTAACGGGTTGAAATGCTGCGGACTTCTTCTATGGATACTTCCAGGAATTCCGTGTCGAATGTGTCCAGTTCTTCGTTCAGGGCCTGGGAAACGCCCCCTGATTTGCCATCTTTTTTCCACATGTATTCCATTACTACACGGAAGCGGGTGAGAACACAAGCAATTTATTGTTCCATCCGCTGTGAAAATATTCACCAAGTTCATCTGCCCTGCTATAATCGCCGCCATGGATACAGCCAACCCACGCGAAGAGAACGCAAGCAAAAATGATTTTATCCGTTCGGCCATCCGGGAAGATATGAAGGAGGGCAGGTTTCCTCCTCCGGTCCACACCAGGTTTCCCCCGGAGCCCAACGGCTATCTCCACATCGGTCACGCCAAAAGCATCTGCCTGAATTACGGGCTGGCGGACGATTTTGAGGGCGCAGTGTATAATCTGCGTTTCGACGATACCAATCCGGTAAAAGAAGAGCAGGAGTATGTGGATTCCATTATGGAAGACATCCGCTGGCTGGGTTTCGACTGGGAGGACCGGCTCTACTTCGCCTCGGATTACTTTCAGCAGCTCTATGACTGGGCGGTCAAGCTGATACGGGACGGCAACGCATACGTGGACAGCCAGGACCCCGAGACCATCTCAAAGAGCAGAGGCACTCCAACCGAACCGGGGGTGAACAGCCCCTACCGGGACAGAAGCGTTGAAGAGAACCTGAAACTGTTCGAAGAGATGCGCCAGGGCAAACACCCCGACGGCTCCAGCGTGCTCAGGGCGAAGATCGACATGGCCCACCCCAACCTGAACATGCGGGATCCGGTAATGTACCGCATCAAACACGCCCGTCACCACAGAACCGGAGACGACTGGTGCATTTACCCCATGTATGACTGGGCCCACGGCCAGTCCGACGCCCTGGAGAATATCACCCATTCCCTCTGTACCCTGGAATTTGAGAATCACCGTCCTCTCTACAACTGGTTTCTGGAAAAGATCGGGGTGGAAAATCCCCCAAGACAGATCGAATTCGCCCGGTTGAACCTCACCTACACGGTGATGAGCAAGCGGAAACTCCGCCAGCTGGTGGAGGACGGTCATGTGGAATCCTGGGACGATCCCAGAATGCCCACCGTCAGCGGCATGCGGCGCAGGGGCTACACCCCCGAAGCTATCCGGAAGTTCGCAGCGGAGATCGGGGTGACCAAGACCGAAAGCATGGTGGACCTTGCCCTGCTGGAATTCTTTGTACGGGAACATCTGAACAAAACGGCGCAGCGGCGTATGGCCGTCCTGGATCCGGTGAAAATGGTTATTACCAATTATCCCGAAGGAAAGGAAGAATGGCTTGAGGCTGATAACAACCCGGAAGATGAACATGCGGGAACACGAAGCATTCCCTTCAGCGGCGAGCTGTACATTGAACGGGACGATTTCATGGAAGATCCTCCGAAGAAGTTTTTCCGTCTGGCACCGGGAAAGGAAGTTCGTCTCAAACACGCATACTTTGTAACCTGCGATGAGGTAATCAAGGACGCATCGGGAAATATCACCGAGCTGCGCTGCAGCTACGACCCCGAAAGCCGGGGAGGTCAGAGCCCCGACGGCCGGAAGGTGAAGGGAACCCTTCACTGGGTGAGTGCGGCCCATGCTCTGGATGCCGAGGTTCGCCTCTACGATAATCTCTTTCTCCGGGAAAATCTGAATACCCTGGAAGAGGATGAGGATTCCCTGGACTACCTGAATCCCGAAAGTCTGGTGACAGTACAGGCCAAACTGGAACCCTCTTTGGGGGACGCCGAAGCAGGCAGCAGTTTTCAATTCCTGCGGAAAGGCTATTTCTGCGCCGACAGCAAGGACCACAAAAGGGATCACAGCGGCAACAGCATTGTGTTCAACCGCACCGTTCAACTGAAAGACAGCTGGGCCAAGGTGAAGAAGAAGGGCTGAAAGCTTCCGGCGGCGGCACGTCAGCCGTCAAAACGAAAAACGGCGCAGCGGTCTTCCCGCTGCGCCGTTTTTCGTTTCAGATGTGATAGGCTATACTCTGGCTGAATAATTCCAGACTTTCTGGTAAGAAAAAGCCATCCGAACCCCAGGTCGGATGGCTTTTTTTAGCGCTGTGTCACGTTGCGATGTCTCGTTGGATTGTCCCGCTAGTTTGTGCGGGGCATGTATGAAACACCGCTGGAAGCTCCCAGCTTGGGAAAGCTCATAATCTCATCGGTGGTATAGAGGTTATCCAGAGGTTCGGGTTGGGGAGTGTAATCACGGGAGATCCCGGGGCTCAGCTCCCGGCGCCAATCCTTTTTGTGGTGGGTATCCTCATAGGGAATTTTCTTCACCACATCAACATATTTACGCCGGCCTTCTTTCTTTTCTTCGATAATTGCGAAATTTCCGGCTCCGATGTAGACAATGCGCTGATTGCCGGAGAGTTCTTCCCGTTTCTTCAGGCGTTGAATAACCGCATCAAAGCGGCTAGGTTCGCCGTTGTCCGGATCGGTAATGGCGGTAATGATATTGTCTATTTCTTTCCCGCTTACGGGACAGGGCTCGTAATCGCGTTCCGGAGGGGGAGGAGGCATGTATTTTCGGATTTCTTCGGGTACCCTGGGCATTTTCCGTGCCATTGCCCGGGGTTTTCTTCTCCGTCGTCGCTGTTTGTTATCCCTGCTCAATATCTATCCCTGCCTTTTCGAATAATGCTTACCCTTCACACCCGTCGGAGGATCCGTACCGGAGATCGAACCGGGTCTGTTTACCGGTGGGCTGCCCCCGCCGCCAGAATGAAGGCGCCGGTTATTCCGGCATGATCCTCAAGTCCCGGAGGGACTATGTAATCCTCCCGTTCTTCAAGGATGGCCGGATGATCAACATACCCGTTCAAAAGGGTTTTCAATTCTTTGCGGATTTTGGGAAAAAGCTGTCGCTGATGCATTACTCCGCCGCCTAAAATAATACGTTCGGGACTAATAATCAAGACATAGCTCATCAGAGCCTGGGCAATATAGGATGCTTCCACATCCCAGGCTTCATGGTCGTCGGGAAGCTGATCCCCGGGCGTTCCCCACCGGGCCTTAATGGCAGGGCCGGCGCACATACCCTCAACACAGTGACTGTGGTAGGGACATACTCCCTGGAACGTCTCACCTTCACGGGGTTTGAGGATCATATGGCCAACCTCCGGGTGCACAAGGCCGTGTACCGGTTTATTGTTCACAATAATACCCCCGCCCACACCGGTTCCGATGGTGATGTACATGAAGGTATCCAGGCCTCTGCCTGCTCCGGCATGGCCTTCCCCAAGAGCTGCTCCGTTTACATCGGTATCGAAACCCACGGGAACGTTCATTTCCCGGACAAAATATCCCCGGATGTCTGTGTTTTTCCAGCCCGGTTTCGGTGTGCTGGTAATCCACCCGTACCTGGAGGAAGAAGAATCCACATTCACCGGACCGAAGGCGGCAATCCCCATGGACGTGATAGCTCCGTGCTGATCCTTCAATTCCTCTTCTGCTCTGCGGAAAAAATCCAGGGCCCGGGGAAGTGTTTCTTCGGGAGTTGTGGTGGGAAAGCGCTCCTCTTTCAAAATCGTGTCAAAATCCGATGCCACGGCACAAACAAATTTGGTGCCTCCGGCTTCAATCCCGGCGTACAGGCTCATGGTAATCTCCTCAGGTATCAAAATATCCGCAAACTGGCGTGCGAGAGTCGTATTCTCTGTGTAAATGTAGCGAATTTCACCTCCCCTTGTCACGGGGAGGCCATCTGCCGGATCTATACCGCTGAAGAATACATCCGGTACTCTTTGGTACGCTTCATCCCCAGCCTGATCAGGCTATTGTTCATTTTCGTGTTGTTTTCCAGAATCCAGTTGGCCTCAAGGCGGATCTTCCGGGCACTGAGCTGTTTGTACAGATGCACATACATGAGTGCATCAAGGCCCAGCCCCTGATACTCTTCATCCACACCCAATCCGAAGAGACGGTAGTGCCGCAGGCGAAACCGTTTCCGCCAGAGATGGAACCAGCCCGTGGGAAACAGGCGGCCGCGGATTTTCTTCAGGATGATATTCAGATCCGGATGACCGAATGCATAGGCCACCACCCTTCCCCGGTGTTCAACAAACCAGATGGCGTCAGGATCGATAATCAGCTTCATTCTGCCAACCATATCAAGAAAAATCTCCCGGGGTACCGGAACAAAACCCCAGTTGTGTATCAGCGCCTGGTTGGTGAGACGCCAGATGTGCTCTGCTTCCTCCAGAAGCCTGGAAGGTTCAAACCGCCTGATGCGGTACTCGGGATTCCGTTTCAGAAACCTGTCATAAAAGCGGTAATAGCGGGGGTTCAGCCGGTATCCGTTGCCCGAATCCGCCTCATAGGCGTAGAGATCAATCTCCTTGTTCATCCCGGCGGCCCGGATGTGACCGTCGGTATAGGCGGGGTTCCAGGGCGTGAGAAACATGGGAGAGCGGTCGAAGCCCTGTATCAGAACCCCCCAGAACTCCGCCACCGGGTGAATCGGCCCACAATCCGGTTCATTCCCCGCTTTTCCAGCCACAGCCGTGCAGCCTGAATCAGGGCATTGAACGTATCCTCGGAATCCTCCGCATCCAGGGCACCGAACAGTCCGTCACTGCTCTGAAAATGGTCATTCCAGGCCCGGTCAATGTAGACCAGGATGCGCCCCACAGCCTTGCCTGCCCTCCGGGCAATAAACAGCTCGTACTCGTTATCTGACAGGACTGCATTTTTTCCCCTGCCGTAACCGTTTTGCTCTTCCATCCACAGAGGAGGCACCCAGGGGGAATTCCGGTACAGCTGCCGGGGCAGATAAATAAATTCTTTTTTCTGTGCACCGCTGCGCACCGGTTCAACATGCAAGGCCACGGAACGCTCCTTTCCCAGGTATTGGTATATGGCAAAATGCCGGTTAAGGTTTTAGAATAGTAAGTATAGCATGAAATCCGGGGAGAAGGAGCGCAAACGCTCCGGCCCCACAACCGGGAGAAGATGATGATAGAGCAACTGCATAATCACATGATTCTGGAATTGAAATTGAACGAGCGGGATAACAGTGTGTTTGTCCTCAGCGGTATTTTGCTGAACCTGGTCATCCTTGCCATCAACTCTGCACTGTCCGGCGAGAGCGATCCTGATATTTTTCCCATCATGCTGATATTTGCTTTGCTTTCAGTGGGATACAGCTGTATTGCGGCCCTGGGGGTAATCCGGGGACGGCGCAACCGGCTGATGCTCACCCAGGGACTGCTGAAGATGTATGAGGATCAGGGTTTGAGCGCTTATTACGACCATAGGCTCATCGACAATTATAACGGCCGGTATATTCTACTGGTAGCTGCGCTGATCCTCACCGGTGCAGTTTCCGTTTCCGTGCCATTTCTCTCAGCATGGCTCCTATAGGCCCCGGCCGGCCATGGGAAGAGCCGGCCGGTACCCAGGGTATTATTTCGGTATCCCGTTGCTGTTAAACAGCCGGGCAGCGGGATACCCGGTATCTGAAGTTCTCCCCAGGAGCAGCAGATCACCGCTGGACAGAGCCAATAAAGAGTAGATGAAAAGATTATAATCTTTCTCAAAAATGTAACCGACATCTCCGAAAGACGTTTGAAGCACCCCCGATGAGCTGAGCTTGAACACATTGGGACTTCCGGAATCATAATTGTATCCTCTTACATAAATGTTTCCGCTTGAATCGCAGGTCAGAAAGGTTGTGCTGCAGTTTACACTCCCAACTCCTGCATTGTCCGTAAAGCTGCCGTTGGCGGCGAATCCGGAAACGGGATACCCCCTGCTGTCATACTTTGCTACAAAACCTCTCTGGGTTGCGCCGTTATCGGACAAAGCATCTCTGCCTGTGAGAACAAAATCACCGTCACTGCTCAGAATCATATAATTGGATGCATCCTCCCACTGGCTGGTACTTTCGTTGTATGCAGGCCACATTGCCCAGCCGTCCTTTCCGGACTTGGTGTCCCCGTAGTCGGTAGTTCCGCTGTTGGTTTCACCGAAACTTCCATCCAGTACTCCGTTCAGGGAATATTTCAGGATTCCTCCGTAGGCTTTATTGTTGTTTCCGTACACAAAAGAATAGGTGGGAATATACAGAGCCCCCGAGTACAGCCAGGGAGCCCGATGGTAGTCGGTCCAGCCGTAGGGATCAATATCAATATATCCGACGGAATTGAAAGTGAGATCCAGAGTGCCGGATGATGTGAGCCGGTAGATCCGGTTGTCGTAGGGTGAGTTCACCTCGCCGCCGCTGACGAAGATATTTCCGGTGGATGGATCCCTGGCAATCCATCCGTCTGATGCACGGCTGCTGTTATCTACAAGATAGAAGCCGTTGCCCGCAAATCCGTTATCAAGAGTACCGTCGGCATTCACCTGAATGATTGTTCCGTCGTAGAAATTTTCGGAAACCGGACTGAGAAACGTTCTTCCTCCAATCAGAATTTTCTCAACTCCGGAAGCACCTTCAATGAGTATGAGATTGCGCACATAGCTGTTGGTCCCCGACTTCCCAGGAAAGATGAAATACCCCTGGTCTCCGAAGGCAGTGTCATGTTCGCCGGAGGAGTTCAGCTTCATAAGGAAAATATCGAAGCCGCTTCCGCCGGTATGCATTTTCCCGGCAAGATACACATCGCCGTTTTCAGCCTGAACCGATGCAGTAAACATGGAATCCCCGGTCATATCGGGAATTTCAACCCTGAAGCTGCTTTGGGATGCAGTCACATCGCTGCTTGCCCGCAGCACAATCTGAAACATGGAGATAAGTTCATCGCTGGACTCAACAGTAAGAAGCGCTTCTTTTATGCCCGCATCCGAAGGAGCGAACTCCAGCTCGCATTTGCTGCTGCTTCGCGGGCTGATGCTGGAGTCCGGCTGAAGGGTGACGGAAAACTCACCTTCGGTGTTGTCGATCTGTACCTGAGAAAGAAGCCGGAGAGCCTTGTCTCCGTGATTTTGAATCTCCAGCGTCCCCATAAGAGGCGACCCGTCAGGGGAATATCCGAAATCCACCTCGCCGTTATTCAGCACTTCCGTACCATTCCAGAACAGATGAATTTCACCTCCATCCTCCCCAGCAAGATTAAGATACTCACATGTCGTAAGAAAAAGAAATGCTCCGATACATACACAGATAACATATGCTGCTCTCCGCATAGCCGAACCTCCCAGAATTGATCTGGCGAGAAAGCTCAATGCTGCAACATGAATCAGGCAGGAACAAAAACAGGCAGGAATGTCTCGTCAACCCCAATTATAACCCGGATTAACTGCAAATTCCAGCTGAGGCCTAGTATAATGGAAGAAAAGAACCAAGGCTCCTGTCCGGCACAGGACAGGCAGATCAGGAGGTATTTCATGCAGTTCAGTCACATCGGAAGATCAGGACTGGAGGTATCCAGGCTCTGCCTGGGAGCAATGACCTTCGGCCGGGAAACATCCAAGAAAGACAGCCTGAAAATGATGGATATGTTCAAGGACCGGGGAGGAAACTTCATCGATACCGCCAACGTCTACTCCCAGGGACTCTCGGAAGAAATCGTAGGAGAGTGGCTTGGGAACCAGAACCGGGAAGACTGGGTGATCGCCACAAAGGTTCGCTTCCCCATGGGTGACGGCCCCAACCACAAAGGGCTGGGGCGCAAGCACATTTTCAGCTCCATCCAGGACAGCCTGGATCGTCTGGGTACAGACTATGTGGATATTCTCTATGTTCACGCCTGGGACTACAACACCAGACTGGAAGAAACCCTTTCCACCCTCTCCTCCGTGGTTGAATCGGGGATGGCCCGGTACATCGGCGTGAGCAATCACTCAGGCTGGCAGCTTCAGCGGGCCCTGGATGTGAGTGAGTTCAGGGATCTGGAACCCTACATCATCCTTCAGGCCAAATACAATCTGCTGATTCGGGAAACCGAATGGGAGCTTCTTCCTGTGGTGAAAAACCATGGTATGGGCTTTGTCGCCTGGGGGCCGCTGTTCGGCGGATGGCTGTCCGGACGCTACACCAGGGATATGAGCGCACCGCCCCGGGGAAGCCGGGTGGAAACAGCCGAAGAAAAAGGCTGGTTTGAAAGCTGGTCCCGGTACAACCGGGAAAGCACCTGGAAGGTGATCGACGAAGTTCTTGAAGTTGCCCGGGAAACCGGTAAATCCCCGGCTCAGGTCTCATTGAACTGGCTGCTCCAAAAGCCCATTACCGGCCCCATCATCGGAGCCAGCAAAATTCATCATCTTGAAGATAATCTGGATTCTGCGGAATGGCAGCTCAGCGCCGAGCACATGGCCCGGCTGGATGAGATCAGCAGGCCGGAGCTCCCCTACCCCTATGATTTCCTGGAAATGGCCAAGGGAGTATAAGCCGGCCCGGCCTCCGGCGGAGTACCGGGTCTACCTGCCCAGCAGGTCCAGCAATTCTGCGGGATCATCGGTAATTATGCCGTCAATTCCCATATCAAGGAGCCGGGTCATTTCCGCCCGGTCATCAATCGTCCAGGCATGAACCCGTATATTGTTTTCCTCTGCGGTCTGAAGGAAGCTTTTGGTGATTACCGGAAGTGCACCGCTGGAGGGAGGCACCTGAAAAAACTCAGCCGGTGAGGGATAGGAGCTTCCGAACCCCAGGTAATTGAGAATTACAAAGGCAGTGGCTTCACTCTGGGCTGCGCTGGTTGCGAATTCGGGAAACTGATCCCGGAACTGTTTAAGGTTTTCGCTGTGGAATGATGCGACCACTGCGTGTTCCTGCTGATCATATTCACGCAGAAGTTCCCCCAGAATTGTCACCATCTGTGGATTCACCGGCTTGATTTCCAATATCTTCATCATATCCGGAAATTCGGCCAGCACCTCTTCAAGCAATGGAATGCGAATCCCCGTACCCCGGTACACGAACTCCTCCTCGGGGATTTGGGAGCAGGCTTCACAGTCTTCTTTCTGGCCGTAGGGCCACCAGTAGCCGGCATCCAGACTGCGAAGCCGGGAAAGCGTGAGGTCCTCCACCCGGCCTTCACCGTCGGTGGTTCTGAACACCGTTTCATCGTGAATAACCACTATGCGGCCGTCTTTCGTAAGATGCAGATCCATTTCCAGTATATCCACACCCATTTCCGCGGAACGGCGGAATGCATACATGGTATTTTCGGGAAACAATGCGCTTCCCCCGCGGTGGGCTGCAACGCTCATCTGCCGCTGCTGTGCCGGATGCTCTTCCACAGGAGGTACCAGAAGGCCGATAATGCCCCGGGACAGAAACCATGCCGCCAGCACCAGAGCCACAATTTTCAGAATCCTCCGGGCATTCTCCCGGGGATCGGGAGTCCGGGCTCCCTGTTCATTGTTTTGATTGTCGGACATGATTATTCCTCTTCATTCTTTTGGGTGGTTCGGGAGCCTTTGGAGGCCTGGGAGTCTGTATCGCTGTTTTCAGGACTCGCATCGGAGCTTTTCGGACTTGAATCGGTGGCACTGGTTTTCAGTTTTTCTTTCTTATCGGTGCCCAGGAAGAACGCTGCGGCAAACCCGATACCAAAGGCCAGAAGACTGGTGTACCCGTCGGTATCAAAAGTGAATCCCGGCCAGAGAAAGGCTGCGGATCCCAGCACCAGACCGATAATACCGAAATAGGTGTGACCGTGGAACTTCTCAAGAAGCACTGCTATGAGCTTGGAAACCAGGAGAAGCCCCGCAATGGCGCCCACCATGAACACGCCGATCACCGGCAGATTCCCTTCCACAAACATGGTCTTGAAGGTGGCATACATGCCGATCACCACAAGAAGAAATGATCCGCTCACCCCGGGAATTACCATGGTTCCCGTGGCGATGGCACCAACAATCATAATCAGGATGATATTGGCGGGAGTAATCTGCCGGATCACCTGCTGGGCGGAGATCAGAGCGGATCGGTCCCCCATGGCCTCGGCCCGGAGAGCCATCCATATGAGAAGACCGGCTCCCAGAATGAGCGGGATGGCGTAGCTCCAGCGGAAACTGGTTTTTCCGCTCTGCTTGATAATAAAGGGAAGGCTCCCCAGGATCAGCCCGATGAACAAAAACTGGGTCTGCATGGGGATGCTGAGGAACAGCAGATCTATCACATTGGCGAACAGGGTGATACCGGTAAAAACGCCGATCACCACGGGAATGAGCAGAGGCAGAACCCCGGGGATCGTTTTCCTCCATTTGGCGTCTTTTGAAAATACCGAACCCAATGCTTCTATAAGGGGCTCATAAATTCCGGTGATTACCGCGATTGTTCCGCCGCTTACTCCGGGAATGGCATTGGCCATCCCGATAAACATGCCTTTCAGACCATTAATAAGCCAGGTCATGGGTGTACTCTTCATCTGCCCATCCTCATGCCGGTGCACACCGGCCCTTTCTTGTATGAGCTTATTGTAACGGAGTTTGCAGCTCTTTCACAGCAGTTGCAGCGATTTTCCCGCCGGGGGTTGTTCATGCGCTGGCGTACATTCTGCGGTTTTCCAGCCAGTCCGACTCGTCCTCCGGGGCATAATCCGGCTGCTGCTCAGCATTGGAGGAATCCAGCTGCTCTGCAGCCAGGCTCATGAGACGACGGCACTCTTCCGCATATTCCAGCAGGTTCCGTGCACTCAGAGCTTCCGCATCGACTGCAGCAGCCTCCCGCAGCAGCGTCTGAATATCGGTTTTCAACCCTTCCCCGGAGGAGGTCGCAGAAGCGCCTTCAGCGGGAAGTGCATCGGATTCATGCCGGGTGACAGCCGGTTCGGGGTCCGCTGAAGAATCTGCGGTCTGCCGGGCTGCATCATTCCGCTTCATTTTTACCTTCACCTTTTTCCGGTTCCGGCCTTCCTGATTTCTCCGCTCCCGGGTCTTGGCCAGGCGTTCTTCCCTGCGTTTCAACGCCATTTTGGTTCGGGCCTGACTTATGCTGATATCTTCCGGACGGGCAAGCTCGTCTTCTTCAGGTTCCATGGTGTAGCTGGACATGGCTGAAGAGGGTTCGTCGGCGGCTGACGCTGCTGCGGTGTCCTGGCCGCCATTCTCCGGGCGGGCATTCTCTGTGAAGCCATTCTCCGGGCGGGCAGCTTCGGTATGGGATTTGAGCACCTGAAAGCGGTTGCAGATGCTGCAGCCCTCTTCGCCGCAGCCGGCACCGGTTTCAAGTCCGGTGAGAAAATCCTCGAATACCCGGGGAAATTCTTCTTTTTTGGAATCTTCAATGCGGTAGTTTCCGTCCGCATACGGAGCGGACATTCGCAGAGCGATAAGATAGCGTTTATCTTCCGTGGTCAGCAGGCGATGCTTGTTGGCTACGCTGACAATATGGAGCAGCTCCCCCGGGGGGAAATTGTCAATGAGATGTTGCATACAGGTCTGTTACCTTTGAATTAGAGTTATATTGTTATATGTACAGGAGCGGCAGTGTATACCAGTCCCCGCTCATGCTTCAAGCCCCCGGAAAAAACCATTGTCACTCATTGTCCAGCAATCCCTGCTCAAGGGCCTTCCGGGCGGCGGCTTCGCTGCTGTTGCGGTGAAGGAAAATATGTTTATCGCCGTGAGACAGGATGCCCTGGATTTCCGGAGACTGGTCGGCCTGCCTTAGACGCTTCAGAGCATAGAGGCAGTACTCCTCCTCCAGCTCGCAGCCGCAGAAGGAACGCCCCAGCTTCCGCGCGGCCACCGCAGTGGTTCCAGACCCCAGGAAGGGGTCAAACACCAGGTCCCCTGGACGGCTGGAGGCAAGAATTATACGCGCCGCCAGCTTCTCCGGCTTCTGGGTGGGATGGTCGGTGTTTTCCGGCATGGACCAGAATGGCACGGTAAGATCGGTCCAGCTGTTCCCCGGATGGGTCAGTCGGTAGCCTGCGCCGTCGGATGAAGGGAGCCAGTCCCGGGGTGAACCGTTTCGGGTATACGGGGCCTTTACGCTTCGAAGGATTTTCACCTCATCCAGATTAAAGCGGTAGGAATCGGATTTCGTGGCGAACCAGATATCTTCGTGGCTGTTTTTCCAGTTGGCCCTGGCACCCCTGCCTTTTTCCCGCTCCCAGGTAATCCGGTTTCTCAGATGAAAGTACCTGTTCATCAGAGGTTGAACCGCTTCCGCCCCCCTCCAGTCGCCGCATACATACACGGACCCCGCATCTGAAAGAATCCGCGCAAACTCGGCAAAGTAGGGCTCAAGCCATTCAGCGTACTGCCGGGGCTCGGTAATGGAAAACCCCCTGGTGCCGAACTGCTTTCGCAGTGCGGCATAGGGGGGATCGGCCACAATAAGATCCACCGAGTTGTCGGGCATCTGCCTGCACAGCTGGAGAGAGTCCCCGGCAAAAATCCTGTCCCGGTACCATTCCCCGCCGGCCTCTCCCTCTGCGGAACTACTTTCACAATCTTCCACAACCCACAGGGACCTTTTCAGCTCCCGCCGATCCTCCGGACTGAGGCTCAGGGTTTTGTTTCGCGGAGCCCGGCTCTTCTTCGCCCCATCTCCGGCTGTTTTTTCGTTTGTATTTTCCGCCACCTCACAAGTCGGGGCCGGTTCTGCCCCGGGGAGAGGCTGGCCCGCCGCCGGGGCTGATGGACGGGCCGTGAGCATGTGGCGCTTTTTTCCGAATCCCGGCCTGCGTGTGACCTGAAACCCGGCCTCTCTCAACGCCCGCTTCACCACCCCGGCACTGCTGTAGGAACTAAGGTATGCTTCGGGTGCGCACAGACGGTTCAGGGTACGGAACAGGGCGGTACTCCACATTTCGGGATTTTTGTCGGGACTGTGGCCGTCCAGATACACGCTGTGAACGCTCCCGGCGGGCAGGGCCCCGAGTTCTTCGGCAAACTCCCGAATATCTCCCTGAAAAAGCTCCAAACAGACATCCGGAGAAGAGACCGGAGAAAAGACCTTAGAAGCGGCCCTTGAAATACGGGAGCCGGGAATAGGTATCTCCGGAGGGATGTTCCAGGTATTCCAGCCGGGACGGGGAAAGGGGATCAGCGAAGAAAGCTGCTCAAGCTCAGGGAGCGCGGAGAAATACGGAGAGAGCAGTTCCATCCGCTCGGTCAGATTCAATGGATATTTTTCAACAGATACATAGCGCAGCCGCGGAAGAGCAGAGGGATCCGGCGACTGGAGGGAGCCGGGCTTCTGCAGCTCAATCAGGCTGAGCATGAAATTCAGCCCGGTTCCGAAGCCGATCTCCACAATGGAGAACTGGGTCTCGCCCCGGCTGCAGGCACGGGAAAAGCGGGTGCTGAGACCGCTTCCTTCAATAAACACGTGGCGGCTTTCATTTATTCCCTGATCGGGGGTAAAATACACATCATTGTAGCGGGGATTCCAGTTTTCCATGGGGAAGCATTGTACCCCGCTCTCAGCGCTGCGACAACGGAGGAAGTATGGAGAAGGGCATTTTCTATGTTCGGGTTCTCACAGACCAGATACCCCAGGCCCAGAGGGAAAAACTGGCATTCAGGGATGAGCGGAATTATGTAGTTCTCTCCATTGACCGGGAAAAAAACCGCATGCTCCTGCCGGATGATCATAATAAAATGATCTGGATGCCCATGTCGGTGCTCCGTTTTGTAAAAGTGAGTTGATGTTTCGCCGAAGCTCTGTAAAGCCGCCGTTCTTGTACTACACTAATGGAAATAAGGAGGCGTACGATGACGCATAGCATTGAACACAGCCCGGTATTCAGCACCCTGAAGGTCACCCTGGATGCCGGCGAATCCATTATCGGTGAACAGGGCGCAATGATCTCCATGAGTCCTTCCATCGAGCTGCAGGCGAAAACCAGCGGAAAGGGTATTTTCGGTGCGGTGAAATCCATGGTCGGGGGTGAGAGTCTGTTCTCCACAACCTACACTGCCAGCGAAAACAATTCCGAGCTCGTCCTTGCCCCGGGAAGCCCCGGAGATATTATCCACTATGAAATGACCGGGCGAACCATTCTGGCCCAGGGCGGAGCGTATCTTGCGGGTACAACCGGTCTTGAGCTGAGCACCCAGGGTTCCCTGCGGGCAATGGTGATGGGCGAAGGGCTTTTTCTCCAGAGAATCAGCGGAAACGGTCACGTGTGGCTTTCATGCTTCGGTGCTGTGTACGAAAAACAGCTGGGGCCGGGAGAAGAGTACTCGGTGGACAACAGCAATCTTCTTGCCTTTGAGGAAGGGGTTACGTATCAGATCAAAAAAGCCACCAAAGGGCTTTTTTCCACATTTGCCAGCGGAGAGGGCTTTGTATCACGGTTCACCGGCCCCGGTAAGGTGTGGATTCAGACACGCAGCGTTCGGGGACTTGCACAGGTACTCATGCCCTTCATGCAGAAATCCAGCGGGAACTAAGCAACAGACCCGGTGCTCTTTTCGGCACCGGCATATTGGATCGGGCCGGCTCAAGTACCTGAGCCGGCTTCTTCACCAGCTCCGGATTCAGCCTCCGCAGCAGCTTCTGCCAGACCCCTGAGGGTTCTTCGCACCGATCCTTTGGAGAAGTTATTCAGGGCGAAGGGCACCCCGGCCTTCTTTTCATACACCATTCTGGATACATATTTCACCCGTGAGCCGGATCCGTCTTCCCCGGCATACACTTCCCAGAACCCGCTGGAGTCAAACACCTTTCCGTCCAGGGACTCCACAAGCCCCCATTCCAGACGCATGGGAGCATCTCCCTCCAGAACTTCATAGGCCAGAACCATCTCCGTACGGTCGCTGAACACGGCGAACCCCACTTCATAGAGATGCCTGACCTCCCAGCCCCGGTCGCTGCGGTGAATGATTTCCACTTCACTGAGGGCGCTTTGTACCGTATCGCTGCTTTCCGACGAATATTCTTTCAGAACCTGGAACATCTGTTCGGGATCTGCAGAGGTGGTGAACTCAAAACTGTAGACCGCAGTCACCCGGTCTTCCCCGGTCTGAACATCCACTTCATCCTGGATGAAAGACAGAGCAGGCAGTGCCAGCAGCAAAACGAAAATATTCATGGTTTCTCCTCTCGGGGTTCCTGTTGCGGGCTAAAGGTAATATCCAGGAGTCTGGGAGACAAGCTCCGTATTCCCAGCAGCCCCAGAGGTGCGGTGACCACAATTGCGAGCACCGCCGTTGCCAGCATCTGCTCCCCGCCGGGAATGCCGGCGGCAAGGGGAACCGCCCCCAGGGCCGCCTGCACTGTTGCCTTTGGAATATAGCTGACGATTACAAAAAGCCGTTCTTTCCAGTTCAACGGGCTGGGAATACAGCTGATCAAGACTCCAAGGGCTCTGGCTGCCAGACCGGCAGCAATAATGATCAGCCCCCTGAGACCTGCATCAAGGGCAATATCAATATCCACCGCCATTCCGATAAACACAAAGAGCAGAATTTCGGCGAAAATCCATGCCTTGCCCAGTTTCGCCCCCAGCTCCCTCGCCGCCGGGGGATGATACCGCAGCAAAATGAACCCCATGGTCATGATCCCCAGAAGGGCGGCGGTATGGGCTGACTGCCCCACCGAAAACAACGCAAGTGCGCTTCCCAGCAACAGCAGGGTTTTCTCCGTTGCCCGTATGCTCTGATGATATCTGCGGAACAGCCACAGCAGGATCAGCCCGGCGGCAATCCCCGGCAATATCCCCAAGGTCAGCGACAGCCCCACATCTCCCAGCGCCATAAGGACGGTCTGAATGGGGGAGCCGGCGGAACTTCCTTCCCCGGTGAACCCGTGTAAAACAATGGTGAACAGGCTGATTGCCAGCACATCATCCAGGCTGGCACCGGCAAGCACCAGGGTGGGAACATCGTTCTTCTCGCCGTAGCGTTTCTCCTTCAGCTCCAGCATGGAAGGCACCACCACCGCAGGACTCACCGCAGCCAGGAGAAAACCAAGCAGCAGCGCCTGTCCGGCATCCCATGAAAACAGAACCATGCTCACAGCTGTAACCGCCAGCGCCTCCATCAGCATGGGAACAAAAGAGAGCAGCACGGCGCTCAGCCCGATCTTCTTCAGGGTGCGAAGATGTATTCCCAGTCCCGCCCGAAGCAGAATTACCACCAGGGCAAGAGACTTCAGCGAAGGGATAATATCTTCCAGCAGCGGAGGGGTGGCGCCCAGCAGCCCCCTGCCCTGGAGCAGGGAAATGGTCACGCCGAACAGCGTCATTCCCAGAACCGGCGGAAGCTTGGCTTTCCCTGCAGCCTTGGCACTGATGTACCCGCCGATAAGCACAGCCACCACCGCAAGTTCAAAGGTCATGGAAATATCAGGATTTATGCTCATGCTGAATGTGCTCGTGGATAAATTGTTTGGCCAGGGGTTCGTATCCGCTGTAGAGGCGGGAAGAAAAATAGTCCACCACCAGACTGGAAAAAATAATGATCTCTGCGAAAATCCGCAGATACACCAGCAGAATGATGGGGGTGGCCATGGCGCCGAAAATCAGGAAACGGTTTGTCATTGAGCGGATGATCACAACCCCCAGGGTGCTCACCCCCTCCCAGATCACCGCAGAAAGAAGAGCGACTCCCGCAGTAGGGAGAAAGTCCACGCTGCGGTTGGAATAGATGTAATACAGCACCGTCAGCACAATGGTAATGCTGAGAACATCAAACAGCGTTCTGGCCCACTGGGCTATGCTTCCGGTAAGGGGAATTATCCCTGCCAGAAGATCCATCCTGCTGCCGATGATTATTGACAGATAAAAGAGGAGCAGACTTCCGGTAAGCAGGATGAGGGAAATCAGATTATGACGGGTTACCGTGGAACGCTTCCGTGAAAGAATCGTCCTCAGCACCCTGCCCAGGGCGTTGAACAGATTGAGGGAGAAAATCAGGAAAAACACGATGGTGATAATGCTCAAAGACTGCCAGTTCTGGGAGTATTCAAACAGTTTGCTCAGGTAGTTTTGGAGAATTTCCACCGGGATAAAGTCTCCCAGCCCTCCGATAATCATATCTTGAAGCTCAGGAGTAAGATTCAGCAGATATGCTCCGGCGCTCAATGCAATGAAAAGCAGGGGAAGAATTCCCAGAATCAGGGAAAATCCCAGCCCTTTGGCCAGCAGAGGACCATTAATCCTGTCGTAGCGCTTCATTACATGGCGCAGAATATCTCGAAACATCACCATCTCATTTTAGCTTCCCGGTGGAGCAGAGTAAATATGCCCGGGAAGAAACTTTTCCCAAAGCTGAGGTATGCCCGGCCTTGAAGCAGGCCCGATCCCCGGTTACGCCCGGAAACGGGGCCAATGTTGAGTTATGCAGAGTTATCTCCTATGATTAACTGTGTCTTAATGAATCAGCAGAGACCTGCGCAGCCGGAGTATTACCGCAGAGAGTGAGGTGATGTGTGAGCGAGTCCAGTCCGGGCATGGTGAAAGCCCTGTACGAAGAATTGGAAAATTCAATTATGAAGGTGTTTGTGGGAACCGGAGATAGCATCCGGCCGGTAATTCTGGGGTTTCTCTCTGGAATGCATGTTCTTCTGGAAGATATTCCCGGTGTGGGAAAAACCACTCTTGCGCTGGCCCTGGCACGCTCCTCGGGTCTTGACTTCGGGCGGATTCAGTTCACTCCCGATCTTCTCCCGGGAGATATAATCGGGATGACGGTGTGGGATCCTGACAGCAGGGATTTCCGGTTCAAGGCCGGAGCAGTGAATCATCAGTTTATTCTGGCGGACGAGATAAACCGGGCCAGCGAACGAACCCAGTCGGCCCTGCTTGAGGCGATGGCCGAAGGACAGCTCAGCGTGGAGGGGGAAAAGCATCCCCTGCCCCAACCCTTTTTTGTCATTGCAACCCAGAATCCCATCACCTTCGCCGGCACCTTTATGCTCCCGGAATCCCAGACCGACCGCTTCGGCGTCTCAACAGCCCTGGGCTACCCCGGGGAGGATCATGAAAAAACCATTCTCAGACGCTTCAGAGAATCCAATCCCCTGGAAACCCTCACAGCGGTGTGCACCCCCCGGGAAATACTCCAGGCCCGGGAGGAGATCTCCCGGGTGGAACTGGCGGAAAATGTGGAAGAATACATCATCGGTATTTGTTCCCGGACCAGAAAGGGTGGGCGCTACCGCCTGGGAGTAAGCCCCAGAGGAAGCATTCATCTCATGCGGGCCGCACAGGCGGAGGCCGCTGCACATGGCCGGGACTTTGTAATTCCCGAGGATGTTTCCCGGGCTGCAGGATACGTTCTCCCCCACCGGGTCCGGCTGTCCAGCGACCCCCGCAACTCCCAGATCGATGAACATCACATGATATCCCAAACCCTGCGGGAACAGAAGGTCCCCCATGTTCCCGTGGGCCGGCACAGTTAGGCTGGAGGTGCAGTGAAAATCCGGATCCTGTCCACCCTGGTGTATCTCATCTTTCTCTACCTCATCAATCTCGCCAGGGGAGCCGTGGGAGGATTTTTCATCTACGCCTATGCTCTGCTGCTTGCTCTTCCGGTTGTGAGCATTATCCATGTGGTTCTCAGCGCCATAACTCTGCGCTACAACCAGGAGTTTTCATCCCACCACGGATACCGGGGAGAGTATCTGCCCTACCGGCTGAAAATCAGCAATGAACTGCCCCTCTTCAGTCCCAGAATCCGGGTTCGTTTCAAGGTGATAACTCCCCATATGCGGCATCTCGCCCCGGATGAGTTGTCTGCAAACATGAGACCCCGGGAAGATGTGGGGCTTGAGAATTTCACCATAACCCTGGGGCCGGGACAGCGGCATGAGTACCTGCGCAGGGTGTACTGCCCCCTCATCGGGAAGTACAACATCGGACTGGAATCCCTGAGAATCACCGACATGCTGGACTGGTTCTCCATTGAGCCCCAGGTTCTCTCCTTCACCCTCTACGTGTACCCCAGGGTGTACGGCGTACCAGAATTGGAGGGCGAATCCAGAGCCCTGGGCGGCAGCAGGGGCAGAAGCCGGGGCATCCATCAGGATCACAGCTTTTTCACCGGCCTCAGGGAATACCGGCCCGGGGAGTCCCTCTCCATGCTCCACTGGAAGCGCTTCAGCAGCCAGGGCATTGCAATGCTCAGGGAATACACCCCCGTATCCCAGCGGCGCTGCGTCATGTATCTTGATACCCGCAGAAGCGAAGAAGACAGCTGGAGAATAATCCGCCGGGAGGACTACTCCCTGGAACTTCTGGTAAGCTGCAGCGCCGCTCTCCTGGATCAGGGAATACCCGTGGATATCCGCATACCCGATCTTCAGCGCATATCCATGAATGCAAAAGAGGATCTGGCCCTGCTTCAGCAGCAATGTCTGGAGGCCGTATTTTCACCGGATAAGGATATGCTGAAGCTCTACAACCGCGATACCGCCGAGGGAAGATCCCGCGGTATGAGCGTACTCTTTATTACCCACGAAGCCGGGGGTGAACTGCTCAATATGTTTCGGGGAAGTTCGGCCATCCAGAACGGACTTGAAGCGATCATCAACGAAACCGGTGCAGATGCCGAGCTGCGCAACTATCACCGCAGGAGAATACGGCAGCTTGCCGCGGCAGCCGGCAGGATTCACTTCACCGATGCCCACATGGAAACGGGAGAGGAGATCCGATGGCTCTGATACCCGCCCTGATCACTGCAGTGCGTAACTCAACTGTTATCCGCCGGAGAATCCGGAAAACCGCCCTTCTGCTCCTTGCACTGACAACCACCCTGCTGCCGCCCCTTCTGTTTGCCGTGCTTTTCAATGCGGAAGGGAATCTGCTCTATGTGTGGGCCCACGGATTTCTCTCGGTGCTCCTGGCGGCCCCCCCGGGGTTTTTCTTTGCATCCGCATCTTCATCCCCATCCGCCGGGAACGGCTACGGCAGATATGTTGCCGGGGGACTGTTTTTTCTCCTCCAGGCGGCTCTGGTTATCCTGGTCATCACCATCGTCAGCATCACCAGCTCATCCAGCTATGCAGCCTGGTTCAGCTTTGTGAGCCGGGAGGGAGCAAGTTCGACCATCAGTTATTATTTTGTTCTCAAGCTGCTGTTATTCTCATCCTTCACCGGGTCCGCAATAATCCGAAGCAATATTCTTATTCCTTTGCTGCTTCTGTCATTTATGCTCCTCATGCTTTTCTCGGTTATGTACGCCGTTCCATGGCTTGCAGCGGCTGCGGTGGCAAGCCTGGTTCTCGCCATATTTCTCATGGATATACGCAGCCGGGGAAATTACGACCGCCGGGGGCTGTTATCCATTCTTCAGTACGTGGTTCTCTGCCTGCTGGTTGCCTCCCTGGTGTGGGCTGTCAGTTCCCGGAACCCCGACCCGCCCAGTCCGTCGGTTCTGCCCGACCGGCTGACAGGCACCGTGTTCCGGCTGTGGACAGATTTTCCATTGGCGGTGGATATCCCCGGCTTCGGCGGTAACTATGGAACAGGCGGAATTGACGGAAGCGCCGCCCTCAGCTCATCCCCGGTATTTCTTCTCAAACATCCCGGCAGGCGGGGAGATGTCCTGCATCTGCGGAGTCAGGTTTTTGATCTGTATCAGGACTCATCATGGCGCATAAGCGGCAGGTTCATCCAATCCTCTGACAACGGCATGCTGGGCCGTTCAGATATTGCCGGCCATCCTTCGCCGGGAGATATTGAAATTACCACCCTGGCCGAGTACTACTCCAGCATCCCCCATCTGCTGGAAACTGCACGCATTATCGACGGGGGGGAAGCGGCGGAGCTCAGCTACGCATCAACGGCTGCGGGGTTTCTGTTCGCCCGGCCCTTCACCCGGGGAAGACGGTTTCTGTTGATCAATGAAGGCTCACCGTCACAGGGAAATGCCGGTCGTCCGGATGCTGCCCTCGATGCTTCCCGCACTGATCCGCCCGGAGATCCCCGCGCTGACCCCCCCGGAGAACCACCGGACGCCCGGGATCTTTCCTATTATCTGCAGCTGAGCAACTATATCAGCCAGGAGGTGCGGGATCTGGGGGCGGAGCTCAAGGGTGACTCCCCTGCAGAAAGCATTCGCTCGGTGCGGGATTACCTGAAAGAGAATTTTGACTACACTCTTTCATATCCCCGGGTTGCCGGTCGAACCGATGTGGTCAGCCATTTTCTCGGCACAGCAGATGCAGGATACTGCACCCAGTTTGCCAGCTCCATGACCATTCTCCTGCGCATCATGGGTATTCCCAGCCGCTACGTTACCGGATTTTACACCAGGCTGAGCCGGGACGGTGAGGAAACCATTGTGCGGGGATTAAACGCCCATGCCTGGAGTGAGGCCTGGATAGACGGCCGGGGCTGGGTGGTGGTGGAAGCCACTCCCCCCATGATGAGCGAAGCTTCGCAAAATGATCCGTCCCGGTACAACCCCTATGCAGACCGGCTCACCGGCCGTCAGCTGGAAGGGGTTTTCGGCCGCCCCGAAGATCCCCCTGAACCCCGGGTGCTGCCGGGATCCGGCATGGAGGAGAAACAGGGCATCAGTATTCAGAAGCTGCTGCTGAGTGCAGGCGCCGTCCTGGCAGTCATGCTGGGATCAATCCTGGGAATACTTGCATTGGCCGCTTTCGGGTTTCTGCTATTACCGGTGAAATGGAAAATTACCCTGAAGCTGCAGATGATCCTCCGCCTTACATCTCTCAGGATTGCCGATGCCCGTGCCTTTTCCGAAGATGGCCAGGCTCATTCTCAGGATGGCTCACACGTGAAGGGCTGGCTGTACACGCTGCGGCTTCTGGAAAACAATTCCCGGATCGATGCAGGGGAACATCAGATGCTCCGGCCCCTTCTCCTGCGCTTCTGCTATTCCGCACGACAACCGGCACGTTCTGAACTGCAGGCACTGAATGCCGCTTCCGGAAGGATCATCCCCAGGCTGATTTTTGATACCCGGATTCGATAAACGCCGCAGACACAAAAAAACGGTCTGCGAGTAAGTGCAGACCGTTCACTAAATTTCACATATGCTGCGTTCGTTATTTTGCTTTGGTAATAATCTTAATTTCGTAATCGGATTTCCAGTTTCCTTCTCTAATGGATTTATGAAATTCCCTGGATTCCTTCAGAGATTCTTTCATTGCAGAACGGGCGTCCGAACGAGAAATATTTGGTGTTTTCGGAATATATACATTACACATGATGATCTCCCCTTACAATATACTGCGCTTCGCTCTTTATATTCAACTTTCGCTGCTACTATTATCGACACTATTTTTCGCACATTCATATGCAATAATAAACTTTACCAGAATATCGTTATATGGTTCCAACAATGCAGAGAACTGTGTTGATCGCATTCGATCCTTCAAAATCCGTACCTTGTTTCGGTAAATATTAACAACACCGATGGTTACATTACAAGCCCTGCCGTCGCGGATAATTCTGTTTTGCAGCGGTATTGAAATAATACTTGTGGCTTTTGTGTCTTCTGCATAGTATTTCTCAATCTTGTTCAGAACTGCTCCATCATAATTCAAATCATCTTTACACACTTTTACGATATCTCTGGTATCCAGTATCCATTGAACTTCATTCTGAATAAATGCAGTGGGCGCTCCGGGTAAGTTTTGAACTCGCTTCCCGTCATCCCCGTCAAGAGTTATGGGAAAGCAGAGAGGCCGTATTTCCGGATCCGGTTCGGGGTCCGCAGTTTCAGTTGTGGTGGTAAAAATATTATCCTCCAGGATCAAAATGCCGTCTACTGACGATTCCAGTGAAACAATGTTTTTTTCCACAAAGAAGTTAGTCATTTGAAACAGCTTGTTTCTGATTTTTTCCGGAATTTCGCCTACATTGTAAAAGAGCATCAGATTTGCCCGGTATACGGCGTCTTCAGGAATGATTGAATCAGGTTGATCCCATAGCTTCGCCAGATTTATGTAGGTATCCAGAATGATTCTGATGTATTCTTCAATATTGGTTACGTCTTCCACCGATAAGGGATCATCTCTATCCTTAATACTCAGGAGAGTATTAACTATAAACAGATTGGTTTCACTTTTTTGATATTCATCTCTGAACTTTAACGCAAACTCGGCAGGAGGAATCGTCCGCAATGAATCGATCAAACTGTTTCTTTGTATTTCACTTTCCTTATCCCGAAAGTACTGGCGAAATGCTGTGAAAACGAAGAAGAAAGAGATTGAGAGCCAAAATAACAAAGCAGGCAATGAGAACACCCCATATTCTGATGTTTCAACCGGAGCCGCCCTCAGGAGGGACAATGGAATGGAGTTGCGGATTTCCGATGAATATAAAGACGCCAACAATCCCGTAAATACCGCTGCTACTGCGATAACACTTCCAATAATCGGACTGAGCAGCAATGGAATAAGTCGTGACCTCAGCTTTTTCATAGCCTGCTTCTTCTGATAGTTTTAATATGTCTATTTAGTATATGTTGAGGGTGATTGAAAGGTCAATTGCTCGGTGTATTTGATTAATACAAATTGAAACACCGGCCATTGGTAAGAATCAAAGCTTGCCACCGCAGACGCAAAAAAACGCCGGGCTTTGATGATTATCAAATGAACCCGGCGTTTTGTGTGCATGCTGCGAACAGGCAGTGCCGCGCATATGGCAGCCTGCTGATGCAGCAGATGCTGGTGTTACACGTTATGGCAGGACACCCAGTGTCCCGGAGCAAGTTCTCTGAGCTCCGGATCTTCTCTGGTGCAGCGTTCGGTCCGCAGGGGACATCTGCTGGCGAAGCGGCATCCAACCGGAGGATCGATGGGGCTGGGAACATCCCCTTTGAGAATCACCCGCTGATTTGACCGGGTAATGTCCGGATCGGGGATGGGGATGGCCGAAAGCAGGGCCTTGGTGTAGGGATGGATGGGATTCTTATACAGCTCATCGCTCTCACACACCTCTACCAGTTTTCCAAGATACATAACCCCGATACGGTCCGATATATGTTTAACCATGGAAAGGTCATGGGCAATAAACAGATAGGTAAGCCCCAGTTCGTCCTGGAGATCCTCAAGCATATTCACAACCTGAGCCTGAATGGATACATCCAGAGCGGATATGGGCTCGTCGCAGATAACCAGCTCAGGTTCAACCGCCAGCGCCCGGGCAATACCGATACGCTGACGCTGTCCGCCGGAGAACTCATGGGGATAGCGGTTCGCATGTTCTTTCTTTAGTCCAACCTGGGCCAGAAGACTGTAGATGCGTTCCTGCTTTTCCTTTCCCTCCAGCAGATTATGTGTTGATATCCCCTCACCGATAATATCGTTTACGGTCATCCGGCTGTTCAGACTCGCATAGGGGTCCTGAAAAATCATCTGAATGCGCTTGCGATAGGGCTTCAGCTCTTTTTCGGGTTTTTTCGCCAGATCCTCGCCGTCGAACATAATCTGTCCGCCGGTTGCCTCATAGAGGCGGAGAATGGTTCGGCCGGTTGTGGACTTGCCGCAGCCCGACTCCCCCACCAGACCGAAGGTTTCCCCTTTTTTAATTTCAAAGGAGACACCGTCCACGGCCTTCAGATAGGATTTTTGCGGACTGAGGAATCCGCTCTTCATTTCAAAATATTTCTTTAAATCCTTCACTTCCAGAAGGTTTTCATTATTACTCACTTACGGCCTCCGCAGTCTCGTAGTTTGCCACCTGGGGAGCGTCCTTATGCAGCAGCCAGCAGGCTGAAGAATGGGTTTCGCTGAGCTTGAAGGTGGGCGGCTGCTCTTCCAGACACAGTTTCATTGTGTGGGGGCAGCGGCTGGCAAAGGGACAGCCCTTGGGAGGGTGAAGCAGATCCGGGGGTGACCCGGTAATGGGCACCAGACGCTCTTTCTGTTCGGTGTTCATCTTGGGAATGGAGTGGTGAAGCCCCACGGTGTAGGGATTCTGGGGATTGTAAAAAATATCCCGCTCGGTTCCGGTTTCCATGATGGTACCGCCGTACATCACCGCAATATGATCACACACTTCAGCAATTACCCCCAGGTCATGGGTGATAATGATAATTGATGTGTTGATACGATCCTTCAGATCCTTCATCAGCTCCAGAATCTGGGCCTGTATGGTTACATCCAGTGCGGTGGTGGGTTCATCGGCAATGAGCAGCTTGGGATTACAGCTCAGGGCGGTGGCGATCATTACCCTCTGGCGCATCCCCCCGGAAAACTCATGGGGATAGCTTTTAATCCGCTTTTCCGGCTGGGGGATCCCCACCAGGGTAAGCATTTCGATGGCCCGTTCCCGGGCTTCCCTCTTATTCAGCATCTGATGCCGGCGGATCACCTCAACCATCTGATTCTCGATTGTGTACACCGGATTCAAAGATGTCATGGGGTCCTGAAAGATCATGGAGATCTCATTTCCCCGGAGCTGGGACATCTGCTTGTTGCTCAGCTTGGTAAGATCCTTACCCCGGAACATCACCTTGCTGCCCTTCTTGATTTCACCGGGTTCCTGAATCAGTCCCATAATGGAGAGGGAGGTAACCGACTTACCGCTGCCGGATTCCCCTACGATGCCAAGGACCTCCCCTTCCTCCAGTTTGAAGTTGGCACCCCGAACTGCCTGAATTTCTCCGAGATGACTATGGAATGATGTTCTCAAATTTGAGACTTCTAATAGTGTTTTCATATTTTTCTATCCTTTCCGCAGACGGGGGTCCAGTGCGTCCCTCAGACCGTCACCCAGCAGGTTGAACGACAGCATGGTAATGGCGATGGCCAGTGCCGGGTAAAACAGCTGGTAGGGATACGAGAGCAGCCCGCTCAAGGCGTCATTGGCCAGGGTACCCCAGGATGCCATGGGGCGGAAACCCCAAGTCCGATAAAACTGATAAATGCCTCGGTAAACACCGCGCGGGGAATCATCATGGTCATGGATACGATGATGGGTCCGATGGCGTTTGGAATCAGATGCTGACTGATAATATTGAACCGGGGAACACCCAGTGCACGGGCCGCCAGAACAAACTCCTGTTCCTTCAGGCTGAGCACCTGCCCCCGGACAAGCCTGGCCATCTGCACCCAGTACACCGATCCAAGAGCGATTACCATGGTCCACAGACCCCGGTTTCCAACAATTACCATAATGAGAATTACGATCAGCAGCAGAGGGATGGAGTTAATAATATCAACAATACGCATCATGATATTATCCGTCCTGCCACCCTCAAATGCCGCCAAGGAACCGTAGAACACACCGATCAGCAGGTTCACCAGGGTGGCGACAAACGCCACGGTGAGGGAGATCCGGGCTCCGTACATGACCCGTACCAGAAGACTCCGGCCCACAATGTCTGTACCGAAGGGATACTTCTTATTGCTCACGGACTTCCATGGTTCGGTAAACTCTTCACCTTCATAGATGAACGCAAAATCGTAGGGACTGTCCATTTTGCCGGGCAGCAGGTTGTAAGAGAAGTCCAGCAACACCTCACGCTGTCCGTCGGAATATGTATAGATTTTGTTGATGGGGTCGGTGTCGATGCGCTGAAGTTTTTCCTCTACAACACCCCTGTCTGACACCTTGATCACCTTATAGTCTTCGGTGAGATATACGTTAAACCCTTCCTCAAGCTGATACAGAGGCATTCTGGGAGGAAGATTGGCAAAATCGATACTCTGATCGGAGTAGGAAACCGGAGAGAACCAGGGACCTGCTACGCCGAACAGGAGAATAAAAATTACCCCCACCAGTCCTGCGATGGCCGGCTTATGCTTTTTCAGACGTCTCCAGGCATCCTGCCAATATGTGAGGCTTTCACGTATCGGCTCGCTGTCTCTGTATGCAGATTTATCAACTGCTTCAAACATTGCCTTATCCATTCTAGCCCTTCTCCTTTTCAAATCGAATACGCGGGTCCACAAGGGCGTAGGCCACATCAACCAGCAGAACCATGATCACATAGAATGCAGCATACAGAACGGTCACGGCCATGAGTGTCGTATAGTCACGGTTGGTAACGCTTTCCACAAAGTAACGTCCGATTCCGGGAATGGCGAAAATACGTTCTATTACGAAAGATCCTGTCATGATTGCAGCAATAGTCGGACCCATGTAGGTGATTACCGGAATAACCGCATTCTTCACCGCATGCTTCCCGATCACCTTGAATTCATTCAGACCGTTGGCCCGGGCCGTCTGAATATAGTCGGCCCGAAGCACTTCAAGCATGCTGGACCTGGTCAGACGGGCAACAAATGAAAGGGAGTATCCCGCCAATGCAATCACCGGACCGATGTATGCCCGGGCGGAGCCCAGTCCAAAGGGCGGAACCCAGCCCAGCTGACCTGCGAAAAAGTATATATACAGCGTTGCCACCACAAAACTGGGAATGGTAACCCCCAGCGTCGCCATGAACATCACGAAATAGTCCGTGGGTTTATTCTGCTTCAGGGCGGAAATTATACCTACGGGTACTCCAATAGCGAGTATGACCACTACTGCAAGAAAACCAATTTGTGCTGTCCAGGGAAAGCCTGACACGATAAGTTCATTAACGCTGGTACCGATTTTCTGATATGAGGGACCAAAATCGAAGGTCACAACACCTTTTAAATAGTCAAAGTACTGCTCATACAGAGGAGCATCAAGATTGTACTTTTCTTCAATCACCCGCAGGATTTCCGCGGGAATCGCCCGTTCCCTTGTAAAAGGTCCACCGGGGATCGCACGCATCATAAAAAATGTGATGGTGGTAATAATAAATATGGTAAGGAGTGAATATCCAAACCGGCGAAGGAAATACCTTCTCATGTTACGTCTCCTAATTCCGGGAGAACGGTTATTTTAAAATGCAGATATTCAATTTATTGAACACCGTCTCCTAGGGAAAAAAATACCGCCACCCGTGGACCGGGCGGCGGGGTATTACACAAAGCTGATGCTTAGCGTTCAACAGTTGCATAGCGGAAGTCGGTACCGCTGAGCATTGAGCGCTCCCATCCCTTAACTGCGGGGCTGGAAAGCATGTAGTCGGTGTAGTGGTACACAGGAATGATGGGCAGTTCATTCATGAGAATGTCCTGAGCCTCATACAGTGCTTCGTAATGAGCTTCGTCTGTGGTTGCGGTAAGAGCACGAGCCATTGCAGCATTGTATTCATCATTGTTGAAGTTGGGATCATTGTAGGCATTGCCTTCAGTGAAAATCGCAAGAAGACCGCTGGGATCCAGGAAGTCTGTAATCCAGCCGCCGCGTGCAACTTCATAATCGCCCTGTTTCCGGGTTTCCTGGAATACCGCCCACTCCTGGTTTTCAAGAGTGATATCGATTCCAAGATTGGTTTTCCACATTTCCTGTACCATTTCAGCTACGAGTTTGTGCCCTTCGCTGGTGTTGTACATAAGAGTGAACTCGGGAAAACCTTCACCGTCCTCATAACCGGCTTCAGCCAGCAGTTCCTGAGCTTCTTCGAACTGAGAATCATCGGTGGGAATACCGTAGTCACCGGCAGTTTCAAAGAAGTCACGGCCCATGTGGTCGGGGAATCCGGGAGGAACAAAACCGGGTGCAGGTACGTTACCCCGGGCAAGAACGTCTACAATCTGCTCACGGTCGATAGAGAGAGTCAGAGCGCGGCGAATCCGTGCATCGTCCCACATATCAAGATCCATGTTGAAATTGTAGTAGTAGGTTCCAAGCAGAGGGAAAACGTAGAATTCGGGGTTTTCAGCAATCAGCTTGGGAACTTCTGCGGGGGGAACATCATTGAGGAAGTCAAACTCGCCTGCATTGTATGCAGTGTAGGCAGTTGATGCTTCATCGATGAACTTCACGTTGATCCTGTCGATCTCAACATTTTCCGCATCCCAGAAATTGGGGTTCTGTTCCAGAACCAGTCCGTCACCGATGGTGTACTCGGTAACAACAAAAGGACCGTTGGAAACATAGATGTCGGGATCTTTCGCCCATGCACCGTCAGGTCCTGCTTCTACTGCAGACTGTTTTACGGGCATGAAATGGTAGAACGAGCTCAGAGAGATGAAATAGGGAGTGGGAGCAGAAAGCTGCACTTCCAGAGTGTAATCATCTACCGCACGGATACCTACTTCATCAAGAGATACTTCCCCAACTGTGGCTGCAGGAGCATTCACAACATTGGTGTATTCCCAGATCCAGCTGTACTCGGAAGCAGTTTCCGGAGCCATTGCTCTTTTCCATGCGTATACAAAGTCTTGAGCTGTAAGGTCAGAGCCGTCGGACCATTTTGACTCACGAAGATTGAACGTTACGGTTTTTCCGTCTTCGGAAAATTCCCAGCTTTCAGCAATACCGGGATACACTTCACCGTTCCGTTCACGAACCAGACCCTCGAAAGTGTTGGCAATAATGTCACCACCATCGGTTGCACCATTCAGACCGGGGTCGATGGTTTTGGGATCGGCACTCAGGTTCCAATTCAGAACCATTTCTTCTTCTTCAGCTGCTGCAGTGCTATCTCCGCCGCAGGCTGTAAAAAGAAGCGCTGGTACAGTCAATGCAACAAACAGCACTAACCAAAGCGACCTTTTCATAAAAATCCTCCTTGTTTGAGCGAATCTCAAACTAATCAATACATCATCTTAGGGTAAGATTTGGATTTAGACAAGATTTCAGAAAAAAAAATACAGTCAATCGGTATAAATTTACAGAATGGAAAACCCTAATACCTTTACGGTCAGAAACCTATAAGATACCTGCGGACATTATGGTAGAATAAAAATACACCAGGCGGGAAACTCCTCTCTCCGATTTTTATTTCCAGATGCAGATGGGGCCCCGTGGCCCGGCCGGTCTGCCCCACCCTTCCCAGGGGGCTGAAGCCCGGTGCAATCAATGCTCCCTCCCGTGTCTCCACCGCAGACAAATGGGCGTACACCGTACGAAATCCGAACAAATGGGACAGCTCAACAAAATTACCGTATCCGTCGGAATACCCCACATCGGCAACTCTGCCGATGGCCGCCGGCCTCACCGGCGTACCCACCGGAGCGGCAATATCAATACCTTTGTGAAATTCCAGATCGGTGAAAAGCCGGGTCTCCGGCCTGCGACGGATAAAAAATCCGCTTGTGCGGACCCCTTCAAGGGGAATGTAAAACGGCGGCAGGGCAAAAAGCAGAAACACAAAAAGGAGAAACAGCTTAATCGCCCACCGCAGAATCCGCCGGGGTTTCCTCCCCCGGTCGTTAAGGGCAGACCTCCGGTCATCCTCCGGCAAATCAGCCGCCCGTATCAGATCATCAAGCTCCCGGGAACTCTTATTCAGCTTTTCTTCAATACTCTTCGTATGCTCGGACATGTGAATACCGCAAATATATCAGCCTGAACACCTGTATACAATTGAAAAAATCTCCTAAGATGAACACATGGAAGAACGACTGGAAGCCCTTGAAACCAAAATATCCTATATGGAAAACAGCATCGCAGAACTCAACGACGTCCTGGTGGACCAGCAGCGCAGCCTGGACGCCCACACAAAGAAAATCGACAGCCTCATTCACCTCTTCCGCGAGCTCAAAGAGACCGGCGGCGAAGACAGCCCCCACGACAGCAAACCTCCCCACTATTGACACTTGACAGCCTCAGGCTGTTGCGATAGATTCCAATTCACTATTTTCCCGACCTGTTCAGTTGGAACTATCGGGGAAACCGGGGTGGGGGGCTGGTCGCTGACAAGTCAGCTGCTCGCCCATGCGTCCGGGGGCTGGTCGATCACTTCGTGATCTGCTACTCGCCATGTTCCTCGTCCTTGCGGACTGCGGTACACGGCTGTTTCGCCCCAAGGGTCGTACCGCAAGCGCGAAGCGCTGAGGAACGATCCCGCTACCATGCATCCTGGGGCTGGTCGATCACTTCGTGATCTGCTCGCCCATGCATCCTGGGGCTGGTCGATCACTTCGTGATCTGCTCGCCCATGCATCCTGGGGCTGGTCGGTGTTTCACACCTGCTCGCCCATGCATCCTGGGGCCCATAGCTCAGTTGGTTAGAGCAGTGGACTCATAATCCATTTGTCGCAGGTTCAAGTCCTGCTGGGCCCAAATAAAAAATGCCATTCACCGCTAGGTGGGTGGCATTTTTTATTTGTGGACCGGACCCGGCAGGACTTGAAGCGCAGGGAGCGGCGCGAGCCTGCGAGCGCAAATCGCCATGGAAGGCGATTTAGCGACCGTAGACGGCCTGAAGCCGAGAGCCCCGGAAGGGCTCGAGGTGGAAGGCCAAGTCCTGCTGGGCCCATCATACAGAAAAAGCCATCCTGAATAGGGTGGCTTTTTCTGTATATATTGCTATAGAAGGACTTGAAGCGAGGAGCCGCCGAGCGAATAGCGACGACAAGCGCCCCGGACGGGCGCGGCAGGCGACGAGACGCCCTGGAGGAACGAGGCAGGAAGCCGAGTGACGGAAGGGCAAGTCCTGCTCCCTGGTCGATTGCCTGCAGCGACCTGCTACTCGCCATGTTCCTCGTCCTTACGGACTGCGATACACGGCTGTTTCGGGCGGCAGCCGGGGGCCCATAAAAAAGCCGATTATTCACCGAAAGGTGGGTAATCGGCTTTTTTTGTGGCTGGATCCAGCAGGATTTGAACCGGAGCCTTCGGCGCGACCGAACAGGGAGCGCAAATCGACAGGACGTCGATTTAGAAGGCGTAGGCGGCCCGGCGGAACGAGGCACGATGCCGAGTGACAGAGGGCCAAGTCCTTCCGAGACTTTCTACAAGCATTGGTGCACTGATTATACTTTACATCCGGCATCTCAAGTCAGGCGACGGTTATTCAGCTAAATTTCTAAAATCAGACTGTACTAACAGTTTCAGGGATGTAGAAACGATTACAACAGGATACCACTCTCAAGATCTGTGAATATTAACAACGAAATCAACACAGACTAAATTCTTCATAGCATACCTGTCGGGCCTCTGATTCAAGCTCACTTCGACGGGTTTTTTTGTATCCTAATACTCACACTGAACTGCCCCGGCTTCGCCTGGTGCAATTCCGTGTGCGATGATCCAGCTTTCATTCGGCTTCAGGAAGTTGACCGAGTTCCAGAATCCCTTTTCCGGTTTCGGGGATGAAGAGGATTAATTTCAACAGCGATCTTTTTCCCGGCTCTCTCCAGAACCAGATCAATTTCATTGCCGATGGAATCACGAAAAAAAGATGAGGTCCAGCGGGGCGGAAGATTGCGGATATTCTCAATGCAGTATGACTCGAATGAATTTCCTACAACCGGGTGCCCCAAAAGATCATTGATCGTTTCGATACCAAGGAGGGAATGCAAAAGCCCAGTATCGCATATATATACCTTGGGGGAATTGAAAAACCAAGCTGAGGTAAATCACGTTCCAGAAAGGTACGAATATACTTCATCCGCCATTCGAATGATTCTTCTTCATCCTCTTTTAGTATAGAACCTGGATATCCTCCTTTGAGCCAATGCAGATCCTGAGATCTAATCTCACGAATTTCATCTCGATTGAATGGAGTGACTTAGAGGTGTGCTATACGTCCGGCAAGACTTTCTCTACTCTGATTTATCAGATCCCGGGATGCAGACCCCAGAATCAGGAACTGTCCATTCTTACCTGTCTTATCGATATATGATCTGAGCGTAGAGAAAATCTGAGGTTAGCATCGAATTTCATCGAGACAGATCATCCTCCCGGGATTTGGACTCAGAAACAGTTCGGGATCTGATTCAATTTTCCCACGGTCTGACTTCAGCTCCATATCCAGATAGATCGCATTTTTTCTGACTCCAGGATTCTTCCGGGGAGCCTGACAGTTTTCAGCATTAAAGCAGAGACGGCGTATCATTCGTTGACTAATCAGACTTTTTTTGCATATTATTTGAATATGAAAAATTTATTTCGTCTATTGTTTGTTTTAATTGGATTAGCTTTATTGGGTTCCTGCGCTTCTATGAACAATCTTGGCCAATATGTGCCGGAGAATATGGATAGTTCAGAAATGGTGCAGTTAACGATTTCCGGAAGCGTAGGTGTGAGTTCAATTAATGGTGAATCGGTAGATTGGCCTGTAAGTTCTCTGATGAGGATTGGACGCATGGTAGAACTCCCGGCAGGCTACTATCGCTTTTCTGTCTCTTATGATGACGGCCACGTATATACCTTCGGAACAAGCCCGGTATATGCAAAGCTGGAACCGGGCAGATCGTATAGGTTATACGGCAGAAAAGGTCTATCTTCCAATCGAATTAACTACCGGGTCACCGATACGATATCGAACGATGATGCGGTGGTTCTGGAGGAGGAATACCGCGCAGCGCACAGTTCTTCTACAGAGCAGGGTGATATCCAGGTGATTGGTTCATATATCACCCATGTTTTAAATCATACAATGGATGAGGTGGGCAATACTGTAATACTTGAAAATGAGCAAATGATCCTGGTCTTTCAGCCGGACCTCTTATTCACCATGCTCGATAAATCTACCAACGAAATAACCGAAGGTCGGCGCGGCTTCAACATGAATTTGAACACAAAAGTGGGCAAAAGCTATCTTCTTTTCGTGGATCCAGATGAAATGAGCAAGGATGAGTTTCTCGAAAACAGCAATTATCCTACCGAAGCCGAATGGGCAATGATTCCCACCAGTGCATCTGCTGAACAAATCATCTATACAATCGAGCGACCTGTTGAGAGGAAAGGCGAAGCAATTCCCTTCAGTATTACGGTAGTTGAAGAATGGAATGGATTCGGGAACGAATAACAAGTGCACAGAAGCTTGTGAAAAATTATAGATTTTAATAGACAAATTGATGGCGACTCCACCGGCAGTGCTGCTGCAGGTAGTCGCCAACTCATGTGGTGCTGCTTTATGGTAAAATTCTTTTTTCACAAGCTTTGGTGCACTGCACATTCTTCTCTGAAACCGGAAATTGTGCATGCCCGGTCACATCAGCATTAAACAATCATATTCTACCAGGCTATACTGGAAGAACATGGAAAACCCACAGCACCCCGCACCCAAAACGGAGGCTTGTATGAGTCGCAAAGCCGCACTTGCAGCATTGGCCGATGAAATGATCACATCGGTGAACAGAGCAGGAAACGAACTCCCGGTTGCAGCTTTGGATGGTCCCGGCAGCTGGGAGGTCTGGAATTGTGCCGATGCAGTGAGCCACTGCTCTGCGTGGCTAGAACAGGATTTAGATCGCCTCAAGAGTCCGGGACAGGTAATACCGATTATCGAATCGGATGAACTTGAACAGACAAACAGGAAAATATACGAGAAATATCAGAAACTTCCCTGGGTAAAGGCCAAAGAGATGCTGGTTCAGATCACAGCCGACATCAGCAGAGAAGTGAAATCGATGACAGAAGCGGAACTTGATCAAACTGGCAGCTACAGCGACGGAAGAACACGTCCCCTGTGGTGGGGTATGGCTGGACATCTGGGGCTTCATGTGGCCTGGCATCTGGGAATCGTGCTTCGCCGGCATGACCTGGAGGAACTGTCGGTTTCGATTACAGAAGATGTGGTTGCCCGCTCAGCAGCTCTCAGTGATAATCCCATGTGGCTAGCGGCAAATCACTACGATCTGGCCGCAGCCTACGCCCAGACCGAACATCCCGAAGAGGCTATGCAGGAGCTTGAGGAAAGCTTCAGGCATAACCCCGGGCTTCGGGAGTTTGCATCAGAAGATGATGATCTTCAGAATCTGCGGTACAGGGATGATTTCCGGGAGCTCGCCGGCGGCTGAACTGACGGAAGGGAAGCTGCTGCGGTTCATACATGAATGGCAAAAAGCCCAGGAAGAAGGTATTGTTCTCCCGGGCAGGTTCTCCGGATATTCAGGATTCTGAAGTTCTGTGGAAATATATCAGTCTGATTTCCCAAGACGGAAGCAAATCCTGGTCCCTCCGCTGAACTCCTCGTCCACCCAGATTTTGCCGTTCTGTTTCGCGACAAACTGGGCAACCAGGTTCAACCCCAGACCATGTCCCGGTTTTCCGCCCCGCCCCTCGGTACTGAGCACCTGCTGTTTGAACAGATTATCCCTGATTTCTGATGAAATGGGGTCGCCGGTATTGCTGATGCATATTGTAACACCATCGTGCTGCTCTTTCGCATCAATTGAGATCAATCCGTCTTCGGAGCAATACTTGAGTGCATTGGAAACCAGATTCCTGATGATTGTCTTTGTCATGGTGGTGTCACAATAGACGGTGAGGGATTCATCAATACTGATATTGAGATTCACCCCCTGAAGGGCTCCGGCCCGGGAGAAAAAATCAATATTGTCATCAATAAGATCCTGCTTTATATGACAATTAACCGGTCGGCTTTTCATGCCGCCCATCTGCTCTGCAGCCCACTGCAGCAGCTGATCCAGCAGCTCATATGTATTTACCGATACATTCATCAGCTCGTCAGCCAGGAGTTTGCGCTCCTGCTCATCAACCTCAAAATATTTTCCGGAAAGCATATTCGCCACACCTAAAATTCCGCTGAAATTCGATTTGAGATCATGGGCGATGACGGCGAAAAGCCGATCCCGGTCCCCGGCGATACGTTTCATTCGCCGGTTCATGAGGCGAAGTTCCAGCTGGCTGATTACCTGCCGGGCAAGTATTTCCAGGGCACGGTGCTGATCTTCGCTGAGTTTCATACTATGATTATCAATCACACAGAGTGTACCGATGGGCAGACCTTCGGGGGTGATCAGCGGAGCACCGGCATAGAAGCGGATAGCGGGATCTCCGGCGACTAAAGGATTATCGTGAAACCGTTCATCGGCCAGGGCATCTTCCACTTCCATCACATCCACACCCTGAATAGCATGGGTGCAGAAGGCGATATCGCGATCGGTTTCGGGTACATCCAGCCCCACCCGGGATTTGAACCACTGGCGTTTATCGTCGATCAGACTGATGAGCGAGATTTTCGTCCCGCAGATAGCGCTGGCAAGTTCGGTTAACTCATCGAAGGCAGCCTCGTCTTCACTGTCAAGTATTTCGTAGCGGTACAGTTCTTCCAGCCTGGCAGCTTCTTCGGGATGCAGCTCGGCAATTTTCATGGATGGTCCTTTTTACATCTCGGTATGTATAAAAGTATCAATCAGGTTTTCCTGAATTTCAAGTTGACCCGACAGGGGATGGTTTCAGTTATCAGCTTCGCCCTCACCCGGCCTGGGCATGCGGTTGATGTATTTCCCGATGCAGCAAACCTGTTCCCCTACCCTGCAGTAAAAGTGATATACTCAGCCCCGATGATTAACTTGAGTTTCTTCACCGATTTAATGGTTCTGCCGTTGAGGGCGATATTGTTTGTGCCGTCAATTGTTCAGGGGCCAAGCCGGCAAAAGCTCCTGCGCAGCATCTGGAATGTGACCGGTACTATTGAGGATGCTGTGCGACTGCTGAATACCTACTATCCTCATGAGAAAAGTGAAGGCCGTGCAGTTCTTGAACAGCTTTCAACCGGCAGCCGGGACTGCGGGCATGTGGCCCTTCTTTGCGATCTGGATTTTCGAAGCTTTCACGATGATGCATTTATCAGCATGTGGATAGATCGGGCACGGAAGGAAGAATACCGGAACCAACCCATGCTCAGCTATCTGGAATTGCTGATATGCGATCCCCAAAGCGATGCCCGGCGGGCTTTGGAGCTCAGTGGCCTCATACTGGATCGGGGTGATTTTCCCCCTGTGGTCAGCTATACCGCACTCTATAACCGGCTGCTTGCATATATCAGCCTGGGAATGCTTGAAGAAGCCAAAAGCATTGCCGATCAGGTTTGCTCCATCAGAGAAGATAACAACAGTCTGTATTTGCAGATGATTCTGCGATATGCCCGGGGTGAGACTGATATGGATGATCTGGCAAAGCGGATGCAATTCCGGGACGACAGGCACAAGAATGTGGTTTTCGCCATGGCCCGCAAGGCCGGGAGCATGGAGGCAGCTGATGATATTTAATCTCCGGGAAGCCTGGGTAGTTCTGCCGGGCTTTATAGTCGGCCTGACTGTTCACGAATTCGCCCATGCCTTCAGCGCCAGCCTGCTGGGGGACCGTTATGCACAAAGCAAAGGGCGGCTTACACTGAACCCGTTGGCGCATCTTTCCCCTTTGGGAACCATTCTGATTCTTTTTCTCGGTTTCGGATACGCCCGGCCGGTACCTGTGAATATCTACAATTTTCGCAATCCCCGGCGGGATTTTCTCATAACCTCCCTGGCCGGCCCTTTTTCGAATATTGTGCTGATGTTCATGTTCATTGCTGCGTTCCGCCTGCTGCCCATAAACAACGAAACCACTGCCATGGTGGTGTTCCTTGCTGCCTATGCCAACGGGATTCTTGCGCTTATAAACCTGCTGCCCATCCCGCCCCTGGACGGTTCGCGGATCTGGCCGTTCCTGTTTCCCGGAGTGAAGCTGTCGGGAGGCAAACTGTCCTGGATCTGGATAATTCTGTTGTTACTTGCCATCCGTCTTGATGTGCTGAATGGGATGTTTGAGACGGTGTTGAATGTTGTCTCCCGGCTTGCGGGGCTTGGGTAGGTGGTCGGGGTTTGAAGGCAATTGAACTGGGGTGTTGACAGCTATTGCCCAAGGAATCAGTTAATCAATTGTTGCTGTAAACCTTAGCCGACGATAAAGTCCGACGGTATAAGATCCGTCACCGGCTTCTTATATGCATTAAGCTTTCGGTAATCCACCATCCCATGGTGCTGGAGAATACCCACGATGACAGCTTTTCCAATTTCAAGTTTATCTGAAATTGTCTGCAGTCTGGAAGCAGATAGATACCCGGCGTAGGGTTTTGCCGATGAAATAATCTGATCAGCCTTCAAGTATTTTTCTGCTACTGCATCGGCTTCCTGCTCTTCTGTGCTATTTTCATCCGCCTTCAAGTCATCCAAAAAGCTTTTATCTTTGAATCGGGGAAGATGCAGCAAGACATGGGCTATTTCATGAGCAAGAGTGAACCAGAAGTTATCAATACGATCGTAACGGGCGGTATACACAATCACCGGATTATCTCCCTCCCAGAAACAGGCTCCATCAAGATAGGTTTTTGATAAATGGGAGAGCACCAGAAACCTGACACCCGCGGTATTCAATTCCCGTAGAACTCGGGTAACCCCATCCTCCATGTAGGTATAGCTATAGAGCTGTCGGGAAATCTGTTCCAGTTTTTCCCGGGAATAGTCCGGAACGGAGAAGCCTTGGGATTTTATTCGGGCGATCTTTGACCAGGTATAGGTATACCTGGCTGTGTATTCTTCATTCTCACGATTTTGCCTTGCACAATATCGATCCTTCACATGATCATACATGGATTGGTCATCAGGAGTGGTTTGCCAGATTTCTGAGTACAGCCCTTCATAGCCATCCGCAGTGGCTTCTGAGATAAACCAACCTTTCTTTATTATCTCATTCACTGGCATATACTTTCTGATGCGAGCCTTTCGCTGAGCAGATGTTTCCCTGGTTGAATCTTCATCCTTGTTGATCCGATACCGGGTATCGAGATTCACCCAGAATTCCGCACTTGTTTCGAAGACTGCAGCCAAGAGTCTGGCTGTTTCTATGGTAATTCTTGTTTTATTATTGACGATCTGACTCAGCTGCTTAACGGATATATCCATCATTGCAGCCAAATCTTCCTGGGTCCAACCCATGGCTTCAAGATTCTTTTTTATGGTGTGCCCCGGACCAATATTAATAAACGGTCGTAATGTATTCTGTGTGCTCATAGTCATCCTCCCACATTACTGATAATGTGAGCTCAATTCATCAATTCCCACAATTCCAATGGTATGCTGATCATTTTTCCATTCGATATCAGCTTCAAGCCGATATTTCCTGGTTATCCGAAAAGAATACCGGCTTCGATAGCCCCGTAACTTCTCAAACTTTAGAGCAGGCAACTTCCAGAAATCATTAATATCCACTGCAGCATCGATAACCAGTACTAATTCGACAAATTCGAATACCACGTTATCTGGAAGCCTGTATTTTTTGTTAGAACCGGTTGTGTAGAGCTGTTCAAGATGTTTGTTAGTGAAGTGGTATTCCACATGAATAGTATGACATGCAGGTCATCAAATGTAAAGTTATACTTAACCTTTGTGGTAAATGTGTTTATGCATTTTTAATTGTGAGTGCTATTTTTAGAAAGTAAAAAAGCTCCACCGAACTCCCACTTAATATTCCCAAAGACCACAATAATCATGAGCCCGTATTTCTCACCTGGACAAAGCGGCGGTACATGAAATAGGTTATTACTGAATCCAGAAATATCCCCAGGCCGAACATTATGGCAATTGCAGTCAAGTCAGGAGTAAATACTCCCCTGCGGTATAATATGAATGCGCTACCATAAAAAACAATGTTCACAATCAATGATTGGTACAGCATGAGATCAGTACGGCCTGCCCCGTAAAACACACTGTCCATAACATTATTGTATGCGAATACCACATAGAACCCGAGAGAGATCAAGCTCAACCTGACAATAACATCCACAGCTGCTACATTCATAATTCGGCTAATAAACCAGTCCCAAAATGGAATACTGATAATCCAGATGAGGATAATAATTGTAGTCAGCGCAAACCATCCCCTCGCCTGGAGCCGAATAGATTCAGGTTCAGCTGCTGTCTCCCGACGAATGAGTTCTCCAAGAGCGAGAACCGGCAACAGAAGCCATCCCCAAATAAAGTTGTTGGTCACCCAGAAATTTCCCTGCTGCTGAACCGCATTCACGAGCCGCAGAACCATGAGTATAAATGCAGCATTCCGGACAAAATTCTCAAGCCCTGAGAGGCCCCCGACACGAAGCCATGACTTTAGCCATGTAAAATCAATGGTGAATCCTCTGTCAAATAGTCGTACAGACGCTTTTCGAAGTGCTACAACAGATATGCCAATAAGAATGATATTGACGAGGATGTTCGTGAATGCGATGCCATTGACTCCGATCTCCAGAGATATGGGCAGCTGACTGATAAACAAGCTGTCAAACAGTACAGAAGCGGCAAGCTGAACAAACAGTAGAATAAGGAGAATCCGCTCCCGTTTAATCACAATAAAGATAATAGTAAATAGCCGAACTATAGCTGACAGCATGATTGCAACAGTTTCCAGCCTGATGTAGGAAACAGTTGCATCTACAGTATGAGCCTCCTGAAGCATAAAGACAATCATCGGCCGGGCTGCAAATATCGTGATTGCTGAAAGTATAAGGTACAGAGCAATAGTGAGTACCAGCGCATTACTGACGGTGTTATTGAAGTGTTTGGAATCGCCAATGTGTTTTCCTATGAGATAAAACATGGGAAGCATAAGCGCTTCAAAAACCACCTCATAGGAAACATTCAACCACGTTAATTGAGAGGCAATGTTGTACCCCCAACTGTCGGGAATATTTCCAAGGAAGTTTATTCTCACAGTGATATATGCAGTCGGCAGGAGGCCGAATAATAACAAGGTTCCGAACAGACGATAGTCAATGCGAGCAAGGGATTCTGTAGTTTCAGTCCACCAGCTTTTTTTCAAAATGTGCATGCAATATCCTTTTCAAAATTGATATTACTTAGGGCCTCCTGAAAAAACCCTATGTTGCCATATTACCATACCCCAATACTACGGGGAAATGAGACTTCGGAATTTTTCGGCTGCGCCGTATAGCTATGATAAAGACGCAAAAAAGATCCATGCGAATCTTTTCCAGGTTCATCACCAGCATGATCATGGCCACCTGCGTTTCACTGGTCTCAGCAAGCTTTGTCATTAATCGACCCATTGAGTACCGCCGTTTTGCTCTGCCAAATGTCCCTTCTACGGCGATTCTATCCAACTCATCCTGACGGGTCTGTTTCTTTCGTTCTCGATTTTCTCCACGATCTTTCGGTGGACGACCAAGCGGCGGACCGGATAATCTGATTCCCCGTTCCTTGCACCAATTCCGGTTGCCCCTGGTGCGGTAAATCTGATCGGCGTGTATTGATTCCGGATACACACCATATCTGTGCCTGTACTTTTCAGCCTGCATGACTAAATCACCAGACTCGTTGTATGGATCCCATGAACAGCGATCGATAAACATGTACCCGTCAATATTGGCGGATGAAATCTTCATGCCGAACTCAACCGGGGTACCGGCTTTTCCCCTGACTATGGGGCGAATATGGGGTTGGGATATGCTCACGATCCGGCCTGACATTCGATGATCTTTGTTTTCATATTCCGTCCCTGAGGAGCTGGTTCGCGAGGATAGAGATCGATGACGGTTGTGATGGATGCAAATGCATTGATATATGCTTTGATGGGCCAGAAGTCCGACAAAGAGCTCATTGTAAAAAATCACATCATCGCCCCTGAGCTCATCTTCCCTGAGGCAGCGAATGTACTTCGAAAATATGAGAGCATGGGGGTGTTTGGGAGAAATGTGGAGCGCAAAGTAACTGAACTTCTACAGGTTGGATATACATTTGTGGATCAGGTACATCCCCATGACTCCGACCTCATGAGCCGGGCATTGGCACACTCCATTGCATCCGGGCACAGTACATATGAATGGGTGTATCTGGAGCTTGCGAAAAAATACTCGGGGTACTTGCTCACCTACGATAAAAAGCTGAGAAAGCTTGCCTCCCATGAAGGGGTTGTTTGTTTCCCTGCGAATACAGAGGTTGAGGGGTAGAAGCTTGGGAGTGTCTTATTAACTGTGTTTTTCTGACACCCTCTATTGGGCTGCTGCAGTTTCAGTATTATTCATCTATTTTATAAACTTTTCTCACTTTCTCATCTGACATAAATAGTGGATTGAGATAGAACCACTGCAGACCAAACAACAGGTGGGGTATAAAAACAACAGACTTTAACCAGGTGGTATCAAAGTAGCCGAGTAATCTGAGAACAATCAGCACTGCTGTAATCACTATGTATATAATACCCAAGCCTGCATTTCCCTTTCGCAATGCATGGACTGTCCTTTTTTGCATTGGACTTCTCCGTTTTAGTATTTTTATTGAACTTTTCACTATGTATTTACCCGGACAAACACTTCTTCCTCAGAAAATCGCCAACCTTCCCTAATATGCCCCCATCCTCTCCAAAGATATTTTCTCCGGTGAAGCAGGGGGCGGAGTTCATGCAATCCTCCCGTATGGATCGGGCAAATGTTGATTCACGCATTTCGTATTCAACATACCCAGCTGGAAGCTGAAGAGCACAGCGTATACATCTTTACGCCAATACGGCGTCAATCAAACAGATTATCAAGATTCTCCGGGTAATCGTCAGCTTCAGGATCGATGTGTACCACGGTCGGATGCTGGGGTTCTTCAGGTTCGGTAAACGGTTCTATACCATTTTCTTTACACATCTGCAGATATTCTTCTTCAAGCTCATCAACGAACCTTTCCAGGGTCGTCCGGGAGACAAACAAATTTTCCCAAATACCGCTTCTATGGTACCTCCCCGCTCCATTAAACGCGAAAGCGTCGATGAAGACTATGACAGCGAATGTATCATCGGGGAATTGTTCACCCGCATCCTTTCGCCTCTTTCTCTCATCATGCTCTCTCTGCAGCTTTTCGCCGCGGATGATTTTCTTTGCATTAGGCCTGAAAATCGGGAAGGTGCCTTCAGGAAACACCTGGATGCCCAGGTCGGGGTCCATTGTAATGTGATAATCTACCTCTTCTGTTCTCAAAACCCTTCGGAACATAGGTATGAAATGGTCATATTGATAATCCTGTGCCTTGCAGTAATTGCGGCGCTGACGGCCCCAGGATTCGTTATCTCTGAAAAGAATTTCATCTCTCACTATGGGCTCCCCGTTCACTCTGAAAGAACATTCATACTCCACCCAATCGTGGGTGTAGCCGATATAGCATAATTCCAGCTCCATTATTCTGCTTTTAAGTATTGCCATGAAAATCTCCTTCGCCCACGACTCCAGCCTCCCCGGAAACTGTCTGATCCTCCCCTTCCAATGCTCCGCAGAACAGTGTGGGGTCAATTCTCTCGATCTCTTTAAGCAGATGCTTACGGCCGCCTTCGCTGGTTTTATTTTGAAGTATTCTCTCACAACTTCTCTTCCAACTTTCTGAGAACCCGAAGAGGTCGGCAAGCTGCTGCACACTTCTGGCCGATATTGCCAGCTCTGTAAGCATGGCAAAACTTTCCCTCTGCTCCCGATATTCACAATTCCGCAGTCTTTTCAGACATTCGAAATGGGACAGGCGGTTATACATTCTTTCTTTGTAATTTCCGGGAATCAGATGCAGACGCTCCATATACATTTCCGCCAGCTGTTGCTCTTCCGCCTCACGTGGTATCATCCGCACATTGCATGCGACGATCTCCGTGTAGTGATCCTGCACATACATCCGGATAAGGAGATCAAGGCGATTGCCCCGGGGCGCGCACATTAGCTCCTTTTGCTTATGCTCCATATCCATCCAGTCCAGGATATCCTGCATGCTTACATTCCGTGCGCCTTCTCCGGTAAAGATCCGCATGGCTAGTGTGCGTTCCTGTCCGTAGTGATGTTGTTCCATTTTTTCTCCTGATATTTGGTATATGCTGATATTTTCCTCCACTCCACCTCACAGCTGGAGGGCTGAACCTGATGTAAAACCGGCGGGGCATGGCATAGCCGACCCGCCCCGCCGGAGGGGGAAAACTGCCAAGAGAGAAGGAGGTCGAGTTTTCCAATTTTAATTACAGGCTAAAAGGTTTTTGTGATCAGCCGGTTAACTTCGCTCCGCTGTGTATCCATCTGTTCCTCCAACTGCTTCATTCTTGATTCAAGCTGAGCTATGTCGCCCCGGTCTCGCTTTTCCTGTACGGCAGTGTAACGTTGAACTGTCAGTACGGCATTTTCATCCATCACCTCGTTGGGCTTCACATAACAGCTGAATCCCGGTTCAACGAGCTGCTTGGTATACAGCCTGTCTATTCTATTAAGCCCGTCCTCTGAAAGACGCACCCCTCCACGGATTTTTTGAAACAGTCCCCGGGCATCAATAAATTGAATAGAATCCGTTGTACGTTCCTTTGAGAACAACAGAATACTTGATCCGATGGAACTGCCCTCATAAATACCCGGCGGCAGTGCAATTACCGCATCAATAAGGCCTTCTTCGATCAGCCGCCGCCGAATATCAGCCTCCCCTCCTCCCCGAATAAGATCGCCTTCGGTAACCAGGGCTGCACCCCGCCGGTTCATCCGGTGAAGCATCATCGATAAATAATAGTAGCTGCCGCCGTTGCTTCCCGGCATACCGAATTTCATATATGCGGGAGGATCTCCGGACATGGAGAACCGGGGTGTGAATGGAATATGGCTGAGTACCACATCCGCCTTGCCGGGAAGAGGCTTCATCAATGAATCCGCCTCCCGCACTTCCACCGTCTTATTGGAAACCAGGGCATTCACCGAAGCCAGTGTCACCATGAGAAGCTCCTTATCCTGACCCGACAGCTGCCGGGCTTCAGAGGCGGACCGCAGAAGCAATTCACCGCCCCCCATGAAGGGATCCAGAACAGATTCACCGGGTTGAACCTGAAGTATCCTCTGAAGAATATCTGCAACCTCTATTGGCGTAGTCAGATTTCCATCCTTGAGAAATCCCAGAAACAACAGCCGCTGTGCCGCAAAATAGTCATCTCTGATCTGCCGGTAATCGCCCCGGGTAACATCCTTCAAACTGGCGGTGAGGCAATTTCAGTAGGGTCTCCTGGGTCATTCGCTCAGAGAAAAGGAGTAGTCGTTTCTGATGACAAGAGGGGCAGAGATACCATTGCTTGCAGGAGAATGGTCGGAAATACTCATAACCGCAGTCATCGTTACTACACTTGATTCTTGCCATTCCCAGGGAGTAGTCACCACATCCCCGCACCAAACCCATTTGGATGGTATGGATGTAATTGTGTGCCTGAAGTCAGCTTTTACCACTTAGCTTTCTGTACTTTTGGTGCGGGGGAAAGCATCTATATGATCAGTCAGAATGGTTTGCAGGATATTCCCACTTCGTGGTTGGTATTGCCCCTTAAGGATCTGTGTTTCATTTCGCACATCCTCCTTAATCGCTGAGAGTTGGAGAATGAGACACGCACGGACCGCGTTATCATCGGCGGGTCCACGGATGGACAGGAGCCGATGGTGTCAAGAACGGTAGAAATAAGAAAAATATTTGCCAGAGAGGAGGAAAGGTACTAAAATAGGTACGACAGGGCGGTACGACATCCACGTCACATAACTTCGCTCATGTCGCCAGGCTCAGGCCCGGCGCATAAGCGAGCACGTTAGCACCCGGCGCATATCCATTTCGTTATAGGTCATAAATCCATATATAAAGAGGATAATCATGTATAAGCATGCTAAAATAAAGTGGTCTTTAATGATAATACCATTTATATCGCCTATGACGATGCAGTAGAAGTGGGGGCCACAGGTAAGACCCTGGCCGCTAAAACTTACAAGAAGCACAAACTCTATGGGGTCCAGGCCGAGTTTTCATTGAAATAAGCCAATTCCAAAACCTGGGGCAGAGTGGTCCCCACAGTTATCCTGCCTACTTCTTGGAAGTAGTTTTCTTACTTTCCTTTAATTCCAGTTCCTTTTCAGCTATTATATCTTCCAGATGCTCTTTTTCCAGCACCAGCTGCTCCAGAGTCATGGAACGTGAGTCCTTAGACCCACCCAGTCGGGGTAGATTGATGCCCTGTTTTTCCAGAAAGTCGTGGACCTTATCCTGATTGTTCTGGTAGAGATAAATACCCAAGGCTGCAGCGCCAACTCCGGCAATAAATCCGATGATGTGTTCTCTTTTCATGTTATTTACTCGCTCTTTTTTATTGTATCTTTAATGTAAATCCCTTTTTGAGGTCTGTCAAACCTTCAATAATACTATGGTGCTGTTCTGAAACATGCTTAATCTGTTTGATCAGGGTTTCCTTACCCACCATGCCCCCGGTAAGCATATCAAATACCATGGCTGGTAAAGTACGCAGCCCCAATGACAGGAAATTCTGCTGGTTATGATTATCGATTTCTATTTCGTAATTGTCCTCATCCTGACTTTTGGTTAGTTTGAGATTGATCTGTTCGGGCAGGGGTTTAACCAGGTGACGTCCAAAAGAGGTAGCCCAGGTCAGGGCGGCGGCATTGACCCCTTTACCTCGGGCCATGGCGGTGAGCAGATAGAATACTGAAATCACTTCCGGGTCGAAACTGCCCTTTTCTCTCACTTCTTCCAATCCGTGTTTCAGTACTGAATAGGCAGTAGATCCACTGGCCAGCAATTCCAGGGCAGGACGAATACCCCGGATTCCCGGGATGAGACGGGATATGAGAGCGGCGGTTAATATAAATCCGGAGAAGTATCCGGCACTGTCGATTTCCTCCCGTTCCTCCTGAAAAGAAATACTAACCGGTTTCATTCCCTGCTCTATAGAGAGAATCAAGGCAATCCTCAATAGTAATTCGGCCTGTGTAATAACGCTCTCATCCAGTTCTACTGTTAGGGTCTGAGAAACATCACTGTATCGGATGTTACCCAGACCAGGGTGCAGCTTGAGCTTCTGGTTGAACTCTTTAAGGGAACGGAGTTGGTTGGACAGTCTAATCCGAATTCGGCCGGGCAAGGAGTGCATGATGGATAAATGTATTTTTCGATTCATTTCTTCTCCATATCATTGAAAAACATTCGGGCTGAATTGGCCACTACTGCGATGGTAGTGGTATTATGCAGCACAGCTCCCCAGAATACGGGCAGGATACCCATGGACCCCATGATAAGCCCCAGGGTATTTACTCCAATGGCGATGCCAAAGTTCTGCTTGATAATAGCCATGGTTTTCTTACTCATCTTGATTGTGGCAGGAATAAGCAGGGGGTTGTCTTTGGTTATAGTGATGTCGGCGGCTTCCATGGCCACATCGGTGCGGGTGCTGCCCATGGCGATACCCACATCGGCATAGGCCAGAGCAGGAGCATCGTTGATACCATCTCCCACCATGATCACCGGATAGCCCAGAGACTGTAGCTGCAGCACTACCTCGGACTTATCCTCCGGCAGAATCTCGGCATGGTAGCGGTCTGCTGTGATCTTATCTGCGATGGCCTCCGCCTGTTGTTCCACATCTCCAGTCAATAATATTATGTCATCAATACCGATCTGTCTCAAGCGGTTGACACTTTTCTTTACATTGTCTTTTAAGTTGTCCTGTATGCCTAATATACCTACTAACTCAGAACCGCGAGCGATATATACTACACTTTCCCCCCGTGCGGCCACTCGGTTTACGGTAGTAAGTACATTGTGCAGGTCGATTTTCAGATCCTCCATAAACCTTTTACTGCCCACCGCGATGGTCTGACCCCTAACCACAGCCTTAATACCTCGGGCCATGATAGTCTCAGCCTTGTCATGGGGTGGTATACTCAACCTTTCTTTCTTAGCCCGGTTAAGTATAGCATGTGCCAGAGGGTGGGAAGAGGTTTCCTCTACGGCAGCAGCCAGTTCAAGGATCTGCTTATTATCTATAGCGGAGTGTGAAGGGTAGACTGTGGTTACCGCCGGTTTGCCTTCCGTCACGGTTCCGGTTTTATCCATGACCACAGTATCTACGGTAGCCAATTGTTCTATATAGTTACTACCCTTGATCAACACACCCTGCCGGGCTGAAGAGGCAATGGATGCAGTCAGGGCGGTTGCCGTAGATAACCTCACTCCACAGGAGTAATCAATAATCAGCATGTTAAGAGCCCGGGTAGAACTGCGGGTGGTCATATAGACTATGAGGGCCAGGAGGAAATTCACAATGATAAACTGGGCAGAAAACTTATCGGCAAAGGCCTGAATGGTGGCCTTGCGGTGTGAGGCCTCTTCTACCAGCTTGATGATACGGGCCACAGCGGTTTCATCCCCGCAGCGTTCGGCCTGAACTGTGATGGTACCGGAGCGTAGCACGGTTCCGGAGAAGACTGCCTCACCCTTCTTCCTTTTGACCGGCATATATTCACCGGTTATGGCAGACTGATCTATCACAGCACTACCCTCGGTTATATGGCCGTCCACACTAATCTTCTCACCGGTATGCACTACAATGGAATCTCCCACATTGAGTTCCTCAATGGGAACTCTGACCTGGGTACCGTCTTCTGTCAGTCTCCAAACATAGTCTTCTCCGACTTCCAACAGGGTCTTTATAGCCTTTCGTGTTCGATCCATGCTATAAGCAGTCAGAAATTCTGCTATCTCCGCCAGTAGGATGATGATCAGTGCCGAGGTGGCCCGCCCGGTTACTATGCTGGCAATGATGGCAGTAGAGCTCAGGGTATCGGCATTAGGCCGGCCGTCTTTGATGAGGGAGATCAGGCCATTCTTGAGAATAGGTCCGGAAAGAGAGAGACTGGTAATGGATTGGATATTAGTAAAGCGGCTGAGCAGATTTTCCGGTCCGGGAGCTCCGGTCTTACCCTTTTTAAACCAGCTGAAGATCAGGGCTACTCCGGAGATTATGATCCGTTTTAGAATATCCTGGGGTGATTCTTCATTAAGATTTCGTTCACTGACCTGTTCCCGGTTTTTGCGCAGTCGGTCCTCTTTATAGACCTTTATGGCAAATTTAGAAATAATGGAGCTGACATGATCGGTGATTTCATAGATAGTGAGTGTCTTTTCATCATAGTTAATAAGCAGATTGGTAGTAAGGGCGGTTATGGCTACTGTGTTAATCCCATTGATGTTTTTCAAAGCCTGGGTGACTTCACTTAATTCCTGATCGAGATAGGCCAGGGCCTTACAGTGAATGCGAACTCTTCCTTCAATATTATGTCTAATGGTACACGCCAGGATATGTTTGGACTCAGTGCCATACTGCATCATCTAACTCCAGGACATGGCCCAGCAAAAGATCAGGATCCTGAGCTATGAGGCCTCCCAGTTTACTGATCATCTGCGGGGATGGATTATGTTCTTTGATCTTGTCATAGTATTTCAAGGCGGTTTTGGCCAGGGAGGAAAAGACATTGAGTACCGTCTCTTCAGAAACAGTTTCCGGTTCGTAAATAACCAGAGCAGTGCCGCTGCTCAGATTGGATTGGATGCTTTTAATCCCCTTTATCATGGAAACCAGTTCGGTTTCTATCAATTTCTGCAGGGTAGAGTCAGGTTCCAGTTGTTTCAAACCCCGAATTTGCAGTCTTAGCCTTCCGGGCAGGGCATGCTTGACGCGAGGCACCACTAACATATCCTTGAGAAAAGAAGGAAGTTTATTTATCATGATTACCTCGGCCTAGAAGGGAACTAAAACCCCACCACATAAGGGTCAAAGCGCCGGGCAGGAGCAGCTTGCGGGTTTTAATGAACTGATAAGCCCCCAGTCCGATGAGTATCAAAGGTACACTGTGGTAGAGATCAAGATGCCCCCCGGTGTATTCATAGATACCCCGGTTGAGTGAATCAATAATCTGTTGAATGTGATGGATAGCAGCTGGTCTCACTGGTTTATCAATTTCCCCTTCCAGTCCCATGATCTGGATCACAGCTCCAAATAAGATTTCATCTTCCAATTGGTGTTCATCGTAGGTGATAATCAGACTGGCTGAAATCAGATTCTTTTCAACCTTATGTATTGCATCAATCTTTTGCAGGGTAGCTACTATGTCCACTGAGGTAGTACGCAAAGAAGGAATGGTCAGTCTCATGCGTCCCGGCATCTGATGTGCCACAGAAATGATGCCAGAGAAGCCTTTAACTCCCTTTTTGCCTGATTTGTCCTTCAGGCCAAAAAGAGCCGATAATAATATTCCGCTGATAATATGCATATTCCCTCAATGTTTAATGATAGGAAAATTTAATGATAGGAAAATTTAAAATCGTCCTACCCCATTTCCTCCTGCCGAGAGCTGCCCGAGCTTATTCGCTCCCTGCCTGGGCTTAGTCCTGAGATAATAGGCTCGGCCACCTAATGATAGGAAAATTAATCGAGGGGTGCAAGGCCGAATGATAGGAAAATTAATCGAGGGAATGATAGGAAAATTAATCGAGGGGTGCAAGGCCGGAACCGGGAAAATTGGGAAATTTCGGCTAAAAATCGGCAAAAATCAACCTCCCTCATCATGACAGTGCACTTATTAAGGCTCTAACATATAAACACGGGTGAAACAGCAGAATTTTAACAAAGGTAGTGTAAATTGGACATGAAAATGGCAAAGGTTGGCAAAAGCCTGAAGGTGAGAAAGAAAAAATCAGTTCAGAGAAGCCGGATCAAAGCCAGGCGGTGGCCGTCCCTGTTTCACAAGATGCCGTAAAATGCGTTTTATTTCCTCCGGTTCCTGAATTATCGCTATCACCTTCATTTCCGATCCGCATTTCGGGCAGACCATAGGATCTATCTCGTAAACCTTCGACAGCAAGCGTGCCCATGCCTTCTTGTAAGCGCGTGCATCTGGTGAGTCATCTGAAAAGTCTGTATTCTCGAAAGTTTCGAAATCTTCAGGTTTCGAAGTCCCTGTCTGGCTCTCGTGCTGGTTTTTCCAGCCGGTTGGAGCACGTTCGGCAACTCAAGGGTCGTACCGCAGCGAAGCGAGGAACGATCCCGCCAATGCGGCATGGACTCCCAAGCACCTTTGATCCGGGAAGAGTACAATCCGTAGCGCCGTATCAGCTGCACCCCCTTGGGAGGGATATGCTGTGTGAGTTCCGCCCGGAAATCGCAGGCTTTGAACATATGTACGTTTTCCTTGAAATACTCGTTGTAATGGGTATGAAAGAGAACCCGACCCTTAAACCCTTCATAATGGATCTTCTTCAAGGATATAGGAGGCCGGGCTATATACTGGGCAAGGTTATCACGGGAGCTCTCATCGAGAATACGAACGCTGTTGTCTATACTGAAACCTGAGTGCTTCCATGAGAGTAGATTTTGGGCAAATTGCTTGGTAAGCAGCTTTTTCTCGGTGAAGAACCGCAGAACAGTACGCCTGAAGCATTCTGTCATTTTCTCGAGACCTGAGAAGGGAAGATAGACAAAGCTTCCCTCCTCATCAAATCCGCCTTCGAGGAGAATTGCATGAAAATGAGGGTTAAAACGAAGCATATCCCCAAACGTCTGATGAGCTATGATCATTCCGGTGTCTATCTTTTTACCGGCAACTTCCCTGTAGAAATCGCTTATCATGGCGAATATCATCTTTGAAATTTCCGCGAAAAGTTTTCTGTTGTGACGGAAGAACACCCGCAGGCATTTTGGAAAAGTAAATACAAATTGGCGATGAGGAAGTCGTAACAGGACTTCCTCATTCAGGTGTTCGGCAAAGAGAAGAGTCCTCTTCTGGCTGCAGGAGGGGCAGAGATAAAACCCCTTGCAGGAGAAAGGGCGGAAATAGTCGTGACCACAGTTTGTATTAGTGCAGCGGATACGGGCTTTCCCTTGCCGGTAATCGCCGCAGGTGAGAAAGTGCTCGCCTACCGTCTGGATCCGTTCGAGGCGAAACTTCCCGAATGTATCGGCATATTCCTCATCATACCGGCTGCAGAAATCGGTGAAATGACGCTCGAAGACCTGATGGAGGGTGTTTCTTCCCCGCGGAAGGTATCCGGCCTTTTGCTTTTTCAGTACGGAAGTATTTTGTATACCCACATAGAGTATTACTGCGAAAATGGTATTGATGCTTCAGAAAAACAAAAAAATTGAAATTTAACATAACATGACGCATGCACCAGACGCCTTCTCGTCGCTCTGCTCCTTCGAGGGCGCAGGTGATGCGGTCGTTATATGCACTCAAGCTGAATGATTGATCTTTTACAAATCTGAGAGTGGGGAAGATAAAAAAAATTAATGCGCACTGTTGCTCAGGAGCTTGAAAATTCTACCTGAGAAAAGTGACATGCATAAATTAATAAAATGAATTGGGCTGACCAACTATATGGAATTGGATTCCCGAGGAATAAAGAAGGGGATTTTGAGAAAGGAAATAAAAATAAATTCATTCCTGAAAACTGCTGTGAATCCCGGCAGGAGCATGCAGCTTTTGTCCCGAACAGGTTAAAAAATCAAGCCCAGTCTCTTTTAGATCAATGTGCAACCGCCCCACCGCTTGGGAAGCATCACTATGGAAACGAGCACCGTACTCTTTTGATATCTCAACGAGCTCAGGTATCTGCTGAAGCACACCCGTTTCACTGTTTGCCCAGACCACGGAAACAAGGATATTGGAACACCTTGAGTGATTGTGCTCAAGTATTCGGATCAGTTCTTCTTTATTGATATATCCATCTGCGTCTACACCGAGGCGATATACTTTGACGCCTTTTGCCTCGATGTAGTCCGCATTCACACTGATCGATGCATGCTCAGTTTCCGTAGTGATAAGTAGGGCATCCTGACAAAACCCTATGCTGCCATATTACCATACCCCAATACCACGGGGAAATGAGACTTCGGAATTTTTCGGCTGCGCCGTATAGCTATGATAAAGACGTAAAAAAGATCCTTCCGAATCTTTTCCAGGTTCATCACCAGCATGATCATGGCCACCTGCGATTCACTGGTCTCAGCAAGCTTTGTCATTAATCGACCCATTGAGTACCGTCGTTTTGCTCTGCCAAATGTCCCTTCGACAGCTATTCTATCCAGCTCATCCTGACGGGCCAGCTTCTTTCGTTCTCGATTTTCTCCACGATCTTTCGGTGGACGACCAAGCGGCGGACCGGATAATCTGATTCCCCGTTCCTTGCACCAATTCCGGTTGCCCCTGGTGCGGTAAATCTGATCGGCGTGTATTGATTCCGGATACACACCATATCTGTGCCTGTACTTTTCAGCCTGCATGACTAAATCACCAGACTCGTTGTATGGATCCCATGAACAGCGATCGATAAACATGTACCCGTCAATATTGGCGGATGAAATCTTCATGCCGAACTCAACCGGGGTACCGGCTTTTCCCCTGACGATGGGTCGAATATGGGGTTGGGAGATACTCACAATCCGGCCCGATATTCGATGATCTTTGGATTCATACATCAGTGCCTGCTGGCGAAAGACTTCCGAGATAACCAGCATATTCCGGTACTGTTTCCGTGACAGGCTTTTCAAACCGACACCTGCTGCTAATTGCTCTATATGCCGGAGATTACGGCGTATGTACCCCAGCTGCTTGCGTATTGCCTTGCGCATCTTGTTCTTGCTTGCTCTGCGCTTTTTGATGACCGCCAAAAAATCCTTTCGCGCTTTCTGCCGGTAGGTTCGGGGTTTTGTCGCCCCCTTGGGCCGTTTTGCGTGAAGAACGTCTATGATGGTTTCCAGTTTTTCCCGGCTCTCATTTAAAAGGGAAAGGTCTGTGGGATATCGAATATCACCGGGCACGCAGGTGGCATCAATCAGCAGCTTCCCGCTATTCTCTACCTCAGGATTTTCTTCTTTTTCAGCTTCCGTATCATCTTCAGTTTTTTTTACGTTCTTCGGCAATAATCAATTCATTTGCGTGAGTGATCATGTCCATGCTGATTCGCTTTCTGAAATGCACCATCCCGGATGCACGGCCGGGCAACGAGCGTAGCGAGTGACCAGGCATGGATGGATCAAAAGGAGCCTCATCCTGGTACCCCTGCATTCCGATGAGATATTGCAGGTAAGGCGTCTCACGAATCTGCTCCACGGTTTCCTCATCTGTAATTCCTAATTTTTCCTTTATAATCAGGGCACCCAGAGCTGTCCGAAACTGTATTGCCGGAGCGCCTTGCCCGCTTTCGATAGCAAACTGTGAGGCGTATTCTGCTTCTAAATCTTCCCAGGGAATTAAATCGGCAAGCTGTACCCAGCGGTTATTGGGGTTCAGTTTGCCTCCAAATGGCAGATAGAAATCTTCAAATGAAAGCTGCGTTTTGTCCTCAGTTCTATACATAATCCCTCCCGCCAAGAAAACAGGTGCAAGGGTTTTTGCCTGGTTTTCGCAAAAACCGTGCACTTCATACACAAATTCTAGCAGTATTTCATTTATATGTATAGGGTTAAGGTTTTTTCAGGAGGCCCGAAATAAATATTCCGTTAATTCATTTCCCTTAAACCATATAATCGGGTATTACCTCTTCAACCTTATCTCAGTAGGCAAACGTTGCATTCGCTTCTGGTCATTAACCTCACATTCCCATATAATGATCACGTTCCATCCGGCAGATATCAACTCAAAGATTTTGCGCTTGTCTCTTTCGATATTTGCTTCAAATTTTTTTTCCCAGAAATCTTTTCGTGTTTTAGGCGTAGTCGCGTTTTTGCATCCCTGATGACGATGCCAGTAACAACCATGAACAAAAATTACTGTCTTGTATTTTGCTAAAACAATATCAGGTTTGCCAGGCAAATCCGCACGATGTATCCGAAATCTAAAGCCATGCTTATGAAGAAAGGTACGCACAAGAATCTCCGGCTTAGTATCCTTAGCTTTGATACGAGACATATTCCAGCTTCTTTTCTCAGGGGTGAGCTTATCCATCGCGGTCTGCTTCGTCCAGTAATTTCTTGATTATTGCAGCTATCTTATTTGCAAGTAATGGTGGAACTGCGTTTCCCACTTGGTGATATTGTTTTGTGCGGGGGCCACAGAAGAAATAATCATCAGGGAACGTCTGCAATCTGGCCGCTTCACGCACTGTGAGACTTCGGCACTGTGTTGGATCTGGATGGATATAATAATGCCCATCTTTTGAAATGTGACAGGTCACGGTTGTTGATGGCTTATCACTCAATTGAACCTTAAATCTGTCAACAAAATTTGTGATGGAGGACAGCAGCTTGGCATTCTTATGGTTCGGAAGAAGTTGTTCTGGAAATTCACTCAGTTTCGGAGATCTTCCGAATAATTCACCGAAACAGGAAACAAAAAGATAACGATGAAGATCTGATTTCATATGAGTTCTAGATTCATGATTACAGATTGATTTAAGTCTGGGATTATAAAACCATGAAGGCTTAAAAACTTTGTTTCTTGACGGATTTTTCTGGAGGTTATCCATTTCATTCCGGGAGTCTGACTGTATCTGGAAAATAGAGGCTTTTATTCTCCTTAAAAGTTCATCAAGTTGATCGGGAGGGTCGGTAAAATCTGTTTTTTTTATATGAGGAAAATCTGAAATAGCTTCAACCCATTCTCTAAGACCAGCATTTTTCACTTTAGACAAACCACTTCTCAAAGCGGGCAGATCAGAAATAGCAGAATTTACTGAAATCTTATGGGCTTTTTTTACCAGCGTTTCCGGAACAACATCAATATCGGTACGGACACCAAGAATTATCACACGATGACGCTTCTGAGGAATACCAAAATCTTCACTTTTAATAATGAATTCTGCTGGTTTCAGATCACCTTCACGTATTGAAGAATTGACCAGTGAAAACAGCTTATACTGTGCAGTGCTTCCATTAGCTGAGGCATACAGATCATTTGGGTTCCTGAGATCCTCCGTAATATTATCAAAAATATTCTGACCATTTACATTGGAAGAAAGTATCCCTTTAACATTTTCCATAACGAATACTGAAGGATGATACTTGGCTATTATCTGTAAATATTCTTTATACAAGAAATGTCTATGATCATTCTCTGCCTTGTAATCCTTTTTTCCCTGATTGCGCACACGCCCAGCCAAAGAATACGCTTGACACGGAGGACCTCCTATAAGGACCCAATGCTGTCCCCTATTAAAACCTTCAGTAATTTTATTTAGTTTTTCGTAGATCTGTTCATTGTCTTCACCCAAAGTAAGTCTACAGGCCTCAGCCCGAGCTTTATCACCCTCCGGAAAACTAGCCAAAAGCTGATTCAGACCAACATCAGTAAAAGGTTGTGAGACAAATTCGTAATACTGATCCGGAACTTTGTCAGTCTCAAATTGCCGATAAAAGGACCTGAGAGTCAGTGTCTTATGAGCCCACTCTTCCATCTCGATTGACAAACGAATGTTAAATGCTGTTCCTGATCCAATAGAGGAGAAGCCTTCCCCAAGACCACCTGGACCTGCAAACAAATCAATTACCGGAACTGGAATTTTCATGAATCCCCTATACTTGCTATAAATCACGCCATAAACACATCTATGAACTTGTTAATTAGGGCCTCCTGAAAAAACCCTATGCTGCCATATTACCATACCCCAATACCACGGGGAAATGAGACTTCGTAATTTTTCGGCCACGCCGTATAGCTATGATAAAGACGCAAAAAAGATCCATGCGAATCTTTTCCAGGTTCATCACCAGCATGATCATGGCCACCTGCGTTTCACTGGTCTCAGCAAGCTTTGTCATTAATCGACCCATTGAGTACCGCCGTTTTGCTCTGCCGAATGTCCCTTCTACGGCTATTCTATCCAGCTCATCCTGACGGGTCTGTTTCCTTCGTTCTCGATTTTCTCCACGATCTTTCGGTGGACGACCCAGTGGTGGACCAGATAATCTGATTCCCCGTTCCTTGCACCAATTCCGGTTGCCCCTGGTGCAGTAAATCTGATCGGCGTGTATTGATTCCGGATACACGCCATATCTCTGTTTGTAATTTTCAGCCTGCATGACTAAATCTCCAGACTCGTTGTATGGATCCCATGAACAGCGATCGATAAACATGTACCCGTTAATATTGGCGGATGAAATCTTCATGCCGAACTCCACCGGGGTCCCGGCTTTTCCCCTGACTATTGGGCGAATATGGGGTTGGGAGATACTCACAACCCGGCCCGATATTCGATGATCTTTGGATTCATACATCAGTGCCTGCTGGCGAAAGACTTCCGAGATAACCAGCAGATTCCGGTACTGCTGCCGAGACAGGCTATTCAAGCCGACTACCGTCGCTAATTGCTCTATATGCCGGAGATTACGGCGTATGTACCCCAGCTACTTGCGTATTGCCTTGCGCATCTTGTTCTTGCTTGCTCTGCGCTTTTTGATGACCGCCAAAAAATCCTTTCGCGCTTTCTGCCGGTAGGTTCGGGGTTTTGTCGCCCCCTTGGGCCGTTCTGCGTGAAGAACGTCTATGATGGTTTCCAGTTTTTCCCGGCTCTCATTTAAAAGGGAAAGGTCTGTGGGATATCGAATATCACCGGGTACGCAGGTGGCATCAATCAGCAGCTTCCCGCTATTTTCTACCTCAGGATTTTCTTCTTTTTCAGCTTCCGTATCATCTTTCGTTTTTTTTTACGTTCTTCGGCAATTATCATTTCATTTGCCCGGGAAATCATGTCCATGCTGATTCGCTTTCTGAAATGAACCATCCCGGATGCACGGCCGGGCAACGAGCGTAGCGAGTGACCAGGCATGGATGGATCAAAGGGAGCTTCATCCTGGTACCCCTGCATCCCATTAAGATATTGCAAATAGTGATTCTCGCGAATCTGTTCCACAGTTTCTTCATCCGTAATTCCTAATTTTTCCTTTATAATCAGGGCACCCAATGCTGTACGGAAACGGATCGCCGGAGCGCCTTGCCCGCTCTCGATAGCAAACTGTGAGGCATATTCTGCTTCTAAATCCTCCCAGGGAATTAAATTGGCAAGCTGTACCCAGCGGTTATTGGGGTTCAGTTTGCCTCCAAATGGGAGATAGAAATCTTCAAATGAAAGCTGCGTTTTGTCCTCAGTTCTATACATAATCCCTCCCGCCAAGAAAACAGGTGCAAGGGTTTTTGCCTGGTTTTCGCAAAAACCGTGCACTTCATACACAAATTCTAGCAGTATTTCATTTATATGTATAGGGTTAAGGTTTTTTCAGGAGGCCCTATTTAAGAAATCACTGAAAGTGCCATAAATCGGTGCCATAATATAAATCTCGTAATACGATCATAGTTGGCTAAAGAAAGTTGTATATTTGCACAACCTAGTTTGCTATTGTTTCTAAAAACTTTGTAAAAACAAGTGACTTATTACAAACATCCAAGTCGATTGAATATGATATTCCAAAAACGCCAGAAGGTATCTGCCCGTTGACGAAAAATTCGGGAGAAATACGTGGAAAACTATCATCAACCGTGTAAACAATTTCTTCGAGTACTTTAAACGACTTTTTTCTACCAGGGTGTCCCTCTGGAATACCTTGAGCTTTGAGATATTCATCGATTACATTAAACTGAGAATTGGATAGATTATGTGACCTCATCGCATGTAACAGATCATCAATAGATTCACCTATACCCCTTTGAAATTCTTCGACCCGAAGGAACAATAAATACTTTGTTCTCGTTGGATCTGATAATTGAAATTCTGATGAAACTTTAATTTTCCGACCAGTTCGTTGCGAAGTAGTTTTCACTTCAATATCCCAGCCATGAGTCGAAAAATCACGAGACCCACTAGTCAGCGAGTCCCATTTTAGATCTGCGGATAATAAAGGAAAAAGTTTTAAATAACAGTAAAGTTCACCCCAATAACCGTTTACTGTCGAATTAGAGATTCTATTCCCTGTAAGTTCAATCCATGAATTCCACCAAGATTCCGGATCAGAGTGAAAAGCGTCTCTGGAATTGATTTGTGTGGCAACATGAATGAAATCACGTCCCATTGTAAGAAAATTTCTCCCGATAAGGTGTCTGGGTGAAAGCAATCCGATATAAGTCCTTTCTAAATTATTCTGCACTAATGATAGTCTCTTTAGTTGAATACCTGATGCCCGTAACACAAGAGGAGTATTATTATCTGTTGGAATAAAGAAACCAGCAAGATTATCCACACATCCAATGAAGATATCTGTAAAATTCTCAACAGGTAACTTAATAGTATGATTATTACGAGATAAACGCAGTAGTTCAGCTATCTCATTCTCATCTTTCCAATTCATGTAAATCTAAGCTCCTTCAGAAGATCATCAACATAGTGATTTAGTCCGCCTTTATAAAGATCAGGAATGATTGTTTCCTGCCATGCAGAATTCAATTTCATCACCTTTCGAACCATCTCCTCCCTTCCATCATAATTTGATCCTGAATGAAGTATGCGATTAAGAATTAGTTGAATTAAGCTTTTATGATATCCATCACCGGAACGCTCAACAACAGCTACAAGCGTATCTGTCGAGAACTCACTCATTATGGAAAGTGTATCGTTGGTACTTTTACCTGGTGAATGACATAAAGCAAAAAACCACCATAAAGACCCACCATAATTTCTTGTCTGATGCTGAACTCGGTTCTTTTTGCTAGCATCTAAATAGTTTTCCGGAGTCACCTGCCATCTTTCTTTTATTATTTCAGATAAAACTTCTACATTTATACGCCACCAGAATTGTCTGTCACTGGCTATTGCAATAGACAAATCCTTCAGACCACAGTACAACTTTTCTGCTATAATGCAATCATATTGCCATTTTTGGTTTTTACGATATTCAACAGACTCAACATTAATTTTTAGATTGGACAATACTTCAGTCAACTGGGAAGGATATTTATATCTTGAATTCTCTCCAGAAAAAACTTTAATATATTCCTGAGAGAATTTTTCATAACTGTATAAATAATCCTGATAAATCATCCTTAAATTTTCCTCCCAACACACTGCAGTAGATGCTTAAAAACAACACGTCTTAGCTCACAGGGCTCATTAATCAACTCAGAAAGCTGAACATTTGATTTATTCTTCTTTATTCGGTGATACCATCGATGTAGAGCAGAAATTACACTACCAGAGTAAAAGTCTTCACCCTCTATACCACCGACAATCAAATCAATATAAACAGGATCACGAGTACAGATCGTTATAAACAAATCTGAAATAATTGAAGCCCAAAAACCTTGTTGCACTGGGGATAAATAAATTGAATCGCTCGATATTGATATTGCCTTATTATATTCCATTTCTCCTTCATAAATTGACAGCAAGAAGACTTCTGAAAACTGATCAAATTCAGGTTCCTCGGTTTCTATACTCCAATCCCAAACAGGCCTGTCGGCATCACCATGTTCAAAAATACTGATCTCACTGCCACTTCCTCTGAATGAGAACTCCGGAGAATATATTTCACAGATTTTTTTTCCAGTGTCCAAAATCACAAGGCGAAAACGAATTGTTACAGGCACGTAAAATGAATGTATGCTCATACTCAAATCAAACTCTGAGCAACCCTGATCGAACACAAAATACTTACTTGCCCTTCTAAAAGATGGAACTCGACTGACAAGTTGAATATTCGCTTGCAAAGAATTATTTGAATTCATTCCTTCCGGTAAAATATCCCTGAAAATCCGTCCATCAGTGCATTTTGTAGTGACTTCTACTCTTACCCCATGACTGGAGGTCCAATTACTGTTCACTAACGGCGAATTGAAACCTGGGGTGAGTTTAACAGGTTCCTCAGAAGGCAATGAAGTATTATAAATTGTCCACTCAGTGATGAATGCAGCTTCGTCAATGATCGGGAATGGTTTGAATACCTTCATAATAATAGATCCTTGATACCTAGTTTTATTCGTGTGTCAGAAGATTCAACACGAATAAGTATTGAGAGTTCCATCCTCTTTCCGGCGGGGATCTTGATACCATCGTCTGTTGCCACAATTTTATCTGTCATATTATAGCGGTCATTCACCAATCCATCGTAAGCTTCATTCCAGGGAGGATTAATATCAAACTGTTCAGTCCATGACCTTCGAGTAAGGTATTTCTTTTCAACCTTTGCGACACTTTGCAACAACAATGGTTGATTTTTCGCGACTTCCAGATCCACCAAGAATACAATTATACCTTCCTTTGGAATCATGTGAATCTTCACTTCCTTAATTGATGATTTCGTACCACCGGAGCTCCCTCCGTTTGGAGAGTGTTCGGAATAATCAGGAGACTGGGCATGTCCACTATGGCCGAATCCGAATGCTCCTAGTATCAAGTCTCCTGCAATTCGTCCCTGAGCAATATCACGAGAAACATCAATTTTCTGAGTACCATCATGGTCTTTAAACAAATTCTTTATTTCTCTGAATAACATTCTGGCATAATTAGATTGCTCTCTAAATTTACGTATCTTGCTCCATAAACTGTCATCCCAACCGGAATGATCTTTTCCTTCACAACCACGAAAATAGGACTCTGCATTAATATATTGGCTTCTTGATCCAGGCTTTTTTAATTCACATTCCGGATTAATCAGCAACAAGCCTATTCGATACTCATCAGGGTTTCCAGGTTCAGGTAGAAGAGCAGAATCATATTTAACAATCATCCCTGCAGCACGAGTCATGCCGCAAACAGACCTGGATTCCTGTGAAGTATTATTCATGAGATACTCAACCGGAGATTTGAAATTATCAGGGGCTTGCATCAGAAGTTCAGATCTTGTCAGATCGCGATAAACAAGTACAGCAGTTATATTTTTATTCTTAATTTTAAGAGGAACAATCTTAATATCACTATCATCCTTGCTTTCTGACTCGTCTTGTTTAAGATATCCATATGCTGTCTCAAACAGATTACGAAACAGATAAAAAGATGGATTGCGCTCGAATGATCTTTTATAATGATAGGGCAAATTCCTGATAGTAAGTTTATGCTTAAAATTATCTCCAAGTCGAATTACATACCATCGATATACTTCCTGATAACAGTGCCTAAGAAAATTCTGTTCAAATTCTTTCAAGTCATTAAATCCATACTTTTCAGGATCATGATCAAGATGGATAAATATACTGGTACCAGGCTCGTTCCGGATCGACAACCCCAAATTACTCAATGTAGGTCGTATTTCATTTATATCAGTTAGTGGAACATTTTCTTTACTACCCCAGAAGGCAATGCCTGTTCCTACATCCCGGAGGTATGCACGTTCAGTATCACGCTCATCAACTATCCACTTCGCGCATAACCGTGAAAGATTCTCTTTTTTAGTCTGAGAGTAAATAATGATAAATCCAGATCCCATAAGATGATAAATGGATTTTCCCATTCCCCAGCTGCCACCGGCATCATCATTCGCTTGTGGAACTCCCATCGATAATGCAAAGCGCCAGAACCGCCCCATATCATCGAGTGACTCAGGTTCTTGCAAAGCACCATCTAGACCATATGTACCGAAATCAGAAAACTCTAAAAAGAAGTGTTCTTTATCCGTGGAAAACCCTGCTTTTTCGAATACAGAATTCAAAACGTCTGCTGGTACCTTGCGTAATTTAAGTTCGATACTGACTGTCACATTTATCTCATCATGAGCATCCAGTGAGTTTTGAACAGCTTCACGAATAAACAAAGGGGTAGGATCTTCACCAAACGTGTTAGGAAGTTCTTCCAAAATAGTATGACCATAAAAACTGTTCGGCCGGATAGGAGTAGCAAATCTTCTCATGAGTCCTCATCTTCAGCATCATTAATATCCGCATCTGACTCAGGCTGAACAAATCCGTCAAGATCAATTTGAATATAATTTGTGCTCAGTTCTTTACCCCCCGGCCAAAATAAAGAGAGCGCAATAATATGTTCGGGTTCTGACAAGTTAACCCTTTTATTGGTTCTATCTTGTTCAGGTTTTGCTAAGAGGTCATCCATCGATATAGATTTCCTCGTTGAACTGCTTTTATTTATCATATAAAGCAACAGAAGGGGCTGCTTAATATCTTTACTGGTAAGATATTCACGCCTTCCCTGTGCAGTATTTTTTACTGTTAAATCATCAGGGATGTCCAAATCTAATAGAATATCTCCAGGACCCCTCAGTGATTTGATATATATATAGGATTGCATTTTATCATTATCATAAACAGCGCTCCTATTTGATACTCTCCAAGTAAAGCTGAATCCTTCTAACCCTGAATCTTCTCCACTATCCGGATTAACGAAGACTACATTCCAATCATTCCAACTGAATTTATTATGTGAATCAACCAGCCATTCTGCAAGCTTTTGCGGATTCTGAAACGCACGTTGATTCTGCCAAAATACGAAATTAGTTATGTACTCGGATATCATGTTCACTGGTACACCACGATATATTACACACGGTTTATCTGGGTTTACATTTTTTGAATATGACTCTCGCAATAGATTCTCAAAACTTGTCGTCAACTCAATATTCTTTCGCAAAATAGCCGGATCTTTCGCAAGATATATTGTCTGTGGAGCACTAATTCCATACGAGATATCATTTGAAGCTGCACTTCTTTTGTTTTTTGGAGTAATCTGGATAATATCAGGATTATGCAGAATAACTGGTGCCATCTGGGAAGGATCCTGAACTGAGGTCTTAATCTGTTCCCGCAATTCTTGATCAACTCTTGAAATAAACTGAAAAATACTTACGGTGGCTGGTGTCATCCATATCCTTGGAAGATCATCATAACCTCGCCTATAACCAAACCAACGTCCCATCTGCATCAATGTATCCGATGTTTTACTGACTCTGAGAAAAAATGTACTCACAAGCCCTTCAAGAGTTAAGCCACGTGCCAGAGTATTTCCTCCAATAACTATAAAAGCCGGAGAAAAATCACCTCGCCAAGTTTCATCAGGGTAGTTTAAACGATTCTCTCTGGATTGATTTCCATTATCTATACAAAAATGAATTCCAGAATGGAAATCAGATGGTGATCTATCACCCATTGTTTTATTTAACAAAAAAGAAAAGTCGAGTTTTTCGAACTCAGGTAATTCAGAAATAAGATCAGGTGCTAGTTCCATTTCTGAATCCCAGACCTTTTTTATTTTTTCAACACTATGATTGGATGAATTAAGACTTTGCAAATACTCCTGAATCGACTCTGCAAGATTAGTGTGGTGAATTGTCCTGTGGCTGGTATGGATGAGCATTGTTGTAGGTTGAGGGCCATGACCACGATAGCGCCGAACTGCAACTGAACATAAAAACCAGATAATAGCATATTTCAACGATTCAGGAAGATCATCCGAAAGCAAAGACTTTTGAATATTCTGTATCTGCTTTACTTCATCTGGTAACACATAACGAATAATATTCAATCCATCTTCACTTTCCTCACCAAAGCTATCTGAAGACATTCCAAATATCTCTTTTGCACCGAAGTACCCTTTTCCAGGCTCCAAAACGAAGATGGCATGTCGAGGATACAGCGAACGACCGTTATCAGCATCAGGAGCCTCATTCAACAGATTCGCATAAGGCGTCGCGGTATATGCAAGGTAACTGGTTTTAACTGGATGAATATGGACAATCTCGCGAATTAATTTTGCCACTGTTGTTACTTCATTACGGTCTGCCTGAGTATTAATACCTCCTTGATCCGCTTCATCGTCAATTATCAGAATTCTTGGTTCATACTTGGACTCTATAACCCATTCCAGCCATCTCTTAGTTTGGCGTAACCTTGTCGAATTTTTTAAGCAGACGTTCAAGACGCAATTTTTACCGCTAAATATATTCTGAGGTAAACAGATTGGCTTTCTGTTCAATCTGTCGCATACAACCAGAGTTCTGCTTGAAGCACCTCGGAGATCAGAAGACAGTCTTACCTGAGTTTGTTTCCTCAAAGATTCAATCGTTCCGGATAAAACAATCACCAAATCATAGTTATAATCAAATGCTAGCGAAATGACACCAGCCATGCTTGCAGTTTTACCGGACTGAACGTGTCCGATAGCCAGTCCCCTTAGAGGAGGGTCCTGTAGATCAGTTTCTTCGCTTGCTGCTGAATTCAGAGTTGCGGCTATTTTCCTGCATGAAATTCCCAGTTTATAAATTTCATCTTCCGGCCATTTTTTCTCCACAAGATTTTTTTTATATGTGTACCAGAAGGAGTCAGCATTCAGAGGTTCATCAACCGGGTCTATATTCTGCAAAGACCGGGGGATAGTAGTAAGAACTTCCTGTTCTCGAACTTGAAAAAAACGTTCAACTTGTCTGAGCAGTTCTGTTCGGGTAATAGATCGCAACTCCGACCAAGTTTGGATTAGACCGTCCAATCCTCTCACGATTTCCATCTTTGCTAAATCAAGCGATTTCGAATTTGCAATCTTGTCTTCACACCATCTCTGTAAAATATCGTTCATCTAATCCTCATTGAGTGCAACCTTGCTGCATCCACTAATCTCATTTATAGGGTCAAATCACTGTATGAGGTCAAATAATCTGGACCGCATAATGCAACTTGCCTAGCCACACTTCACTTCCAAGCAGAGCCTAACACCACCGCTTCCTTCACCATAAATCCATTTACCTTTCGGCGCAACCGAATCGTTCCACGCTTCACCTCCGTCCTGTGTTTCAGGACCTTCTTCTGCTTTTCATCACCGGTGTTAAATTGCGGGAATACAGCGGACAAAAATAGCAGACTCCGGTTACCGTTCCTGTTTTGCTATGCGGTCCGGAACCAAATCGCAGTAGTACCGTTACTTCAACAGAAAAGGGAAGCTCTCCATGGAGATGAAATTCAGTGCTTTGTTGCAGTTTAATGCCTGAGGGGCACCTGGCGGTTCTTCGAATCTGCTTTGCCGTTTCTGAACTTGAGTCGGCGCATTGCGGCGAGTAAGAACACGAACCCCATCAAAAGAAAAAATTGCATAATGAGTATCTGGCCCAGAATAAAGGATCGATTACCCAGCTCCAAGGCTATTTCCGGTTGCAGGGCAAAACCGGGGGCTCCTACCATGCCGCAGGTCTGCCACGCTGCTGATAAAAAACTGATACCTCCGCAGAGAATATAATCGGAAACCTCCCGTACATTGCCAGCCAGCGTTTTCCGCGTGCGCATCCATGCCAGGACCAGAATTATGAATATAGTGATGTACAGATATCCCGAAACTGCGAAAAAAACAAATGGAACTGACCAGTCCTGTAGTAACCGCACTGCGTGGAATAGAAAGTAGCCGATTTCCAGAAGGAACAAAAGGAGCAATCCGTGAATGACGTTTCGACGGAATGCAAGTAGAGCTGATCCTTTTACGAGAAGTACAGCGCCTAAAGGGAGACCTGCGGTGATAAAAAGAAGCAGAAGGCCGCCCAATCCATGCCATTCTGTCATTATCGATTCCGGGCCTGTTTCAAGAAAAAATTGCCGGAGGAAAAACATCAGACTTGGTGGTCCGATGAGAAGGATCAGATGAGAGTTCTGTTGTTAAATCTTTTATCTCGCCGGCGCAGGTCTCCAAAAAATGACCCATAAAGCAATATCTCCCCCGAATAATCTTGACTAATTACACCCCGTAACTTATTTTTAGTTACACAATGTAATTTAAGGAGCAGACACATGAACAGGAAAGGTACAACACATAACGTCGCGCTGGTGACCGGTGCATCTTCAGGCATCGGCAAGGCGGCAGTGAGGGAGTTATTGTCCCGGGGCATCACCGTGTACGCCGGAGCCAGGCGAACTGAAAGAATGGAAGATATCCGGGCTGAGGGAGCTCGGCCATTAGGTTTGGACGTCACCGATGAACAGTCCATGGCCGCCGCCGTATCAGCCATCGCCGAGGAAGCCGGATCGCTGGACATCCTGATAAACAATGCGGGATACGGTACCTACGGTGCGGTGGAGGATGTAACACTCGCTGAAGCCCGCAGACAATTCGATGTGAACATGTTCGGGCTTGCCCGGCTTACTCAGTTGGCCCTTCCTCTGATGAGAAAACAGGGATCCGGCCGGATTATCAACGTCAGCAGCATGGGCGGGAGGATCTATACCCCCCTTGGCGCATGGTACCACGCAACCAAACATGCCGTGGAAGGCTTTTCCGACTGCCTGCGGTTTGAACTGCGTCAGTTCGGCATTGACGTTTCGGTGATTCAGCCCGGGGCCATTCAGAGCGAATGGGAATCCATTGCTGCCGATTCGGCCCGGAAGGCCTCCGGTGAAGGAGCCTATGCCCGCCTTACCGCAGCAACGGTACAAACCATGGAAAATGCGTACACCAAAGGCCGCCCGTCTGCACCGGAGGTGGTTGCCAGGGCAATTGCCCATGCATCATTAAGCCGCCGCCCGCGGACCCGATACGCTCCCGGACGCAATGCCAAATTGCTGCTTACCCTGCGGCGCTGGTTGTCGGATCGGGTATTCGATGCAGTTGTCCGAATGGCGTACGGCATATGAGCTGGAAGAGAGCCCGCAGTGAGGATCAGAAAGCCGAACGCATTCTGGCAATTCAGGATGCCGCCGGCAGTCTGTTCCTGAGCGCAGATTATCACAGCATCGGCTTGGAGCAGATCGCCAAGCGGGCCGGATTTACCCGCCCGAACCTCTATCGTTATTACCGCAGCAAGGAAGAAATTTTCCTTGCCATCCTTCAGCGGGATCTGGAATCCTGGGTTGGGGAAATGGAATCGGACAGCATGAGCGCAGCCGCCCTCAAAACAGGGGGCGAACCCGGTGCAAGTTCCGCGTTCGCCGGTTGGTGGGTGAAACATTTTACCGCCCAGCCCCGGTTGCCCCGCCTCCTGCCGCTGATGTCCTTCTCCCTGGACGACAACGCCGGAGAGGAACTGCTGCGGGAGTTCAAGCTTCATCTGGCGGATATCAGCCTGAGAATTGCAGAGATCGTGCGCAGCCGGCTGCCCTGGTATCCCGCCGAGGCCCTGGCAGATTTTCCCACCATGCAGCTGGCCCTGGTCACCGGGCTCATGCCCATGGCAACCAGAAGCGAAGTGCACAACCGGGTGCTGGAAGATCCCCGTCTCAGGATATTCGCCATCGATTTCGAAACCCGGTACCGGAAGGTGCTTGAGCAATTCATCCTTGGCGTACAATGCCGTCAGGACGCGGACCGGGCTGCCCGGGACGCAGGCCAATACCGGGACGCAGGCCAATAGAGAACAAAGAATCGCAGGGAGTGCCGGTGTGCACTCACTGACCTCATGGCCTGCCTGCACCGGCACAATTGCGTAACACCCTGTATTTCTCCGTGACCACAGCTATACTCTCTGGTATGAACCAGAAAATTATCTTTTGCTTTTCTATTCTCTGTTTTTTCGCCTTCATAAGCTGTGCCGGAGATCCGGCGACTCCATCTGCCGGCATATCCCGGGATACTCCAGCTGCGGCTCAATCCACGATTTCCATAGGCAATGCAGTTGCACCGATTAACTATTGGATGAGTGCATGGATGCTCAACGATCTGGTTAAGCAGGCGGGCTTTGAAAACGAGATCGGAAACACGGAAGCGGGCAGCATGTGGGTGCCGGTGATCGACGGACAATGGATGGGGCAGTACCGTCACAAGGTGCAGCAGGATTCACAAGGCTGGCCGATCTCCATGACCCTGGACAACCGGATGATCGCTGATCGCCTGGTTACCATTCTCATCGACGATGATTATCGAAGCATTCCGGCAGAGACGCTGACCCTCAGCTACCGAGGTCAGGGCGAGATTCGACTTGAGGGGGCTCGCATTGTTCGGGAGATCGACACCGGGAATGAATACTCCCAATTTGAGGTGATATATGATGGCCAAGGATATCTCAGCCTCATCATTGAAGCGAACGATCCCGAAGCTACGGGAGACTATATAAGAGATATTTCTCTCAGGCGAAGCAGTCAGGAAACGGCAGGCCCTTTAATCGGAAGTACATCGATTTTATTACACCGTTCCGTGTCATTCGTCCTCTTCACCTCATAGGCGAACAACTGATATACGGTCCGGGCATCAGCTGGGAACAGCGGAAATCTCCTGAATATTCACACTGGGGGGGAGCCCTGGGTGCACCATTTGAGGCGGCGGCCTGGTTGGCCAATTACAGTGATTCGGATCTTTGGCTGAATATTCCGGTGGCTGCTGACGATGATTTTGTACGGTCTCTGGCAGAGCTGATGCGGGCGGAACTGGATCCGGATCGCAGACTGTATCTGGAGCTGGGAAACGAGTTGTGGAACTGGGCGGAGCCTTACTCCTTCGGCAGAGATTATGCCCTGACCCGGGCCAGATCCCGCTGGCAGGGGGTGGAGGGTACCGTGACCGGCTACAGCGACGGCGAACCGGTAAATGAACTCATGATGATCTATAGCTGGCAGGGAATCCGCAGCATCGAAATAGCTGATATCTTTCGAGATGTGTTTGCATCCCGGCCGGATCGGATAATCTCGGTTCTCGCCGGGCAGATCGGCGCATCCATGCCCTATTGGTTTCCCTCCCGCTATCTATTGGAAACGCCGTTGTATACGGGTGAAGAAGAGGGCATGGCCGCCGGATACCAGGCAGATGCCTTCGCTGTGGCTCCGTATGTGGGAGAACCTGAGGGCGACTACGGGTTTCGCCGAAGCGGTCCCGGAGATTTTCTTGATGATGCCATTGCGTACGTTGAAGGCAGAGATCCATACGGGGTTCAAAGCCAGGAGCCCGGTATGCGCTATCAAATTCGTTCAGATGCAGCTCTTGCAGCGGAGTTCGGGCTCCCTTTGCTGGCCTATGAAGGCGGTCAGCATTTCACCGGAAGCCGGTTCACCAGGGATCAGGTAAACAGTCATGGCAACATGTACAACCTTTACCGCAGCCTGCTGAAAGTATGGGAAGAGGAAGGCGGTAGTCTGTTTGTCCACTTCGCAGGCATTATTCCCAAGGGCAAAAATCCGCCGGGAGAGGAACCCGGATATTATCAGAGCGAAAATTTCGGAGTTAAGGAGTATCAAAATCAGGATCTGGAACAAGCTCATAAAATGCGGGCATTACTCGATGCAATGAGGCTCAGCGGACAGATCGCTGAGTGAGCAGACCGGAGTTTGTCAGCCGGGAGCCTGCGGTTGACTGGAAAGGCTCCGTATTATACGATTACACATCTATAACGCAAATTTATTTAATTTATCATTTAAGGACACATGTATGAGAATCTCAGCCCAAAAGCATAATTGTACAATACTTCTGATACTGATAATGGCCCTCCCCATCTTCGCCGCTCCATGGGGTGAAGGTGTTGATGATGTGGAAGATGCCTGGAATGGCTATAGCAATTTACAAATGAAAATATCAGGGCAAATACAGGGGTTCGTAACATCCATAAACGGAGGGCACACTGAAGATGTTTTTGCTACTGCCAGTAACAGTTCTTCGGGAGACATTGACAGCACAGACGAGGTACTCATCAGCTTTTTGGACGATAATACTGTACAATTTGAATTGCTCAATACCATGTATACGTATATCTCTGATTATGATTTTAAAGATTTTTATAACTATGAGTATTTTAGTGAATCGAATCGTTTACAATATACAGAAGATTTTTGGATAGATACACACTTTGAGCGCAGACCCTATCATGTACGTGCATATTTTCCAGATTCAGAAATTTTTCGCCTGAGACAGGGCGACGATATCAGATATCTTTGGATCACTTTCATGGATAACCGACCGGTCTTGCTGAATATTGGATTACTTGACGATGAAGACATTTATTTACCATATGTTTCCGTAAGTACCTATCTGATCCTGGAGTACTCGTACACAACCAGTGAGTAGCAAACGAGAGAAGCACTGCATTCAATGTGTTCTCCAGTTTTCTACATTGAGAGGAAATATATATGTGCTGCGATAATTGGAACATTCGTCTACCAGTATTTTATGTCCTGCTGCTTCTTTTCGCATCTGCCTCAGTGCACTCCGAGATAGATCTTAATTTCAATAATTCTGATGTTCAGTACATCAGTTCACTAGCCGAAGATTCTCAAATCATTTTTTTTGGTGATTTTGATCACGGCAGAATACTCCCGGAAAATCTGTTTTTTCGGTTTCTTGAAGACTTTGTTCAACTTCAATACGAAAAAAGAAACATCCATCTTGCATTCGAAATATCTCAAGACTTGGAGAGTTTCATTTCCGATGACACTAATGAATGGGATCAAAACACATTATTCACAGACTATAACCGGCTGAAACTCAGCCGGCTTGGATACACCCTCGGGAAAATAGATCAGATTAAGGATATTGGAAATCAACATGGAATAGAAATAATCCCCCATTTTATCGATGATAGCTTTCCTCTTTTCGACTTTGAAAGCATGACCCCTATAGAAATAATCGATGCAGTAACAGTTCATTACCAGAATAGAGAAATAATGCTGACAGAGAATCTATCATCAATTTTAGAAGCGCATCCGGATGATTTAGTGTTTGTGTTTATCGGTAATGCACACGTTAAGTATGAACCATGGTCATTGGACCACTCAATGAGAAGTTTTTTGGAGGCAGGCGGGTATGATACAACTTTACGTTATTTCACCAATCTTTACAAAACACGCAACTTAGAGGTTCCATCCCTGTACTTTAATACTCTGGAGTCGGGCTACTCGTCTATTGTAATCGACCACCTGTTTTTTCCTCCTGTAGACCGTGAGGACTGGGAGAATAGGAATCGTGGGAATATACTATCAATAGATCCAAAGCCTGAGATCTTGGGTTCAAACAGAAAAGAATTCGAGTTCCTCATAGAGTATTTTATTCTTAGCATGAGAATCAGTGTGAGGCTTCCGGATTTTTTCAGTGTTATGGGCAACAAGATCGACTTTTCGGATGCATACATTTCTGACTTTCTACAATATCAACAAATACGATATGCCAATGAATTGAATTATGAATTCTATCAGAAATTTTATCGGAACTATTTTGAGTATGCTCATTCACAAGAGGATGTATCTGTTATCCAGCAATTCGAGTCTTTTTATGAGGTATTTGTTGATCGCTTAGTCGAGTATTTTCTATTTACTTCGAGCAACCTAACATATTTTGATGCAATGGATACGTACCTCTTTGAGCCGATTCAGAAAATCGCATACTTGGGTACACGTGAATTTGTGGACAGAGGTTTTAGTGGTTTTGAGTCGGTTGAAAGCCTGCGGAATTATCTATATGAGCTTTATGAACATGCCTTGATTAAGCAGCTTGTCTATTTGACATGGACCGGAACCGATGCTGAGAAAGAACAGGCCAACGAATACCTGCAAAATGCCACAGGAGAATCATTCACCCGTTTTCATGAGTGGATGGATTATATTCTCATCCAGGAACTGAGTGAATTTTATCCTTAATCTAGGGCCTCCTGAAAAAACCTTAACCCTATACATATAAATGAAATGCTGCTAGAATTTGTGCATGAAGTGCAAGGATTTTTAGAGAAGTGGCCGAAAACCCTTGCACATGCTTTTGTAGTGGGAGGGGAATATGTATCGGAGTGAAGATTCACAGCAGCTTGCATTTCAGGATTTTTATGTACCGTTTGGCGGAAAACTGAACCCCAATAACCGCTGGGTACAGCTTGCCAATTTAATTCCCTGGGAGGATTTAGAAGCAGAATATGCCTCACAGTTTGCTATCGAGAGCGGGCAAGGCGCTCCGGCGATCCGTTTCCGTACAGCATTGGGTGCCCTGATTATAAAGGAAAAATTAGGAATTACGGATGAAGAAACTGTGGAACAGATTCGCGAGAATCACTATTTGCAATATCTTAATGGGATGCAGGGGTACCAGGATGAAGCTCCCTTTGATCCATCCATGCCTGGTCACTCGCTACGCTCGTTGCCCGGCCGTGCATCCGGGATGGTTCATTTCAGAAAGCGAATCAGCATGGACATGATTTCCCGGGCAAATGAAATGATAATTGCCGAAGAACGTAAAAAAAAACGAAAGATGATACGGAAGCTGAAAAAGAAGAAAATCCTGAGGTAGAAAATAGCGGGAAGCTGCTGATTGATGCCACCTGCGTACCCGGTGATATTCGATATCCCACAGACCTTTCCCTTTTAAATGAGAGCCGGGAAAAACTGGAAACCATCATAGACGTTCTTCACGCAGAACGGCCCAAGGGGGCGACAAAACCCCGAACCTACCGGCAGAAAGCGCGAAAGGATTTTTTGGCGGTCATCAAAAAGCGCAGAGCAAGCAAGAACAAGATGCGCAAGGCAATACGCAAGTAGCTGGGGTACATACGCCGTAATCTCCGGCATATAGAGCAATTAGCGACGGTAGTCGGCTTGAATAGCCTGTCTCGGCAGCAGTACCGGAATCTGCTGGTTATCTCGGAAGTCTTTCGCCAGCAGGCACTGATGTATGAATCCAAAGATCATCGAATATCGGGCCGGGTTGTGAGTATCTCCCAACCCCATATTCGCCCAATAGTCAGGGGAAAAGCCGGGACCCCGGTGGAGTTCGGCATGAAGATTTCATCCGCCAATATTAACGGGTACATGTTTATCGATCGCTGTTCATGGGATCCATACAACGAGTCTGGAGATTTAGTCATGCAGGCTGAAAATTACAAACAGAGATATGGCGTGTATCCGGAATCAATACACGCCGATCAGATTTACTGCACCAGGGGCAACCGGAATTGGTGCAAGGAACGGGGAATCAGATTATCTGGTCCACCACTGGGTCGTCCACCGAAAGATCGTGGAGAAAATCGAGAACGAAGGAAACAGACCCGTCAGGATGAGCTGGATAGAATAGCCGTTGAAGGGACATTCGGTAGAGCAAAACGACGGTACTCAATGGGTCGATTAATGACAAAGCTTTCTGAGACCAGTGAAACGCAGGTGGCCATGGTCATGCTGGTGATGAACCTGGAAAAGATTCGCATGGATCTTTTTTGCGTCTTTATCATAGCTATACGGCGCAGCCGAAAAATTCCGAAGTCTCATTTCCCCGTGGTATTGGGGTATGGTAATATGGCAGCATAGGGTTTTTTCAGGAGGCCCTAATCTACCTCTACGAGCAGTTATATGGGATGATAGGTAAAATTTCATTATTTCCTCTTTCGGCCGGCATGCGTATACCCATGCCCGTTATTCAAGTAGGATGGGAGTATGAAAGTTCTACTAACGGGATTCGATCCCTTCGGCATTGATAATATCAACCCCAGCTGGGAGATGGCCAGATCCATGCCGGACACTGTCGGCGGAAACAGCATTGCAGCACTCAGGCTTCCCACCAGCTTTTTTTCATCCGGGGATGTGCTGATTGAGGCAATCGAAGAGCAGAAGCCCGATGCGGTAATCTGCACCGGGGTGGCTGACGGCCGCAACTCCATATCAATTGAAAAAGTGGCCATAAATTACATGGATGCCCGAATTCCGGATAATTCACAGTCACAACCGCGACACCAGGTCATCGAAGCGGATGGTCCGGATGCATATTTTACCGGACTGCCGACTCTGAAATTGCTTGATGCACTCAAGGCTGAAGGCATACCCGGCGAACTGAGCTACAGCGCCGGAACATATGTGTGCAATTATATTTTCTACATTTTGAGACATTACAATCCTGCTCTCATATCCGGCTTTATTCATGTGCCGCTTTTGCCTGATCAGATGGGCGAAAAACGCTCCGGAACTCCGTTCATGCCTCTTGAGATGATGGTTTCCGGAATGAAAGCAATAGTTGCTGCGCTCTGAAAGCCCGGGAGCGAATCCGTTGAGTTGATGAGTTGAAATTCCGCCGGGTGTGCTGCTCCCCCTCCCCTCATCAATTGACAAATTACCACATCAACCTTATTATAGACCAATCGGTCTATAAAGGAGTGTGGGGGTATGTCACATAGCAATTGGCGTTTTCCTGAACCAGGAACGGGGCCTGCCGGAATTCTGGATCAGCTGACGGGTCCGGGACCGGAACAGGCAGAACTGGTGCTGCAATTCGGGGCAGCTGTACTTTCGGCCGGGGCTGCGGGCATCTGGTATGCCAGCCGCAGTTCAGGACCTGTATGGCTGCTGGCGGTCACCATATTTCTCGCCTTCGATATCGGCGGAGGCGTCATAACCAACGCTACATCAACTGCGAAACGCTGGTTTCACAGGCAGGACCGGAGCGCCTGGTCCCACATGGCGTTTCAAATGGCTCACCTCCTTCATATTGCCGTGGTGAGTTTTCTGTACGGTGATGCACGCTGGACGCTGCTGCTGATTTTATCCGGGGCGCTAATTGCAGGATCGGGAATTGTGCTGCTCACCCCATTGTACCTGAAGCGCCCTGCAGCATTCGGTCTGTATGGCGCGATGGTGGTGCTGTTGCCCCGGCTTGCGGAGGTTCCCGCAGGTTTGGAGTGGTTCATTCCGCTGTTCTATCTCAAGCTGATATTGGGCCACCTGCTTCCGGAGGAGCCATACAGGCCCGGGTCCAATCTTCCCGGGCCGGGACGTGAGAGCGCAACGCAGGTCAATGTATCAGAAGAACGGTGCGAAGAACGAAAAAACCGTGAATCAGGAGGAACCCATGAATTCTGAAAAGAGAAATTTTTCGGCAGTCACACTGCTCTGGCTGATGGCTCAACTGGTCACCCTGACCGGGGTTCTTGTTCTTCTACTGCATGCTCCTGCGGCAGCCGCCCTTCAAGATCTTATGGGCTTCTTCCCCGGACATGCAATCGTGCCGGCCCGCCAGATCCTGGTGTCGGTGGCTCTTTCGCTGCTGCTTGTGCGCATGGCCCTCACCAGCCTGGTTCTTCTGCCGCGACGGATCGATCCGCCGGAGGCCATAGTGGTGGGGGTGTGGATCGGGATCATCCAGTTCACCATCGGGCTGTCCGCACTGGGGAACGGTTCGCCCCGGGGGCCGGCGCTGCTGCAGGGGCGGTCCTGTTCGTTCTGGGCAGCTTCATTAACTCCTGGTCCGAATATCAAAGAAAACGCTTCAAAGCGAAGCCGGAGAATGGGGGCAGGCTGTACACCGGCGGGCTGTTTTCGGTATCCATGCATATCAATTATTTTGGTGATATGATTTGGGCGACGGGTCTGGCGCTGATGACCGGATCCCTCATATCAGCGGCCATACCTGTGATCATGACGGCAATGTTTGTGTGGATACACATCCCGCGGCTGGATGCATATTTGGCTGAAAAGTACGGCCGGGAATTTGAGGACTACGCATCACGTACCAAAAAGCTCATACCATGGATGTACTGACGCCATGTGCCGAAAATGAATTCAGACCGGAATGCTGATAGATACAGGGGGAATGCATGCCGAAGATTGTTGACCACGATGCCTACCGGGAAGATATTGCAAATCGTGCGGTACAGGTGTTCCGGCGCCGGGGATATGCCGGTGTGGGGATGCGGGAAATGGCCAAAGAACTGGGCATGTCGAAAAGCGCCTTGTATCACTATTATCCCAGTAAAAAAGCCCTCTTTCTTGCCTGCTCGGCCCGGGTAGCTCAGATCAGTCTTCAACCGGAAGCAGCCCCGATTCAGGCCCTTGTGAAATTCGCACAGGACTGGGAGTCGGTGTTCCCCGGCGAAGTGCGGATCATACTGGATTATATCGGCACCCGGGATCCCGCGGATGTACGGAAGGATGAGGCCATTGCCATCGCCGTTCGGGGATTCCGGGACGGGCTGTCGCCGGTTGCGGGTCCGGACCGGGTAAACCAGGTGCTTGCCGCGGTCTTCGGCTTTCTCCTGATACGCTACTTCAGCGGCGGCGAGAACGATTGGCTCGAGCTGGAAGAAATGCTGGGTCGTATTCTCACATAGATCTTCTCAAGTAGATCGGGCCGCCTCAGCCCGGACATATCAATTTCCAAAAAACTCAAGATCTGCAGACGCTATTTCAGTTGACACAGGGCTGGAATGGGCCTATATTACAAACCGACCGCTGGTACGTACCGACGGTCGGTTTTTACCTGGTACAGCAGATGGAGGATGGAGTGTACGTAGCAAAAGAGCCAGAAGAACGCAGGACGGAGTTTCTGAACAGCGCAATGACGCTGTTCATGCAGCAGGGATACGATCAGACCAGTGTGAATGCAATTATTGACGCGGTGGGTGTGAGCAAAGGTGCGTTCTACCACTACTTCAAGTCCAAGGAGGAGCTTCTCGACCAACTTGCCGAACGGGCCGCCGAACAGTCGCTGGGCGGTGCCCAGGCGATCCTGGACGATCCGGAAATGTCTGCGGTGGAGAAACTGAATGCCCTGTTTGCCCAGACCAATCAATTCAAGGCACAAAACAGAGATCTGATGATAGCAATCGCCCAGGTTTTTTACAGCGACGGGAACATTCTGCTCCGCTCCCGTCTGAGCGAACGCAGCGTTGAGCGGGTGGCACCCATTCTTGCTCAAATTCTTGAGCAGGGCCGGCAGGAAGGCAGCATGGATGTTGTTCATCCTGAAGAAACAGCCCGCTTCGTGCTTCGCATCGGCACAGAGGTGGTACAGACCTTCGCATCCGGGCTGGGTTCCGGAGAATCCGGTCCCGGGGGCTCCGGTTCCGGGGAATCCGGTCACGGGCTCTTAAGCCCTGAAGCACGGGAGCAGATCAACGTGGCAATGGAGGTCTATGAACGGTCGGTTGAGCGAATTCTCGGGCTGAGCGACGGATCGCTGACACTGATTGACGATTCAATTATCGAACTGATTACAGGAGAGAAACATGATTGAAGTAAGGCATCTGACACATGACTACGAGGGAAAGGGAAATCCATCCGTGAAGGACGTGAGCTTCTCCATTGAACAGGGAACGATTTTCGGGTTTCTGGGACCCAGCGGAGCCGGGAAGAGCACCACCCAGCAGATCATGACCGGGCTGCTGGGACTGCAGCACGGCGAGATTTTGTATGACGGTCGGACCCTCTCGGAACAGGGAGATGAGTTTTATAACCGCATCGGCGTGAGCTTTGAACATCCCAATGTGTTCGGCAAACTCACCGGCCTTGAGAATTTGAAGTACCATGCAGGGCTCTACCGAAACGAAACCGAGGATCCCCTGCGGCTGCTGGATATGGTGGGGCTGAAGGACGTGGCCGACCGCCGGGCAAGCGCCTACTCCAAGGGGATGAAGCAGCGTCTTGTATTTGCACGGAGCCTGATCAACCGCCCGGACATCCTCTTCCTGGACGAACCCACCAGCGGCCTTGACCCGGCCACCGCCGAGGGAGTGAAAAACATCATCCGTGAGAAACGGGAGGCGGGCTGCACCATCTTTCTCACCACCCACAACATGCACAGTGCAGACGAACTCTGCGACGTGGTGGCGTTTATCAATGAAGGTGAAATTGTGGCCATGGATACCCCCGGGACCTGAAGCTCCAGTACGGAGAGAAATCGGTGGCGGTTGAACACAGGATCAACGGCACAGTGAAAAAAGAGCTGCTGTTCCCGGAAAAGGACGGCACGCGCATCGCAGAACTGCTTCAGAGCGGGAAGGTGGAGACAATGCACAGCCAGGAAGCAACACTGGAGCAGATCTTTATTCAGCTTACCGGAAGGGGGCTCGCATGAGTGCAGTCACAACATTGCTGGCCCAGGACGGCAAACTCATCTGGCGCAACGGACATGCGGCGGTGGTTGCGGGCATCGCACTGCTGATGATTGCCCTGGTGATATTTTTGCCCGAAGAGTTTTCCACAGGCCCGGGAGAATACCTCTACGACGCAATTCCCGGTTCGCCCCTTCGAGAAGCCCTGGTTGAGATGGGAGCGGATCTGTCGGGACTGCCGGAATCACAACAGGAGCTGGACGAACTGCTTGAAGAGAACCCCAATGCCATCGGCATAACGGTGCACGGCACCATAGAACAACCTGAGGTGAACATCACCCAGCCCAGGGAAATCCCCCGGCAGAGCATCAATCTGCTTCAGGCCACAATCGATACCGCTCTGCGCACCCTCCAGGGCGCAGACCTTGAGCCGGTTCCGGTCCGGCGCCTGCGACCCCGTGCAGAAATTATCCCGGTCAACCTGGCAGGACTGCCCGTCTTCCTCGCTCTGGAGGTGGGTATTCTGGGCTTTCTCCTGGTGGCGGTCTTTGTCTTTCAGGAAAAGCAGGAGGGAACCATCCGGGCCTACCGCATCACTCCCGCAGGCCTCTGGCCCTACCTGATCAGCAAGGCCGCAGTGTTTCTCCTCCTTTCCCTGAGCTACGGCATAGTTGTAGTTGCCGCAGGAATGGGCTTGGGAGTCAACTGGCCGGCGGTGATCGCACTGATCGCATGGGCGAGTCTCTTTATGACCGTGTTCGGCCTGGGTTTCGCCGCATGGTTCGATAACCTGAGCAGCTGGTTCTTTCCCGGCTTGGCGGTCCTGATTCTGAATATGCTGCCGTTTTTCAGCTACATCTACCCGGTGTTTACACCGCTGTGGGTGTCCTACATCCCAAGCTACGGGCTTCTCTTTGCGCTGCGGGAAGCACTCTTCCCCACCGGGAATCCGCAGCTGATCACCCGGACGCTGCTCACCGGGCTGGCTTGGCTGGGCGCCGCCACAGTATTCGCTGCATTCAGCGTGCGGGCACGGCTATTACAGGGAGATTGATATGAAACGAATTCTTACACTGATGAAAATTGATATAACCAATGCCCTTCGGGACAGCCTGGTAGTTTATGTAATCGCAGCTCCCATTCTGCTGGCCATCGGGCTGCGGCTCTTTCTGCCGGGTGTGCAGGGGTCTGTGCTGACCTATGCGGTGCAGGTTCCAGCCGATGCCGCACAGCTGTCGGCGGAAATCTCCGATTCACAGGGCCCGGAGATCATTGAGAAAGCCGGTAACTTTGCAGACGCCCTTGAGAATTACGGCATGGTGGAACGCTACGAAACGGCCGATGCAGTTCGGGACCGGGTGGCCAGAAACGACAGCGTGGGCGGATTTTTTCTCGATTCGTCGGGTAGCCTGGAGATACTTCTGGAAGGAAACGAAGAGGGAGACAGTGAAGCGATCATGCAGGCGGTCTACGCCGCTGCAATCCGCGGCTCCCTCTCAGGCGAATATGAGGTTGAACAGACCGGCAGCGGTTCGCCCATCCGGGAATACGCTTCGGTTGGCATGGTGATGCTCGCCAGCCTCATCGGCGGCCTGGCAGTGGCATTTGCCATGGTGGATGAAAAGGAGCAAAACGTCACCAAGGCGTTCACCGTGAGTCCGTTGCGTTCCCTGGATTACTTTGCCTCCCGGGGGCTGCTTGCCGGGATCATCGGGCTGGCAGCGGGCACAGCGGGACACTACATTCTCATGGGAGGAACGGTACCGGCGTCACATCTGATGGCAGCGCTGCTGGCATCCGCGCCTCTTCCCCTGCTGGTGGCATTGCTGGTGGGCGGCATTGCAAAGAACCAGATCCAGGCGGTGGCTGCACTCAAGGTGGTGATGATGATTTACTTCACCCTTCCCTTTGTGAGCATCGCAGTTCCCCGCAGCTGGCACTGGCTTTTCTTTGCCTTCCCGAATTACTGGATGTTCAGAAGCTTCGAGGACCTGTACGTCACCGGAGCCCGGATGGGCGATCTTCCCCTGGCTGCATCGCTGACATTCGCCAGCGGGCTTATCGCCCTTCTTGCACTTGGATTCGCGCTGCGCAGGCAGCTCAAGCCCCGTCAGGGGCAGTAATAAGACCCGAAGAGGTCAGGAGGTACGTATGGCATGGTACTGGTGGGTACTGATTGGTGTAGGCGTCGTTCTGCTCGGCTGGGCAAAACTGACCATTCTCAACAAGTGGATGGAAGCCCGTAAGAAGAAAAATGCGCCTATGGAAGACGAGTAGGTTTACCGCCCGGCCCGCTGAAGGGCCGGGCCGGTGAATGCATTACCCGGGGTGATGGAGCCGGGTCGGCCTGATGAGAGAGGCCGAGCAGGAGATGTTTCGCCTCAGACCTTTCATCATTTAGCTGCCTGCATTCCGGAAAAGCTGACAACCCCACGGATTATGACTATTTTAGTAGTAGAGTCAAATTCACCTCCAAAGGAGCAGGTATGAAAAAGACGATCATAATACTATTGGTTATGATAGTTCCAATGACACTTTTCGCCGAGGATTCAACAGATGCGCTGGATTCCCGGGAGCTTTTTTCCATGTCACCAAATCTTCAGGGGAAGACCCTGGATGAGATCCTGTTTGACGACCTGGTAATTCTGGCAGAGGAGCTTTCTATACGGAAACAGGAAGAGATGTATGTAAAACGCATGGCCAAGTCTTCTTTTCTGATTCCCGGAACCGGACAGCTGAAGACCGGTCAAACCGGCCTGGGAATTGCACAGCTGAGCATGCACCTCGCCATCGTGGGTGGTACCGCCCTGGGAACCTACAATCTTCTTCCCCAGGAGCTGAAGAACAGTTTGGATAATGCCGGGGAAACCAAGGCCTACTTCGAAACCCTGGATTATGCTGAGCTGCTGCCCGCGTCAGGGGTTTTTTGGGGAGGGCTATTTGTCAACTGGCTTCTTGCTCACTGGTCTGCCGAGGGTGCAGCCCAGGCCGCCAGGGCTAATATCGAAGAGGGCAGCGTACAATTCAGCCCCGATCTTCGTCTCATAGATGGAATGCCCTTTGTGGGAGCTTCGTTCCATTATTAATGGCGTCTGACGGACATGGGCAGCGGTAAATTCACGGCCCCGGTATTTCAGCCCGGCCCGCCCAAGGGCCGGGCCCGCTGCCCGGGGTGTAGCTGTGGAGGGCATCAATATGCCTTTTGATCTGCACCCGCCCAGCCCCACCCCGGCTCAGACTTACTTCTTTTTTCCCCAGCGAACTGTGGCCGCAGCCCAGACAAATCCGATGCCTGCGCCCACCATCACGATATTATCTCCGTCCTTGATTTTTCCGCTCTTAATCCCCTCCAGAATGGAGATGATCTGGTCGTTCTGGCCCACATGGCCGTATTCGTTCAAGTATGTGGTCTGCTTTTCTTCCAGGCCCAGTTCCTTCAATACCACATCGTGGGTGCTTCGCTTGAAGTGAAGAATGGCCAGGTAATCAATATCATTATCGGACAACCCGCCCTTTTTCAGGGACTCCCTGATTACCGTGTAAAAGTTCGGCAGGGTGCGCTCGCCCAGCTTCTTTTTGAAACTGTCCACGTCATCAATAACAAAATGCATGTTGTGGATGTCTTCCGGTTCTGGCGGCCAATTGGCACTTCCGCCGGCCTTCACCACGCAGTCGGTGGAGAAGCTTCCATCACCGCGGAATGCGGTGCCCAGTATTTCATTTGCATCATGTCCTTTGCCGAGAATCATGGCCGCACCGCCGGCACCGATATCGTACATAAAGGAGGTTTCTTTTACATCGTAGCTCACCATGTCGCCGTTGCGGTATCCGCTGACCAGCAAAACGGTGTTGTAATTCTCATTGGCGATCATCAGGCTGCGGGCAACTTCCATACCCGCCATCATGGAGCCGCACATGGCTTCCATATCGAAGCTCCAGGCGTTGTCCGCCCCGATCTCCCGGGCTACATGGAGTCCTGCCAGCCAGTTCAGATAATCCTTGTGCTGACCGCCGTTCCAAATCACCACATCGATATCTTTGGGGTCAATGCCTGCCATTTCTATGGCATCTTTGGCGGCTGCAATTCCCATGGCGCTTGTGCTGTCTTCCGGCCCGGGTACGGGCTTCCTTTCAACCCCGAATTTTTTCTGGATCACATCCTCGGGAATACCGCTCTTTGCAGAGATTTCCGAGGCATCCATAAAGGTTTCCGGGGTGTATACCCCAAGGCCCATAATTCCAATATTCGTCATAGTACTTCCTTACATCTTATGAAATGAGAGGTGATTCAGTGTAGAACCATAATCGAGTAGGGCAATAAAGGAGGAATGACCTCCTTTATTGTCCCTCTCACAGAACCGTACGTACGGACCTCGTATACGGCTCCTGTCTTCAGTTATCCAGCAAGCTGCCGGACAGAAATTGCGACCTGTACCTTGTCGAGAGAAAACAGATTCATCTCTTCAAAGTGCTTGTTTTGCAGCGCCATGGCTGCAAGCGGACTTTTAGCCGATCTCCACGAACTCATCTTGATGTGTTTGAACTCGCCTTGAAATCCCAGCTGCCGCAATCGGCGGTGCAGCCGGGAAGAGCGTTTCCAAAGTCGCAACTGAATAGCCCGCAATCGCCTGCGTACCCAGCTCATCAGCTCCCTGAATACCTTCGTACAATTTGCTATCCTGAAATAGTTAGCAAACCCGCGTAGTACTGGATTGAGTTCGTAAATTGTCGATCCCAGCGGTCTCCCGCTGTTGCGTCGGGTCAGTTTCCTGACCTTGTCCTTGAAGGCTTTCACCTTCTTTTCCTGAATCCGGGTGTGGTGACGAGAGATTACTACTCCAAGGTAGCGCACCCCCTCATACAGGTTTGTAATGTGAGTTTTCTCACGATTCACAGCCAGTCCCATTTCTTCTTCCAGAAAATGCGTTGCAGCTGCAAGCCGACGTTCCGCACCTTTTTGTGATGAAGCAAAGATGAGGATATCGTCGGCATAGCGAACTATGCGATACCCTCGTGCCATGCTCCACTGGTCAAAGAAGTCGAGGTAGATGTTCGCGAGAAGCGGACTAATCACCCCGCCCTGGGGACTCCCTTCTTCAGTGTTCTCTTCACCAGCATCCGTCATCACACCACTTTCAAGAAAGAGGCGTATGAGATTCAAGATGCTTCCATCGGCAACTCGTTTTCGTACTTGAGTCAGTAAAAAGTCATGCTTCAGTGTGTCAAAACACTTCGACAAGTCCATATCCACTACCCATTCCAATTCATACCTGCGCATGAACGTAGATGCCTTATCAATTGCCTGATGTGCGCTTCTGCCCGGTCGGTATCCGTAACTGGACGGATGAAAGTCCGGGTCAAATATTGGGTTTAGAATGTCCAGTAAGGCTTGCTGGACTACCCGGTCGCGAACCGAAGGTATCCCGAGTTTCCTTACTCCTCCCCCGTCTTTGGGTATTTCCACCCTCAAGACTGGAAGCGGTCGGTAGCTCTTGTCCTTCAATTCCTTCACAAGTACATCGAGTTGCTCCGCCAGACGGTCGGCAAAGGCTTTGACGCTCACTCCGTCTACTCCGGGGGCTCCGTTCGCTGCCTTCACCTTCCTGAAAGCGGCCTCCAGCCGTGGTCTCTCGAGCATCCTGCCGTAGAGGCTGTACCAGATTTTACGATTTCCTTGTGTCTGCATCTTCTTTCGTTTGAAACCTCGGCGGTGAAACTCCTGCTCATTCTCTCCTCTGCAGCTGTCTCTTAGCCATTTTCCGGCAATATTCAGCTGGTCAAAAAGATACTCAGGTCAACGGTATTCTGGCTCAGCTTCCT